>NZ_JBSGUQ010000015.1:0-239859 GCF_053608005.1 Lentzea sp. NPDC055074
GCGACGCGCGCGGCCGCGTTGGCCGGCTTCGTCGGCGTGGTGATGGCACTCATGACTTCCGCTCCCAGAACGCCGGACCCACAGCCTCGATGAAGACACTGCGGGCAGTGAACCAACCGTCCTTCATGTCACGGTAAGCAAGTTCGTGGGGGGAACGCTCGACCACGAACGCATTTGCCGCCGTAGCTGAGGATCGTCTTTCATCGGCGGTCGATGTTCTCAGCTCCGGGCGTGAGCGCGCGGCGGAACGGCCGCAGGCGCTCCGGTGTCTCCGCCTTGCGCGGCGGCCGGTCGTTGGCGATGAGGACGGCCACCCACGGCAGCGGAACCGAAAGCAGTATCAGGGCGAGCGCGAGCCACCAGATCTTCGCGAACACCACGGCGAGCACGATGCACGGGATGCGAAGGCTCATCATGATGGCGTACCTGCGTCGTCTGGCCGCGAGTTGCTCTTGGTGGGACGGTGCCGCTGAGGTGATCAGCACGGGTTGGTCGCCGTGGTGAGAGTTCACAGCCTGACCTCCGTAGAATCCCGAGTGGCCGCACCGCAGCGTTCGCCGTGGGCCCTCGGCGCTGGCGATTCCTAAAGCGAGGTGCGAGAAAGCACCAGTTCGATGGCGTCCGTCAGCGTCGCTGGCCGCCGCACGAACGACGGCAGCTCCACGTCCGCCCAGCCTGGCCCCGCGGCCGCGAGCACCGTGTCGGACCGCGCGTGCAACTCGTTCAGGGGAACCTCCGCGGCCAGGTCGGCGCGGTGTGCCCAGACGAGCGTGACACCCGGCCGCAGAGTCGCCACGGCGTCGCACAACGCGCGAGCAGGCACCCGCGCGCCAAGGCTGCGCCACGAGCAGTCCTGTTCGGACAATGCCGCGCCGAGAGCTTCCAAGGCCAGCACGTGGTGTTCCTCGGGCGCCGTCGACAGCAGTGCCGCCGGCACGCCGACCATGGTCGACCGCGGTACGTCTCGCAGGGCCTGCAAGACGCTCGCGCTCGCCAGGTGCTCGATCTCGACCCCACTGCCACGCTCGGCGATCGTGTTGCCCAACTCGGTCATGCAGGGCACGAACACGGAGTCCCACGCGGCGACGACGCCGTGGTCGGCGACGAGCTTGCCGGCCAGATCGAGCATCGAGGCTTCATCGAGTCTGTTCGCGGACATGATGAACCCGCGCCGAGCGGCTCGCACGGTGTCGTCGTCCGGTGGCAACCGTGTCCGCAAGGGCTTGGAGACAGCTTGCTGACGGGCGAGTTCGGCCGCGGCGGCCGGCGCGATGCCTTGGGAAATCAGCGCGATCATCCGCCCGAGCAGCTTCACGTCGGATTCCTGGTAGCGGCGATGACCTCCTTCGCTGCGCTGCGAAGGGCCCAGGCCGTAACGCTGGTCCCAGGTTCTGAGCGTCGTCGGGGCGATTCCCAGCATCGCCGCCACCGCGCGGGGCGTGTAGGTCACGGCCGCCTGCGGCGGTACTGCGCGCTGAGCATCGCCCGCAGTTCGCTTTCTCCCAGTCCGCCCCAGATGCCGAAGGTCTCCTGCACCTCGAGTGCGTGCTCACGGCACTTCTGCATCACGGGGCACCTCTGGCAGATCGCCTTGGCCGCGGCTTCCCGCTCTTCTCGTGCGCTGCCCCGTTCGTTGGGTTTGTGGAAGAAGTAGGTGCTGTCCATGCCTCGGCACAGGCCGGACAGCTGCCAGTCCCACGACTCGGTCACGGGCCGGGGAAGACGGGAGAGCTCGGGCATGAGGTACGACCTTCGGTGGGTGGAGCACGACGCGCACCCGAAGCATAAAATCGACTCAGAACCGACGCAACTCGGGCTAGGACTCGACGCGCCCCAGGAGGTGGCGCAGAGCCGGCTCCAGCTCTGGATGCCGGAACGCGTGGCCGGCCTTGGCCAGCGCGGCGGGACGAACCAGCTGGTTCGCCTCCGCCAGTTCCCTGGCGCCCTGTTCACCCAGGAGCAGCCGCGGCCCGAAGGACGGCACAGGAAGCACCGCAGGGCGGCGCAGCACCTTCGCGAGCGTGGCCGTGTAGTCGCGGTTGCGCACGGCCGCGGGCGCGACCGCGTTCACCGGGCCGCTGAGCGAGTCGTCGTAGAGCGCGCGGTGGTAGATGTCGACGAGGTCGTCCATGCCGATCCACGACTGCCACATCCGCCCGTCACCGAGTCGCCCGCCCAGCCCGGCGGAGAACAGCGGGTGGAACAGGCGCAAGGTGCCTCCGCTGGGGGACTGCACCAGCCCTGTGCGCACGTTGACGACTCGTACACCGGCCGCTGATGCCGCAGCGGTGGCCGCCTCCCACTCGGCCACCACGTCGGCCAGGAAACCCTCACCGCGCTCGCTGTCCTCCGTGAGTTCCTCGTCGCCGCGGTCGGCACCGTAGAACCCGATGGCCGAAGCACTGACGAACACGGGCACACCGGCGGCCGCGGCCAGGTCAGCGAGCGCACGGGTGGGCCCGAGTCTGGAGGAGCGGATCTTCCGGCGGTGCGACTCTGTGAAGCGCCCGGCGATCGATGCACCCGCCAGGTGCACCACCGCGTCCACTCCGGACAGCAGATCCGGTGCGGGGCGTGAAGGGCCCCAACGCCGCTCGTCCGGGTTCTCGGGGGAGCGGCGCACCAGCTTCACCACTCGATGTCCCGCGGTGCTGAGGAACGACCAGAGCGCGCTTCCCACGAACCCGCTGCTGCCCGTGATCGCGACCGTCATCGGCCTGGCGCCCGCTGCCTTCGCGGCGGCCTGCGAGGCTAGGTCGGCGGCGAGCTGACGGTGCCGGTAGGCGAACATGGATCGCAGCAGCGCACCGGGCACGGGGGTGTCGACCCGGTCCGTCATCCGCGTCCGGCTCCCCTCCGCCTCGAACTCGTGGGTGTGCCTCCACTTGAGAGCCCAGCTCAACGGCGCGGAGTCGAGCTCGTCGACGAAGCGGCTTGGCGGCGCGTATCCCGTGTGCCGGGCGCTCCAGCGCAGTCCCAGCGGGAGTCCCAGCACCGCGTGACCCCCGTCGAGGCTGCTTGCCTCGTGAATGACCGAGATCGGCTGCCAAGGCGGTGTGAGCCGCTGGATCGCGCCGGGCCGCTCGTGCCAGGTGAACACCTCGTCCAGGGGTGCGTCGACGAGGCTGGAGAAGATCAGGGTCATGCCACAACGCTAAGTGCGCGCTCTCGCCCTCGCTTGATGGCGCGGTTCAACGGTCCTCAACGGACCCGGACCGACCTGCAGGAGTCGCACTTCCGCAGGTCAGCCCGATGAGATGTCCTGATCGAACCACGGGGTGCCGACCAGGACGCGCAACCCGTCCGGCCGCTACACCTGGTCGGCGACCTTGATCTTGCCCTCGATGATCTGCTGCTTGTAGCCCTCGAGGATGCCCTGCAGCTTCGCGTCGATCTTGCCGCCCGACGTCGCGTAGCCCATGCCGTTCGACTTCAGGTCGAACACCTCGGGCAGCGACCCGAGGTCGTTCTTGGCCGCGGCGTGGAAGAAGTCGTAGACGGCGACGTCCACGCGCTTGAGGCTCGACGCCACGATCACGTCGCGGTTGGCCGCGAGCGCGGGCTGGTTGTACTGGTCGGCGTCGCAGCCGATCGCCAGCACACCCGCCTCCTTCACCGCGGCGAACACGCCGATGCCGGACGCGCCCGCGGCCGGGTAGACGACGTCGGCGCCCTTGTCGATCAGGCCCTTCGCTGCCTCCTGGCCCTTGGGCGGGTCCTGGAACCCGGTGAAGTCGCCGGCCGGGGTGATGTACTTCTTGTCGATCGTCACCTTCGGCGCCGCGGTCCTCGCGCCCTGGTTGTAGCCCGCCTCGAACTTCTGGATCAGCGGGATGTCCACGCCGCCGACGAACCCGACGTGGCACTTCTTGCTCTGGTACGCCGCGACGACGCCCGCGAGGAACGCGCCCTCCTGCTCGGCGAACACCAGCGGCGTCACGTTGGCCGCACCGTCCACAGCGGAGTCGACGAGGCCGAACTTGACGTTCGGGAACTCCGGCGCGACCACCCGCAGCGACTCGGTGTAGGCGAAGCCCACGCCGACGATCGGGTTGAAGCCCTCGGTCGCGAGCTGACGCAGGCGGGTCTGCTTCGCCGACTCGTCCTCGTTCGGAGCCGCGGAGAGCTCGCGGGTGTTCTCCTTCTTGACGCCCATGTCCTTGATGGCCTGGTCGAACCCGGCGGCGGCGAGGTCGTTGAACGACGCGTCACCGCGGCCGCCGATGTCGTAGGCCAGACCGATCTTCAACGCACTGCCGTCGACCTTGTCGCCACTGACGGCGCTGGTGCTCGACGCGACGGACGCGGCGGGCGGCTCGGCGAACTCGCAGCCGCCCGTCGACCCGGTGGGAGCGGTACCACCACCGGAGTCCTTCGCGCAGGCGCTCACCACCATGAGGCTGGTCAGCGCGATCGCGGCCACGGCGGTGCCACGCATACGACGACGCACGGTTCGTCTCCTCAAACTCGGCTCAGAGGGCGGACGGTACCTCGCACCTCGATCGAACCGGTTGAGAGTTCACGTACTGGGAACGAGATCTTTGCGGAAGACCAGGAAGTCGCACGGGCAGGCGAGGTGCGGCGCCAGGAACGGATAGGCGCTCTCCAGACTGTCCTTGCGCACCACCTGGTAACCGATGCGCGTGTACCAGCCCCGGAGGAACTCCTTCACCGGGTGAGCCCACCCCTGCGGAACGAGCAGCTCCAGCTGCATCTCCGCGGCGCCCTGCTCCCGGCCCCAGTCCTCGGCGAACGACACGAGGTCGCGGCCGATGCCGGTGCCGCGTTCCTCCGGTGCGGCGACGAGCATGCCGAACTCGCCCGCGCCGTCCTCGAGCTGATGGACGCGCACGGAACCCACGATGCGCTCGCCAGAGCGGACCACCGCGATCTGCCCGGCGGCGATGAGCCCCGCGACCTCCTCTTCGGAGGTCCGGCCCTTGCCGTCGAGCCAGATCCCTTCCTCCGCGCCGGCGTACACGCGGTTGATCAGGGCGGTGATCTCCCCGGCGAGCGCGGTGTCGGAGATGAGGGCCGGAGTCACCACGGCGACGGCTGGGTGGTGTTCGCCAGCGCGTCGGCGTGCTGCAGCACCCCGAGCTCGCGCAGCATCCGATCGCGCTGCGCCGGGTCGTGCGCGACGTGCGACGCGTGCAGTGCCTTGCGCAGACGGGCCTTGCGGCGCGGCGTCCAGCGGCTGGCGACCGACAGCTTCGCGGCGCGCAGGGCCGCCTTGTCACGGGTGCGCGCCAGGGCGTCGCGGCCGTCGTCGCCGAGGCCGAGCAGGGACAACATGCGCTCTCGCATCTCACGGCCGATGCGTGCCCATGTGGTCGTGCGTTGGCGTGACGCGCGGATCTCGATGCCGAGCGCGAGGTGCAGCATCACGAGGCCGAGGACCGGGCCGAGCAGGACTCGGGCGGCACCGGCGACCGGGCCGGACAGGCTGAAGGCCGCGAACGCGGCGAACGCCGTCAGCGCCCACGCCACGAGCCGGGCGGGACCGGGACGGCCGTTCTGGCGCACGCCGCCGCGCATCGCCCAGCCGCACGCCACGAGCGCCGCTTCCATGACAGAGAACAGGACGACCCGTTCCACGACGTCGGTGATGCCCAGGCGCTGCTCGAAGAACCGCCACGAGGTGTCGACGCTGACGCCGATGCTCATCAGCGCCACGAAGTAGAAGCCCTTGGCGCCGGCGGGCTCGGACGGCTCCGCCGCGGGAGTCTCGGGCGCCGCGGGGGAGGGGGCCTCCGCCTTGTCGAGCTCCGCGATCAGCTCCGGCGTGAGCAGCGCGTGGCCGCCCGTGTCGGTCATGCCGTTGCGGGCGCGCCACTCGTTCACGATCACCCTGGCGTGGGAGCTGGTGGGTACCACCTGGCCCTGCTTGTGCAGCCAGCGCCGGACGTCCTCGACCGTGCCACCGCGCGGCATGTGCTCCAGCGCGTAGTGGATCTGGGCCTTCTTGGTCGTCAAACGGCCTAACTCGGCGCTGTGATCGGCCAAAGTGCCGATCTCGTCCGTGGTCACTCGTGCTCTCCGTCCTCATGTCGGGGGGCTAACAGGGGCACGCGGACGCGCTGGACGGTACCCGGCTACCGGGCGTGAACATCATCAGGTTTCGACGTTGACACTGTCACGGTTGCAGTGTCACTATCGTGGTGTGTGGACGCTCGACGAGTTGCTGGACCGCGTCTCCGCCGCGTTGGCGGCGGAGTACCGGGGCGCGCCCAACGGCCGCGTCCGGGACGTTCCCGACCGGCGGGCCGTCCGCTGGTACGCGACGACGGGGCTGGTCGACAGACCCTCGGCGATGCGCGGCCGCACGGCCTTGTACGAGCAGCGTCACCTGTTCCAGCTGGTGGCGGTGAAGAGACTTCAGTCGCAGGGGAGGACGCTGGCCGACATCCAGGCCGAGCTCGCAGGCGCCACCGACACCACGCTGGCGGCCATCGCCCGCGTGCCGGAACACCTGCTCTCGTCCGGTGAGGCACCTGCGCCGGAGGCCGTTCGCCCCAGGTTCTGGGCCGAGCCCGCCGCCGCACCGGCCCCGCCCCCCGCGCCCGTCCCGGCGTCCGCCCTCAACGGCGTCGCGCTCGGGGGAGGTGCCGTCGTCCTCGTGCCGGGGACGCCGACCGCCGCCGACCGCGCGGACATCGCCGCGGCCGCCCGGCCACTGCTCGACCTGCTCACCGCCCGTGGCCTGCTCAACGAAAGGGAACCGTCATGACCTTGTCCGTCGCCCCGATGAAGGCCGCGGAGGCCGAGCGCGTCGGCCGGACGACCGAGGACGCGGGTGTCGGCGCGCTGCGCACCGAGCGCGGCAACCTGCCGCTGGAGCACCTCGACGTGCGCGCCTCCGTCACCGGTCTGGTCGGCCGGGTGGTGCTGGAGGCCGGGTTCGTGAACACCCACGACACCGCTCTCGAAGCGACCTACGTGTTCCCGCTGCCGGACCGCGCCGCCGTCACCGGCATGAAGATGACCGCCGGCGACCGCACCGTGGAAGCCGACCTGCAGGAACGCGCCCAGGCCCGTCAGACGTACGACGACGCGATCGCAGCGGGCAAGAGGGCGTCCATCGTGGAGGAGGAACGGCCTGACGTCTTCACCATGCGCGTGGGCAACATCCCCGCGGGGGAACGGGTGAAGGTCGAGCTGACCCTGGTCGGCCCGCTGGTGTTCGAGGACGGCGCGGCCACGTTCCGGTTCCCGCTGGTGGTGGCGCCCCGCTACGTGCCGGGCACGCCGCTGGAGGGTCCGTCGGTCGGTGACGGCCACGCGCAGGACACCGACGTGGTGCCGGACGCCTCGCGGATCACGCCGCCGGTGCTGCTGCCGGGCTTCCCGAACCCCGTGCGGCTCGCCATCGGAGTGGAGATCGATCCTGCCGGGCTGGAGCTCGGTGAGGTGCGGTCGAGCCTGCACACCGTGGTCACCGAGGGCAGCACGGTCTCGATCGCGCCGGGGGAGAAGGTCGACCGCGACTTCGTGCTCCGCCTGGCGTACAAGGGGAACTCGTCGGCGGTCGTGTGCGTGCCCGACGTCGACGACAGCGGTGAGGGCACCTACCAGCTGACGGTCCTGCCGCCCGAGTCCGAGGCGCCGGTCCGCCCGCGCGACGTCGTGCTGCTGCTCGACCGCTCCGGCAGCATGTCGGGCTGGAAGATGGTCGCGGCGAGGCGTGCCGCGGCCCGCATCGTCGACACGCTGACCGCGGACGACACGTTCTCCGTGATCACCTTCGACGACCGGGTGGAACGGCCGTCCGAGCTCGGCTCGGGACTGGTCACGGCCACGGACCGGCACCGCTTCCGCGCCGTCGAGCACCTGGCGGCCGTGCGGGCGCGCGGCGGCACCGAGATGTACGAACCGCTGCGGCAGGGCCTGAGCGCGCTGGCGGACGCCGGTCCGGGCCGCGACCCGGTCCTCGTGCTGGTCACCGACGGCCAGGTCGGCAACGAGGACCAGATGCTGCGCGACATCGGTCCGCTGATCAACCGGACGCGGATCCACGCCGTCGGCATCGACACGGCCGTCAACGCGGGCTTCCTCGGCAGGCTGGCCGCCGCCGGGGCGGGCCGCTGCGAACTGGTCGAGAGCGAGGACCGGCTGGACGAGGCGATGACCCACATCCAGCGGCGGATCGGCGCGCCGGTCGTCACCGACGTCGTGGTGTCGCCCGGCTCTGACCTGCCGCGCCTGCCCACGGCCGTCTATCCGGGCGTGCCGCTGGTGGCGTTCGGCCGGTACCGCGGCGCGGCGCCGGAGTCCTACACCGTGCGCGGCCGTTCCCGCGACGGTGCGGAGTGGCAGGAGACGGTGGCGGTGCGCGAGCACACGTCGCCGGCCGTCCGCTCGCAGTGGGCCCGTGCCGCGCTGCGCGACCTGGAGGACCGGTACTCGGCGGGCGACCGGACGCTGGAGTCGTCGATCGTGGAGACGTCGCTGCGGTTCGGTGTGCTGTGCCGCTTCACCGCGTTCGTCGCGGTGGACGAGCGCGTGGTGTCCGACGGTTCGGTGCATCGCGTGGTGCAGCCGGTCGAACAGCCGGCGGGCTGGGAGCCTCAGGCCCCTGGCGCCCCGATGTTCGCCGGAGGAGCACCCGCGTTCGCCGCCGCTCCGGCGCCGTTCGCGGCCGCACCGGCCTCGTTCGACGCGGCGATGCCCCCGCCCGCGCCGCAGGCCATGCGCTCCCGTTCGGCTCCCCGCGGGGCGGCGCCCAAGCAGGCGCCGATCGCCGCGCCCGGATCGATGCCTCCGGCTGTCGAGCCGGCGGACCTGCGCGAGGTCGTGACGCGGGAGATCGGGCGGCTGGAACAGGACGCGGCGCTGCCGTCGTGGGAACGCCGTGACCTGCTCGCGGACCTGGCCAGCAGGCTCGGCATCCTCGTCGCCGGCCGCACCGGACCGGCGTACGAGCCGGTGCGCGCCCTGCTCGCGGAGATCACGGCCGGCGGGGACGTCGACCGGTTGTGGGAGCGGACGCTGGAGGTGCTGCGGGAGTTCGTGGCGGGCAAGACCGCCGAACCGGAGCGTCGCAGGAGGTTCTGGCGCTGAACGGACGATTGCCCGTGTGAGGGTTCTGCCGCAACGCTTTCCTGCGTGAGCGCGTTCGGGGAGTGGACGACCGCCGAGGGCCTGCCCGCGTTCGAGTACCGGGCAGGCCCCCGGCTGTGGGACCCGGTGATCGACCCGCCGACGTCGCGGCACTGGGTGCACGTGGGCAACCGCCGGATCACCCTGGTGGCCGACAGCGACGGGCTGACCGGCGTGTGGGACGAGCACCTCGGCTGCCGGTGGCTCGCCGAACGCACCGGCGTCGCCCGGTTCGGCGCGCTGGCCACGGACTCCGCTTCGGTGAAGGTGTTCGGCCCGACGTTCTTCCGCGTCGAGGCCGGCGACGTCGAGCGCACGGTCCTCTGCCCGGAGGGCGAGGTGCCGTGGGTGCTGATCAGGGTCGAGGTGGTCAACCACGGCGGCACCTTGCTGCGCGGAGAGCTGACCGAGGAGTGGGAGGTGCGGCCGCGCGAGGTGAACCTGGAGTTCGGCCCGACGCGCGGCGACGCCCCGCCGGACCCACCTGTCGTCGCGCTGGAGAACTTCGGCGGCGAACGGGCCGAGACCACCACCGGGCTGCTGAGGGTGGGCGTCGCCCTCGAGATACCGCCGGGGGAGCGGGTGATCGCGTGGTTCCGGTTCGGCCTGCCGGACGGTCCCGCTGACCCGGAGGCGATCTACCGGGAAAGCCTGGAGGGCTTGCGCCGGCGTCTCCCGAACCCGGTCTCCGCACGTGTGCCGGAGGTGGCGGCCGAGATCCCGTGGCACGCCGCACTGCTCACCGGCGCCGCGTGCGTGGACGGTGTGCTCGGCGGCCACACCCTGAACCAGGGCTCCGCCTACTCGTTCCGCCACGGTTTCAACGGCGCCGCAAGGGATCCGCTGCAGCACGCGCTGCCGTTGGTCCACTGGGAACCAGACCTCGCGTTGTCCGTGCTGCGCAACACCTGTGCGTGGGGCAGCCCCGACGGCGACCTGCCGTACGCACTCGACGGCCGCAAACAGCCGTGGACGCAGCTGTTCCGCCCGTCCGACCAGAACCTGTGGGCCCTCTGGCTGGCCGCCGAGTACGCCGCCGTGACGGGCGACCTAGACGCGTTCGCCTCGCCCGTGCCCTACCACCCCGGCCACCACGCCGACCCGGTTCCGTTGGCCGAGAACC
This sequence comes from Lentzea sp. NPDC055074, assembly GCF_053608005.1. Taxonomy (NCBI): domain Bacteria; kingdom Bacillati; phylum Actinomycetota; class Actinomycetes; order Pseudonocardiales; family Pseudonocardiaceae; genus Lentzea; species Lentzea sp. NPDC055074. The sequence goes on from NZ_JBSGUQ010000015.1 coordinate 10,223, forward strand.
TCAGACGTCAGTTCAGGTTCTTCGTGGACGAGGTGGGCACAGGCGAGCACGGCCACGTCCGCATCCTGAACGCGGACTGGAACGACCTGGCGATCACGGAGTCCGGAGTGGACCGAGACCTGATGATCGAACGCGGAGAGTCGGTCCTGAACTCGGCCATGGCCGCCTGGGTGCTCCCGTTCTACGCGGACCTCGCCGACCGCCTGCACGACCCCGCGACAGCCACCGAGGCCCGCGACCTCGCGACCGACCTCCGCGCGCTCGTGGCGGAGGAGTGGAACGGCCGCTGGTTCCGCCGAGCCCACGGCCCCGGCGGTCACGTCGTGGGCGAGAACGACCTGTGGCTGGAAGTGCAGCCGTGGGCGATCCTCTGCGGCGCCGCCACCCCGGAGCAGGCCCGCGCACTGCTCGGGACCATCGACGAAACCTGCCGCGCCGACTCACCCCTGGGCGCCCGTCACCGCTGGCCAGTCCCCGGGGACACGCACGGCCAGGTGTGGTTCTCGGTCAACATGACCCTGGTCTGGGCGGCCTCGCTGTACGACCAGGACCTGGCCTGGGACGAGTGGCGCCGCATGACCCTGCACGCACACACGACCGCCTACCCGGACATCTGGCCGGGCACGCTCTCGGGCCCGGACTGCTACCTCGCCCCGGACAGCGACCGCCCCGGCGAGACGTGGGCGCTGCCCGACTTCGGCACCGCGATGCAGGCGTACCCCGTGGCCAACCTGCACAGCCACTCACAACCCCTGCTCGCCTACCTGAGGCTGCTCGGAGTACCTCGATTCGGTGAACGAGCGTGACGAATCCGCCGTCGCCGTGGTCATGGCCGTTACCCGCACCAGTCGCTTGAGGAGTGTCCGTTGTCCAGCCGCAGCCACCGAGTCGTCCAGTTGCACACGCCGATGTCCGAGGACGAGCGACTGTCGCTCGTGGAGCAGACCGCGCTGTGTCACCCGGCCGTGCACAGCGTCGAGGTGACGCCGGGGGACGAGATCTCCGTCGAGGTCGTGGTGTGGCGAGGAAGCTCGCCGCAGCGCACGGCCCGTGACATCGCAGCGGCCCTCGGCGCGGTGCTCGGTGAGGTGTCCGTGCACGTCACGGTGGTGGCGGTCGCCTACATGAGGCGGTCGACGGTGCTGATGGCGATGTGCCCCGCCTGACCCGGGCTGCGGCATTCGGGTGAACGCTGTAACCGCGCAACGCAGTAGTGCGAGAGGGAGGTACGAGCCGTAGCAGGGAGGACGCCATGTCCGTGCTCGATGCTTTCGGAGGCCTCCTCGGCGGGAGCGGCAAGAACGCGTTGCCCGTGGTGATGGCCGACGGCGAAGCCGAAGTCACACGTGTCGTGGCGTCGTTCCGGCCCGGCGGGTTCACCTCGGTGGGCGGTGACCTCGTGCTGACCACCAAGCGCCTCGTGTTCACGCCGTTGAACGTCACCGACGTGGTGAAGGTGATGACTTGGGCGCTGGGCAAGGCCGGCGCGCCCGACCCCGTCGCCGGTCTGCCCGAGAAGCTCGGCGAGCTGGTTGAGCAGGAGGACTTCGGCGGGCTGCCGGAGATCGCGAGGGTCGAGGTGGGCGGACCGCCGAAACTCCTGATGCCACCGACCCTCGTCATCTCGGGCGCGGACGGAGCGGTCCGCGAGATCGGTGTGCTCGCGAGTCGCACCACAACCAATGCCTCGCCGAAGAACGCGGTGGAGCGCGACCGCATGGCCGAGGCCATCCGTGCGGCGATGAGGTGAGCGACATGCCTCCTCCACGGACGAGAACGACGACGGCACTGGGCCTTTCGCTCCTCCTCGTGTTCGTGACAGCCGCGAAGTGCCCGCCGTCGACGTCCTGGACGAGCAGCGCGGACGTCGTGATCCAGCGCGCACCTGTCGCGGACGACATCCTGCGCGGCTCCACCGATCTGGGAACCCTGGGCACCGAGGTGGACGACCTGCTCCGCAACGCGCCGAAGTCCAGTGCCGACCAGGCGAAGGTGGGCGCGCTCGAAAGCATGAGGCGCGGACTCGCCGAGATCCAGAAGATCCACCAGGCGGCCGACGCCGACCAGGCGATCGTGCAGAGCCAGGCCCAGACCGCCGCGAACTCCGTGCGGACAGGCCAGTCAGTCAAGGACGAGCTGGCCGAGGCCGCCCGGGACATCCTCAAGGACGTGGCCTGCGACGTCGCGTTCTCGGCGATGACGGACGCCGAGAAGAAGGGCTCACGGGTGCCGCGGCCCCAGTTCTCCGACGCCGGCGAGCCCACCGTCGAGGCGATCGTGGACTACGCGGCCCGGCTGCTCGCCGGACGGTTCGGCACCGACGTGCTCACCGGTGCACAGTGGACTCAGTACGGGAAGACCGTCTACACCAAGGCGATCCAGAAGGGCGACACGAACGGCGACAAGATCCTGACGGGCGGCGAACAGCTGGAACTGCCCAACTGGACCGGCTCCAGGGCGTTCGTCTACTACGCCAGGTTCTGCCTCGCGCCGCCGCGCAAGTGAGCCACGTCGGCCGGAGTCACTTCTGCGGCAGCAGGATCGCGGACGGGCGGTCGGCGTCGTGGAAGACCTCCACCGTGGTGGGCACCAGTCCCGTCGCGGAGTTCGCGGGCCCGCCGTCACCGAGGTTGCGGGCGAACCGCGGGAACGCCCCGCCCGACACCTGCACCCGGATCCGGTGCCCGCGCCGGAACACGTGCGCGGTCGGTGACAGCTCGACGGTCACCTTCGTGACGCCGTCCGGCCGCACCTTCACCAGGTCGTCGCACACGTTCAGGGACCTGCCGCGTCCGTCCACATCGCACAGACGGACGAACAGGTCGCAGGACGGGCGGTCCGCGCGCAGCCACACCTCCGCGCTGACCTCGCCGATGACTTCCACGTCGGCGTCGAGCACGGCGGACGTGAAGACCAGGACGTCGTCGCGTGCCTCGAGCTTGCGGTTGTCGACGGGGCCCGCGCCGCGGCTCTCCAGCTTCGGGCCGCCCAACGACGGCGTCGGGTCGGCGGGGTCGTAGGTGAACGACGACGGTGACGCCTGCGGACCGGGCGTGGGACCCAGCGAGCCGGGAGCGAGGTGCCAGCGGCGGTGGGGGTGGCCGGTGGGCGGCCACTGGTCGAAGTCACGCCATTCGTCCACGCCCATCACGAAAAGCCGCACCGGCGGCTTGCGCGGTGGTGCGGTGCCGCGGGCGTGGGCGGCGGCCCAGCCGATCGTGTCTGCGAGCACCGCGGCCATCCCGCCGACGTGGGCGTGCCACCACGGCCCGACCGTCAGGTGCGCCTCCCGGCCGGCCGCCCTGAGCACCTGGAAGTCGCGGAGCTGGTCGGCGAGGAAGATGTCGTACCAGCCCGCGATCGAGCTGACGGGCACGGTCACGTCGCCGACCGCGGGGGAGTGGTCCTCGTTCACCCAGAACGGGTCGTTCTGGTCGTGGTGCAGGCAGTCCTGGTAGAACGGCCACTTCCGGCCGAGCGCGGCGGTGTCGGCGTCGACCAGCGGCAGCGTGCTCATGGCCGACTCGACGCGCTTGCGGCCGATGCCGAGCAACGCGCGCCAGAGGCCACCCGGCCGTTCCTGCGTGGCCGTGCTCACCGACCAGCCCAGCAGCGTCTCCATCTCGAAGCGGTCCGGCCGCAGGAACGCCAGCGCCAGCCGCGAGGACGTCACGTGCGGCACCATCGCCTTGACCCGCACGGGGGCCTCCGCCGCGACGGCCCACTGGGTGTAGCCGAGGTAGCTGCTGCCGGTCAGCACCACGTCGCCGGCCCAGGGCTGCTCGCCGAGCCAGCTCAGGACCGAGAGGCCGTCCTCGCGTTCGTGCCGCATCGCGCGGAAGTCGCCGTCCGAGCCGAACGTGCCCCGGCAGCTGACGGTCAGGACGTGCAGGCCGCGTTCGGCGAGGGCCCGCCCGTACAACCAGTCCAGCGGTCCGGTGCGCCCGTAAGGCGTCCGGATCACGGCCGTGGGCGCGTCACCGCCCGCCGGCGCCCAGTGGTTCGCCATCAGGGTCTTCCCGTCGTGGGTGGGGATCCGGAGATCCCGTTCCACGGTCACGTCGCGCGAGATGGCGGGAGGGAGCTTCAGCAGCCGCTGCGCGAGCAGGCCCGCTGCCCTGCCGACGAGGTCGAACCGAGGTCGTGTGCCCACGAGATCTTTCCTATCAGGACGGAGCCGCGCCTCGCGGGACACCACGCTGGTCAGTCGCTCCGCAGCTGGTCACGGCGGCGCGTGAGGTGCGCGGTCTCGGCGGTGTTGCCCGCCAGGCCGATGGCCCGGTCGTAGGCCTCGCGCGACTCGTGGCTCCGGCCCAGCCGGCGCAACAGGTCGGCGCGGGTGGCGTGGAAGGCGTGGTAGCCGTCCAGCCTCTCCCCGAGCCGGTCGACGGCCGCCAGCGCCACCTCCGGTCCGTCGAGCTCGGCGACCGCCACGGCCCGGTTCAGCGCGACGATCGGGGACGGGTCGAGGCGGACGAGCTGGTCGTAGAGGGCGAGGACCTGCGACCAGTCCGTGTCGCGCATGTCGCGGGCGGAGGTGTGCACGGCGTTGATCGCGGCGAGGATCTGGTACCGCCCGGGAGCCACGCCCGACGCGAGGCGTTCGCGCACGAGGCCGTGGCCTTCGGCGATCAACGCCCTGTCCCAGGCACCGCGGTCCTGCTCGTCGAGGGCGACCAGCTCGCCGCCCGAGACCCGTGCGGCCCGCCGTGCGTCGATGAGCAGCATGAGCGCCAACAGCCCGGTGACCTCGCCGTCACCGGGCAGCAGGCCGCGGATCAGGCGCGTGAGCCGGATCGCCTCGGCGGTCAGGTCGTGCCGCAGGGGGTCGGTGCCGGGCCCGGTGGCGAGGTAGCCCTCGTTGAACACGAGGAACAGGGTGGTGAGCACACCGGAGACGCGGGCGGGCAGGTCCTCGGCGGACGGCACGCGGTAGGGGATGCGCGCGGCCTTGATCTTGGCCTTCGCACGGGTGATCCGCTGTCCCACGGCGCTCTCGGCGACGAGCAGGGCCTGGGCGATCTCGGGCACCGCGAGTCCGCCGACCATGCGCAACGTCAGCGCCACCCGCGACTCCATCGCCAGCGCCGGGTGGCAGCAGGTGAAGATCAGCCGGAGCCGGTCGTCGTCGATGACGCCCACGGGCTCGGGCGGGGTGTCGTCGTGCACCTTCCGAGCCTCCTCGTGCTTGTCGTCGCGCTTGCTCTCGCGCCGGATCCGGTCGATGGCCCTGCGGTTGGCGGTGGTGGTGAGCCAGGCGCCGGGGTTGGGCGGGACGCCGTCGGCGCGCCACCGTTCGACGGCGGTCGCGAACGCCTCGGCAGCGGCCTCCTCCGCGACGTCCAGGTCGCCGAAGCGCTTGGTCAGGGAGGCGACCACCCGTGCCCACTCCTCGCTGTGGGCCCGGACGACCGCCTGCTCGGCGTCACTCATCGGAACGGCCGCACCTCGATCTTGCGGTCGCAGACCTTCGACGCCTCGGCGGCGAGCTCCAGCGCCACGTCCAGGTCGGGCGCCTCCCACACCCAGACGCCCGCGAGGTACTCCTTCGACTCCACGAACGGCCCGTCGCTGAACACGGCCTGCTCACCACGGTTGTCGACCACGGTGGCCGACTCGGTGTCCGCGAGTCCTCCCGCGAAGACCCAGTGGCCGTCGGCGATCAACCGTTCGTTGAACTCGCTGATGGCAGGCATCCTGTCGGTGCTGCCGGGATCTTCCTTGTCGTCGATGACAGAGACCAGGTAGCGCATCGGTGGATCCTCTCCTGTGGACGTGGTGTTTTCAGCTCGGCCGGTACCGAGGACGCCCGGCCGGCCGGTAGACCTGGGTCGCGACACCGTTGGAGTCGGTGCGCGACTCGACCAGTTCGAACGCGAGGTCCGGCCCGCTGTCCGGGAACAGCCGCGCGCCCTGCCCGACGACCACCGGGACCACGATCAGCGTCAGCTCGTCGACCAGGTCGTTCGTCAGCAGCCACCGGACCAGCGTGCCACTGCCGTGTACCTGCAGCTCACCACCGGGCTTGGTCTTGAGGTCCGAGACGGCGGCCGCGAGGTCACCGGCCAGCACGGTGGTGCCCGCCCACGCGGGATCGGTGAGCGTCGTCGTGGCCACGTACTTCGGCCGGGCGTTCAAGGCCCGCAGGACGGGCTCCCAACCGGGGACGTCGGCCTCCGTCAGCGTCCCCCAGGAGCCGGCGAACAGGTCGTACGTCCGCCGTCCGAACAGGAACGCGTCGGCCCGCTGGTAGGTGTCGTCGATGAACGCCCTGGTGGTGGCGTCACCCTTGCCGCGGGCCCAGCCGCCGCGTTCGAACCCCTGGCGGCGGTCCTCCTCGGACGCGCCACCGTTGCCCTGCACCACTCCGTCGAGGGTGGTCTGGGTGATGGTCGTCAGCTTCATGGTCGTGGTTCCTCCGCTCCGGGTGCCGCGTCCCTCTCGGGTGGCCTCACCCCTGCTACGAACGCCACGACCCGGATCCGACATCGCCTCCAGAACTTTTTTCGAGGATCTCGACCTGCCGAATCCGCCCTGTGACCCGAAGCCGCCGAAAATTGTCGGTGCTCGCCGCTAACGTCCCCAGCGCACCGCCGGACAGGCGGATCGACTCGCTCGGGGGCAAGGAGAGGAATCGTTGTCAGACTGGGAAAGCGCGAGCACGGCGCGGGTGCTGCCACCCGCACGTCCGCGCAAGCTCGCCAAGGTGCCGTTCGTCGAGCTGGCGGACGGACGGTTGCAGGGGGTGGTGTCCAGTGGCTCGGACATCGAGCGGGTGTACGTCTCGTCGGTTGCGGCGGGCAGCTACGAGTTCGCGTGCAGCACCAACAACAACCGGCCGTGCGGTGGCGCGCGGGGTTCGTTCTGCAACCACATCTTCGCCCTGATCACCGAGGCGGTGTTGCAGTACGGGGCGGAGCGGGTGGCGCGGTACCTGCGGGTCGAGGGTGCTGACGTGGACGCGCAGGCGATCCACTCGGTCATGACGAGCACGCGGCCGTCGCAGGCGGACAGTGCTGCCGCGGCGCAGGTGTTCAGCCGGTTCCTCAGGCATCTGGCCTATGTGGAGCTTCCGCCGACGACGGCGCCGGTGCCGGAGCTGCAGTGGTTCCCGCCGACCAGGGCGGTGGTGTGATGCGCGCCGATCTGCTGGCGGATCCCGTCGACGGGATCGACGAGGTGCTGGCGGCCGTCGCCGGTGCCGACCAGGCGTTGACCGCGGGGCTGTTGCGGCCCCAGCCCGCCCAGGCGGCCGGGCTGGTGGCGCTGGCCGACGCGATGGCGGCGTCCCCGCTGGGGGCGAGGGTGGCCGAGGCGGCGGAGAAGGCGGCGGCCGGTGCGGCGGGGGAGGAGCACCTCCTTTCCCTTGCGGCGGCGCGGATCGCGTTGTTCGGCTCGGTGCACGACGCGCTGATGGCGCGGATCGAGCAGGCGACCGGCCGTGCCGAGGCGGGCGCGACTGTGCCGGTGCCGGGTGGTGGCCAGGCCGAGAACCTGGTGCTGGCGGCCCGGTCCTGGCTCGCCGACCTCGCTCGGGCGGGGTGGCAGGGCATCGACCACGACCTGGTCTCCGGTGCCGCGCCGGTGGTCTCCGCGTTGCTGCCGCAGCCTCGCCTGCGCAGGCTGGCCGCGCTGCTGGACGGGTTCGCGGCCGAGCTGGCGGCGTCGTGCCCCGGTTCCGCGCTGGAGCGGATTCCGGTGCGGCGCTGGGGAGATCTGTGGTCACGTGCGCTGCTGCTGACACTGCCCGGCGTGATGGAGGCTCCCACGAGCACGGTGACCGGGCGGTTGCTGCCGCTGGGCGTCGACCTGCACGAGCACGCGACCGCTGCCCAGGCCCAGGTGCACGCGGTGTTCGAACCGGCGGACGGGGGCACGCCCCGTCTGGTGCGGGCAAGCGTGTCCGCGCCGAAGCCCGACACGATCATCGGTGCCGGGATCTGGCAGGTGCTGCGGCCGCACCTGTCGTTGTTGGCCGCGGTCAGCGAGGGCAGGTCGATGGACCTCACCGACATGCCGATCACCGCCGAAGGCGATCTGGTGTGGCGGGACGAGCATGCGAAGCCCGGCGCACCGGCGGACCCGTTCGCCACCGCGCGGGTCGTCCTGCCCTCCGCGACCACGTCGCCGACGGCACCGCTCGACCGGCATCCGGCGCGCATCGCCGTGCCCGTGTTCCTGGAGGGCTACGCGGCGGATCAGGCCGGCGAGGCGCTGACGTTCTCGTTCGCCGGGCAGCCCGTCGCCGTGGACACCGACCGGGTGCCCGCCGCCGGGCCGCTCACCCCGGAGGCGGTGGCGGCGTCGACCGCGTGCATCGGCCTGCTGCGCTGGGACTCGGGCATGTTCCGCGTCCAGCCGCTGGCCGTCGAGACCACCGCGCGCAAGAAGACCGTGGCACTGCACGCCGGTGCGTGGGCCGGTGGCGCGGCGGACAAGGCCGGGGTCAAGGCGGAGAAGGCCGCGACCGACGCGGCGACGGTGCTCCGCGAGCGCGCCGGAAGGTTGTTGCGCAAATGACCGACGCACAGGAGAACCGCCGGCAGGTCCTCTACTGGCGGTTGCTGTCCCGGCTGTTCGACCACGAGGAACAGTCCACTCTGGAGTCCGCGAGCCTGGCCGTGCTGCAGGACATCGGCCTGCCGCCCGCGCTGCTCGACCACCAGGCGGGGGTCGACTCGATCGTGCAACGCCATCCCGAGCTCGCCGCCGAGTTCGACGGTGTGATGGTCCCCGAGACGGGGGACGAGCGGGACAAGGCGGCCGAGGTGCGGCGGGCCGCCCTGGTGTCGAAGGTGCTGCTGAACGTCTTCAGCACCGGGTCCGGCACCGTCACGGCCGGGCAGCTGTCCCGGTGGCAGGCCGACGCGGGCTGGCTGGAACGGGCGCTGGGCTGCCGGCCCGGGCAGTTGCGCGGCGGTGGCCGCCAGGCGTCCCCGACCGGCACCGGTGCCGGCACCGGCACTCCGGACCTCAGCACCCTGATCCCGCAGATCGGCCCCGAACTCGGTGCCCTGGAAGCGGATCTGGTCAAGCGCATGCACCTGCGCGAGGTGCTCGCGGACCCGGCGCTCGCCGCCCAGCTGACGCCGAGCATGTCGCTGATCGAGCAGCTGCTGCGGGACAAGGACAACCTCTCCGGGGTCGCCCTCGCCAACGCCAAGTCGCTGATCCGCCGCTTCGTCGACGAGGTGGCCGAGGTGCTGCGCACGCAGGTGCGGAAGGCGTCCGCCGGAGCGCTGGACAGGTCGGTGCCGCCCAAGCGGGTCTTCCGCAACCTCGACCTCGACCGCACGATCTGGAAGAACCTGACGAACTGGAGCCCGGAGGAGGAACGGCTCTACGTCGACCGCCTCTACTACCGCCACACGGCGCGCAAGACCACGCCGCAGCGGCTCATCGCGGTGGTCGACCAGTCCGGTTCCATGGTCGACTCGATGGTCAACTGCACCATCCTGGCCTCGATCTTCGCCGGACTGCCCAAGGTCGACGTGCACCTGATCGCCTACGACACCAGGGCGCTCGACCTCACGCCGTGGGTGGCGGACCCGTTCGAGACGTTGCTGCGCACCCAGCTCGGCGGCGGCACCGACGGCACGGTGGCGATGGCGCTGACCCAGCCGAAGATCGCCGAGCCCCGCAACACCGTGGTGGTGTGGATCTCCGACTTCTACGAGTCCCGCTGCGAGCAGCTCTACGACTCGATGGCGGCCATCCACCGCTCCGGGGCCAAGTTCATCCCGGTCGGCTCGGTCACGAGCTCGGGCCGCGGCAGCGTGAACCCGTGGTTCCGCGAGCGGTTCAAGGACCTGGGCACGCCGGTGATCTCCGGCCACATCCGCAAGCTCGTCCACGAGCTGAAGACGTTCCTCACCATCTGACTTCCGCCGGTTCTTCCAGGCCGACCTTCCCGAAAGGCACCACAAGACCATGTCCGACCTGTTGCGCGCCCCCGCCGAGCTCAAGTACGCCGAGGAACTCGACTGGCTGGAGTCGGTCGACGACAACCCCAAGCCGTTCTCGTGGCGGTTGTCGCCGAAGATGATCCGCCTGTTCGTCCTGGGCGCCGAGCGGTCCGACGGCCTCGACCGGGAGGTCGCGCAGAAGTGGTTCGGCGACCGCGGCATCGTCGAGCGGGCCATCGTCACGCTCGCGTCCGACCGCGGTCTGCTGCTCATCGGCGACCCCGGCACCGGCAAGAGCTGGCTCGCCGAGCTGCTGGCCGCCGCGATCTCCCGCAACTCCACCCAGGTGGTGCAGGGCACCGCGGGCACGACCGAGGACCACATCAAGTACTCGTGGAACGTGTCGATGGTGATCGCCAAGGGCCAGTCCCGCGCGTCGATGATCCCGTCGCCGATCATGAACGCGATGGAGTCCGGCACCATCGGCCGGTTCGAGGAGCTGACCCGCTCGACCAGCGACGTCCAGGACGCGCTGATCTCCATCCTGTCCGAGAAGTACATCTCGGTGCCGGAGCTCGACAGCGACAACATCGTGTTCGCGAAGCCCGGTTTCTCGGTGATCGCCACCGCGAACAGCCGTGACCGCGGCGTCAACGACCTGTCGTCGGCGCTGAAGCGGCGGTTCAACTTCGTGCGCATCCCCGTGGTGACGAACAAGAAGAGCGAGGCCGAGATCGTCCGGTTCCGCACCGAGGAACTGCTGCGCCGCCACCAGATCGAGCTGGACGTGCCGCCGACCCTGCTGGACGTGCTGCTGCGCAGCTTCGCCGACCTGCGCGCCGCCTCGGCCGCGGCGGGCAGCGACGACGAGAAGCTGGAGTCCGCGCTCTCCACCGCCGAGCAGATCGGTGTGCTGGAGGACGCCATCCTGCACAGCAACTTCTTCGGCGACCAGGCGTTGACCGCGCGCACGCTCGGTTCTTCGCTGGTGGGGTCGCTGTCGCGGCGGGCGCCCGAGGACCTGGCGATCATGAACAAGTACCTGCACGGCGTGGTCGAGCCGCGCGGCAAGGACGAGGGCGGCGAGTGGCCGGAGTTCCTGGCCGGCGGCCGTGACACGATCGCCACCCTCTCGTGAGCTTCGAGTCGCTGCGCACGCAGCTGAACGAGGCGGCGACGACGTTCGCCGACGGACCGGGTGCCCTGGAGGGCATCCTGCTCGGCATGGTCGACGACGTGGACCGGGCGGTCTCCGAACCGCTGGAGATCTTCCCGGTCTGCCACCACTCGCCGTCGTCCGCGGTGGCCATGGCCCGCAGGCTGCGGGACAAGCAGCCGAAGGTGATCTACCTGGAGCTGTGCGAGGACATGGCGCCGCTGCTCACCGAGCTGCGCAACTGCCGTCTTCCCGTGGCGGTGCAGGCGTTCTCGAGCGAGGTCGACGGCTTCCCGGCCGAGTGGGCGCCGCTGTCGGTGGTCGCACCGATCACCGAGGCGTCCGCGGAGTACCAGGCGATCGCCTACGCGCTAGACACCCCGGGGGTCGAGCTGGTCCTGGTGGACCGCTCCTCGGACCACGTGTTCCAGTGGCAGCCGCCGGAGGCCAGGCAGGCGGACGACGACGCGCTGCACGGTGACGCGGTCGGCGTGGAGATCGGCGACCTGCGGCCGCGCTTCGCCGAGCTGGAGGAGCACCTGTTGCACCACGGCAAGGTGCGGCACTGGTCGGAGTGGTGGCACCAGTACGTCGAGCTCCCGCTCGGCGACAGCGACCACGACACGTACCGCCAGGTGATGTTCCTGATCGGCAGCCTGTTCCGGCGGCTCGCGCCCGGTGATCCGCACCGGGTGCGGGTCGACGAGGACCGAGAGCGCTACATGTGGACGAGGATGCGTGAGCACCTGGCGGCCACCGGCGCGGACCCGGCGGACTGCCTGTACGTGTGCGGCGCCTTCCACGCGGCCAGCCGGGTCGCGGAGTTCGGCGTCGCCGGAAGCGACGGCTTCGTGATCAGCCCGCGCAGTGCGACGGTGTGGCAGCACGGCCTGATCCCGTCGAGCCACGCGGCGATCGAGGCGCAGTTCGGTCTGGTGGCGGGTTCGGTGTCCATCGCGGCCACCGAGTGGGCCAAGAACTTGAGGCGCACCAAGGTGAAACCGTTCCAGCTCGCCGGCCAGGCGGGCGGGAAGAAGGCCCGCAAGCCCGCGGCGCTGCCCGGTCCGGCCGCGGACCTGCCCGCGGCCGACCAGCTCTCCGGTTTCCTGCGACGACCACCGGTGCTGGACCGTCTCGACGAGGCCGAGCTGCTGGACTGGTCCGTGGAGATCGTGCGGGCGGCCCGCCGCAACGGCTACCTGGCCTCCACCGCCGACGCGATCGCGGTCTTCGAGACCTCGATCCTGCTGGCGGGCATGCGCGACCGGGCGAGGCCGACGCCGTACGACTTCCAGGACGCCGCGGTCACCTGCATCGAGAAGGACGTCGTCCCCGGCCGCCGCGACGTCCGGCGCCTGGTCGAGATCATGATGGGCGGCGACCGCATCGGGCAGGTCGGCTACGACGCCCTGCCGCCGCTGGCCCGCGACGTGCACGACCGCCTGGCCCCGCTGGACCTCAAGCTCCAGCAACGAGGAGTCCAGCGAGCGCTGCTGGACATCACCTCGAAGCCGGAGCTGGAACCGTGCTCGAACCTGCTGTGGATGCTGCGCTACCTGATGCCCCACGGCGCGGCCCGCCCGATCATGGGCGAGCGGAAGCTGGGCGAACGCCCGATCCAGGAGTCCTGGGACCTTGCCCTCGGCACCCACCAGCGTTCGCTGATCGAGCTGGGCTACGAGGGCGTCAGCGTCGAACAGGTCGTGGAGCAACGCCTGCGCCGCAGCGCCTACGACCCCCGGGCGACGGCGGCGAGCGTCCTCGAAGCCGTCGAGGACGCCCTCCGCTACCTGCACAGCCCACGCCTGGCAGGCGAGCTGGGCACCAGAGCGCTGGCGGTGCTGGCGGGCGAACGCACGGTGGACGGCGCGCCGGAGGTCCTGCGCCACTCCCGCCGTCTGCTCGCCTACTACCGCACGAACGAACCCGTTCTGCCGCAGTGGATCGAGTCCTTCGTCCGCACCGGCTACGCGCACTACTGCACTTTGCTGCCGACGGCGTTCACCGAGGAGGAGGCAGGCGTCGACCAGGTGGCCGCGATGCTCGGCTTCCTGTTCAGCATGGAGTCCCTGGCCCTCTCCCTGGGGTGCGACCGCACCCAGCTGGAACTGGCGGTGGCCCAGTCCCACCCGGAGGAACCGTCGAAGGTGGCGCTCCTGTGGGCCGCCCAGGTCCACCTGGGCACCCTGCCGCGAGCGGAACTGCGTGCCCGCTGCGACGACCTGCTGGGCAACCCCCTGTCACTACCGAGCTATCCGCGCTACCTCAGCGGTTTCGTGCACGCCCTGGACCCGGTGCCGAGTCTGGTGGACTTCGTCGTGGAGACGATGTCCAACGCCTTCGCCCACCTGCCGGACCAGTTGCTGCTGCCCTGGCTGCCCACCCTGATCAGCACCCTGCGCTCGCGCGGCGCCCAGTTCGTCCCGCTGCTGATCCGCGAGGCGGGCCGGGTGTTCCCCGGCAGGCTCCCGGCGCTGGACGAGTGGGTGCCGCCCTGGCACGACCAGCCCGCGCCTGTCGCTGTGCGTGCGAGCGGCGGGAAGGGCCTGGCACTGCTGAGTTCGCACCCCGCCACCTGTGACGCGGTGGCGGAGTTGCTGGGGTGTGAGGGGTCGTGGCAGGCCGCGGCCGGTGGTGTGGCATTGCTCGACCGCTACCCGGACACCGCGGAGGCGCTGGAGGTGCTGCTCGCCACCTGAGCTGAGGCAGGCTCGCCGGCTCGGTCGGAGACGAGCCGGCGAGCGGGCTTTCCTCGTTGTGCCGCAGGCGTTCGGAACCGAGCTGGACCGACTCTCGTGCTCGGCGGTTCCCGGTCCGGGGGGCGAACGAGGCCCTTCGGAGTCTGTCCTGGACAAGAACCGGTTGCTCCGTTGACCGGACTGTTCCGCGGCCAAGACCATGAGAGCGTTCCCATGGATGCGGGGAGTGTGGTCGGCGTGCTGAACCTCGTGGTGGCCCTCCTGATGCTGGTGGCGCCGATCTCCGCACCGCCCAGCGTTCCGCCGCCCAGCAACTCCTCCACGCCCGTGGCCACGGCCGCCGTGGTCTGCGTGCTGTCCTGCGACACCCTCGACCCGTCGAAGGCCGCGCAGGAGACCTTCCCGGTGCCGGAGAAGCAGATCAACGGCCGCCGGCTGGTGCTGCACGCCTCGGACCGGGACGGCATGGCCTGGGCCGGCATCGACAACGGCGTCACCGGTGACTCGGTGTGGCTGGACAGGTCCTGGGACGGCGGCGCGAGCTGGGAGGGTCTGCTGGGCAGGGCGAGCATCCCCGGCTCGTGGACGGGCACCAGGACGTTGATGTACAACGTCACCGACCCCGGCCACCACCGGCGCGGCCTGATCCGGGCGTGTGGTGACGCCGCCGCGGTGACGTGCACCGAGTGGATCTATCCGACCGTGTGCGACGTGCTGTGCGACCGCACGAACGCCGGACAGGCCAACGGTGATCTGCAGCCGGTGCCGCCGACCACGCTGTACGGCCGGGTGATCAGGCTGCACACCGACGCGAACGGCATGGCGTGGGCCGGTATCGAGGCGGGCGGTGCGGGGGACGAGGTCTGGCTCGACCGGTCCTGGGACGGCGGTGCCAGCTGGCCGGGCGGGTCCTCGCTCGGCCGCACCTCCACACCTGCCGGAAACGTTTCGGCGCGCACCACCATGTTCGCCACCAGAGACCCGCGCGGGCGCCACTTCGGTGGGGCGGTGCGGGCGTGCGGCAGGGAAGCGGCGCACCAGGAGGGCAGCTGCACGGCGTGGGCGCGGCCGGTGCCCACGAGGACGCGGGCCGCCGCCGACGCGCTGCTGTACTCCTACGACCCGACCACCGCGTGGTGGCCGTCGAGCTGGTGGAACTCGGCGACGACGCTCTCCGCCGTGATGGACTCCGGCCTGAGGGACTACGACTGGGTCATCGCGCGCACCTTCGACGTGAACCGCGGGACCTTCGCGGCGGGGCAGCGGAGCACGGACCCGATCGAGGGCGACTTCATCAGCCGGTCGATCGACGACAGCGCGTGGTGGGGGCTCACGTGGATCGCCGCCTACGACCACACAGGTGATCAGCGCTATCTCGCCACGGCCACCACGATCGCGGCGTACGTGCACCAGTACTGGGACGCCCGCACGTGCGGCGGCGGTGTCTGGTGGGACCGGGAGCGCACCTACAAGAACGCCGTGACGAACGGCCAGTACCTGCGGCTGACCGCGGCGGTGCACCGGCGCACGCCGGGAGACTCGCTGTGGTTGCAGCGTGCCCGCACGGCGGCCGACTGGTACCTCGGCAGCGGGTTGATCAACTCGGCCGGGCTCGTCAACGACGGGCTCACCGGTGACTGCCGCAACAACGGCCAGACGGTGTGGACGTACAACCAAGGGCTGGGAGTCGGCGGGTTCGTCGAGGTGTGGCGAGCGACCGGGGACGTCAGGTACCTCGACACGGCACGGCGTCTGGCGGACTCGGCCATCGCCGGCACGGTGCTCACCCGCAACGGCGTGCTGACCGAGTCCTGCGACGTCGGCACGAACTCCTGCGACGACAACCAGAAGCAGTTCAAGGGCATCTTCCTGCGCTACCTGAACGACCTCGGAAAGGCCACCAACGCAGCCGCCTACCAGCGGTACGCGCGCCGGCAGGCGGACTCGGTGTGGGCCGCGGACCGCGACGCATTGAACCGGATCGGTCAGCGCTGGGCGGGTGGCAGCCCCAACCAGGTCGACTGGCGCACCCAGGCGAGCGGCCTCAACGCGGTCATCGGGACATAGGTGGCGCCGTCGAGTTGCGGGTCACCAGACGCACGTCCAGCACCAGGGGGTCGGACGGACGGTCGCCACCGTCGACGAGCGTGAGCAGGCGGTCGACGGCGTGGG
The DNA here is from genome assembly GCF_053608005.1 of Lentzea sp. NPDC055074. NCBI lineage: Bacteria > Bacillati > Actinomycetota > Actinomycetes > Pseudonocardiales > Pseudonocardiaceae > Lentzea > Lentzea sp. NPDC055074. The sequence continues at coordinate 26,155 of NZ_JBSGUQ010000015.1, forward strand.
TGGCCTTGCCGACGATGTCCTGTGCGATGGTCGTCAGCTTCGGCGTGATGTAGGCGCTGATGTCCAGGTCGTCGAAGCCGACCACCGACACGCGGTCCGGAACGCTCACGCCGGCCTCCCGCAGGCCCTCGATGAGGCCGATCGCCAGGATGTCGGCGGTGGCGAACACCGCCGTCGCCTCCGGGTGGGTGTCGAGCAGCCGTCTGCCCAGCGCGAGGCCGTTCTCGTGCGTGGTGTTGAGCGTCTCGACAGGACAGTCCGCAAAGGACGCGGAAGCGTCTGAGAACGCCTTGCGGAAACCCAGGAAGCGTTCGTGCACAACACCGACGTCGGTGAACGACGGACCGGCGAAGACTATCCGGCGGTGTCCCAGGGACAGCAGGTGTTCGGCGGCCAGGCGGGCGCCGGTGAAGTCGTCGGACCGCACGCCCGTGGTCAGGGGGTTGCCGGAGTAGCTGTCGATCGCCAGCACGGGGGTCGCGCCGGTGACCTGGCGGCGCAGGTCGGCGATCTCCTCGTCCAGGAAGCCCAGCAGCACCGCGCCGTCGAGGCTCCACGAGCGCAGCGCCTCGCCGATCTCGGACGTGTCGGCGACGCCGCGCAGCAGCAGGTGGTAGCCGCGCTTGCGGAGCCGGCGCTCTATCTGGCCGATGATCGCGATGTTGTGCGGGCTGATCGCGAGGCTGTCCTCGCTGGCCGCGGGCACGAGCAGGCCGATCAGGCGGGACTGGTTGGCGGCGAGGCTGCGCGCCGACGCGCTGGGCACGTACCCGCGTTCGTCGATGATCCGGCGCACCCGCTCGATGGTCTCCGTCGAGACCCGCGCGCTCTTGCCGTTGATCACGTTCGACACGGTCATCACGCTGACGCCCGCCGCCTCCGCGATGTCCTTCAAGGTGACCCGCAAGTGCGCCCCTCCGATTTCCGCCGTTGACACCCACCGTGCCGCAGGCTAGCTTTCCACACCACGCAGATATAGCGCTATACCTACTCTGATCAGCGATGATCGGCGCACCGCTTGTGCGCCTGGGTTCGAACGAGGGGAATCGCACCGTGACGACGGACAAGCCGCACGCGCCCTGGTGGCGCAGCGCGGTGATCTACCAGATCTACCCGCGCAGCTTCGCCGACGCGGGCGGCGACGGGATCGGCGACCTCGCCGGCGTGCGGTCCCGCCTCGGCCACCTGCGCGACCTGGGCGTCGACGCCATCTGGTTCACGCCCTGGTACCTCTCGCCGATGGCCGACGGCGGCTACGACGTCGCCGACTACCGCGCGATCGACCCCGCGTTCGGCACGATGGCCGACGCCGAGGCGCTCATCGCCGACGCCGCCGCGCTGGGAATCCGCACGATCGTCGACGTGGTGCCCAACCACGTCTCCAGCGACCACACGTGGTTCCAGGCGGCTCTGAAGGCGGGCCCCGGCTCGCCCGAACGGGAGCGCTTCTGGTTCCGCGAGGGCAAGGGCGAGCACGGCGAACTGCCCCCGACGAACTGGCGGTCGAGCTTCGCTGGCGGGACGTGGACCCGCGTCACCGAGGCCGACGGCCGGCCCGGCCAGTGGTACCTGCACCTGTTCGCGCCCGAGCAGCCCGACCTCAACTGGAACCACCCCGACGTGCGGCGCGAGCACGAGGACGTGCTGCGGTTCTGGTTCGACCGCGGCGTGGCGGGCATCCGCGTCGACTCGGCGTCCATGCCGGTCAAGGACCCCGCACTGCCCGAGGTCCCGGAGACCTACGCCGCCGGGGAGCACCCGTTCATCGACCGCGACGAGCTGCACGACATCTACCGCGGCTGGCGGGCGGTCGCCGACTCCTACGCCGAACCGCGGGTGCTGGTCGGCGAGGTGTGGCTGGATGACCAGAAGCGCTTCGCCCGCTACCTGCGCGCCGACGAGATGCACTCGGCGTTCAACTTCGACTTCATGGGCCGTCCCTGGGACGCCAAGGAGCTGCGCGACTCGATCGCGTCCACTTTGGACGCCCACGCGCCCGTGAACGCACCCGCGACGTGGGTGCTGTCCAACCACGACGTGACCCGCCCGGTGACCCGGTACGGCCGTGCCGAGACGTCGTTCGCGTTCCTGGCCAAGCGTTTCGGCGAACCCACCGACCTGGAGCTGGGGGAGCGGCGGGCACGGGCGGCGGCACTGCTCACGGCGGCGCTGCCCGGCACGCTCTACCTCTACCAGGGCGACGAGCTGGGCCTGCCCGAGGTCGAGGACCTGCCGCTGGACGTGCTGCAGGACCCGATGCACTTCCGTTCGGAGGGCGTCGACCCCGGCCGCGACGGCTGCCGAGTCCCGTTGCCGTGGAGCAAAGCCGGCACCTCCTGCGGCTTCGGGCCCGAGGACGGCGAGCCGACCTGGTTGCCGCAGCCCGAAGGCTGGGGCGACAGGTCCGTCGAGGCGCAGAACGACGACCCCGCGTCGATGCTCTCGCTGTACCGGTCCGTACTGGCGTCCCGACGCTCCGAACCCGGCCTGCGCGGAGAGTCCTTCGACTGGGTGGACCTCGGCCCGGACGCGCTCGCCTTCCGCCGCGACGACGTGGTGTGCGTGGTCAACCTCGGCCCCGATCCGCTCCCGCTGCCCCCGCACCACGAGGTCCTGCTGACCAGCGCCCCGCTCGACGGGACCCACCTGCCGACCGACGCCGCCGCGTGGCTGCGCGCGTAGTTCCCCTGGAGAGACAATGAAGTCCCACCGCACAACACTCGCCGCCGCTCTCGTGCTGCCTCTCGCACTCGTCGCGTGCGGGTCCAGCCCCGACGACGAGCTCAACGCCGACGGCAAGGTCGTCCTCACCGTCGCCATGGACGCCGGGCTCGAGAGCAAGGCCATCGAGGCGTTCAACGCCCGCGTCGCCCAGTTCGAGCAGGCGAACCCCGACATCGACGTGAAGCCCCAGGAGTACACCTGGACGGCGGCGACGTTCACCGCGCAGCTCGCGGGCGGCACGGCTCCGGACGTGCTGACCGTGCCGTTCACCGACGGCCGCGGGCTCATCGAACGCAAGCAGATCGCCGACATCAGCTCGAGGGTCGGCGCCCTGCCCTACGCGTCGGGCCTCAACCCGACCGTCGCCAAGGCGGGCCAGTCGGCCGACGGCAAGCAGTGGGCGGTCCCGATCGCCGCCTACGGCCAGGCGCTGCACTACAACCGCACCCTGTTCACGCAGGCGGGACTCGACCCGGACAGGCCGCCGACGACGTGGGCCGAGGTCCGCAGCGCGGCCAAGCAGATCACCGACCGCACCGGCCAGGCCGGCTACGCGCAGATGACCCAGGGCAACACCGGCGGCTGGATCCTCACGACGCTCGACTACGCGTTCGGCGGGCGCACCGAGAAGATCAGCGGGGACACCGCGGAGGCGACCGTCGACACCCCGGAGATGACCGAGGTCCTCACGACGCTGCGCGCCATGCGGTGGGACGACAACTCGATGGGCGCGAACTTCCTCTACGACTGGGCGGGCATCAACCAGGACTTCGCCGCCGGACGCATCGGGATGTACGTCTCGGGCGGCGGCAACTACGGCAACCTGCTCACCCAGAACGGTCTTGAGCCCGCCGACTACGGCGTGGCCGCACTGCCTCTCGCCGACAAGCCCGACGCGGGTGTGCTCGGTGGCGGAACGCTCGCCGTCGTCAGCTCGAACGCGGGTGAGCGGGGCAAGGACGCCGCCGTGAAGTGGATCGACTTCTACTACATGGGCAAGCTCACGAACCAGGACGCCGCGGTCGCCGACGCGAAGACGTTGTCGGACACCAAGCAGCCCGTCGGAGTGCCCGCGTTGCCCGTGGTGGACCGGGCGACGTACGACAAGCAGCAGGAGTGGGTCAAGCAGTACGTGAACGTGCCGCTGACGCAGATGAAGCCCTACACCGACAAGATGTTCGACCAGCCGCTCGTCACCGAGCCCACCAGGTCCACCCAGGAGGTCTACAAGATCCTGGACACCACGGTGCAGAAGCTGCTCACCGACCGCGGCGCCGACGTCGCCGCACTGCTCGAGGCTGCTGACGCCGACGCGCAGAGCACGATCGGCCGGGGCTGAGCGGTGGCCGTCCAGTCCCCGGTCCGTCCGGCGGCGGTCGTCGCACCGCCGCCGGCTCCCCGACGCAGGCGCTCACCCTCCACCTGGGTCCGTCGCGGCGGGCTGACGAACCTGCTGTTCCTGCTGCCGTTGCTGGTGGTGTTCGGGGTGTTCTCCTGGGCGCCGATCGCGCAGTCGGTGGTGATGAGCTTCCAGCGCACGAACCTCGTCGGCCCGGTGCACTTCGTCGGGCTCGACAACTTCGCCCAGGTGCTCGCCGACCCCCTGCTGTGGACCGCGGTCGGCAACACGCTGTGGTTCGCGGTGCTGGCACTGGTGTTCGGGTACCCGATCCCGCTGGTCGCCGCCGTGCTGATCAGCGAGGTCCGGGCCCGCCGCGGCCTGTTCAGCGCGCTGGCGTACCTGCCGGTCGTGGTGCCGCCCGTGGTCGCCGTGCTGCTGTGGAAGTTCTTCTACGACGCCAGTCCGTCCGGGGTGTTCAACACCGTGCTCGGCTGGGCCGGTCTCGGTCCGTGGCAGTGGCTGCAGGACCCCGGCAGCGCCATGCCCGCGCTGGTGCTGGAGGCGACCTGGGCGGCGGCCGGCGGCACCGTCATCATCTACCTGGCCGCGCTGGCCGGGGTGTCCGCCGAGCAGTACGAGGCCGCCGAGATCGACGGCGCGGGGATCTGGCGCAAGATCTGGCACGTCACCCTGCCGCGGTTGCGCGGTGTGCTGCTGGTGACGTTCATCCTGCAGATCATCGGCACCGCGCAGGTGTTCCTCGAACCGTTTCTGTTCACCGGCGGCGGACCGGCGAACTCGACGATGACGGTCCTGCTGCTGATCTACGACTACGCCTTCGGCAGCAGCCTCGGCGGTGACTACGGCGCCGCCACCGCGCTGAGCATCATGCTCGCCGCCGTGCTGGCCGTGCTCTCCGCCCTGTACCTGCGAGTGACCAAGTCCTGGAGTGCGACGTGAAGCGCGGGCTGATCTCCCCGTCGGAACGGGCCACCCCGGCGATCCGCCGGACGCTGGGCGTGGTCCAGGCGTTGCTGCTGGGAGCGTTGCTGCTCACCGGACTCGGGCCGATGCTGTGGCTCGCCAAGGCCGCGATCACGCCCACCCAGGACACCCTGCGCGCACCGTTGACGCTCTTCCCGAGCGGCGTCGACCTCGCCAACCTGCTCACCGCGTGGACGCGGGTGGAGATCGACAAGTACTTCTTCAACACCGTGGTCATCGCCGCCGGGTCGTGGCTGGTGCAGCTCGTCGTGGCCACCACCGCCGGATACGCCCTGGCGATCCTGCGGCCCCGCTACGGACGGCTGGTCACCGCCGTCGTGCTCGGCACGCTGTTCGTCCCGGCGATCGTGCTGCTCGTGCCGCTGTACCTGACGGTCGTGCGGACCGGGATGATCAACACGTTCTGGGCGGTGTGGCTGCCCGCCGGTGCCAGCGCGTTCAACGTCGTGCTGGTGCAACGGTTCTTCGCGAACCTGCCGCGCGAGGTGCTGGAGGCCGCACGGGTCGACGGCGCCGGTCCGGTGCGGGTGTTCTGGTCGGTGGTGCTGCCGCTCTCACGCCCGATCCTGGGCGTGGTGTCGGTGTTCGCGGTGGTGGCCAGCTGGAAGGACTTCCTCTGGCCGCTGCTGGTGCTGCCCGACCCGGCGGTGCAGCCGCTCTCGGTGCGGTTGCCCGCGTTGCAGCGCTACGTCGAGCTCGACGTGTTCCTCGCCGCGCTCGCCATCTCGTCGGTCATCCCGGTGGCGCTGTTCCTGGTGTTCCAACGGCTGTTCCTGCAGAGCGGTGCGCTCGAGGGAGCGGTCAAAGGTTAGGTCGCGTCCGGCACGTCCGTCCGCGTCTCTCGACCGTGACTCTCATCGAACCGACGTGCCTGACACGACCTCGGCCCTGTCCCGATTCGCCTAGGAGAACAACAACGATGTTGAGGAAACTCCCCGCGGCCGTGAAGGTCGCGGTACTCGCCGCTGCCCTCGTGGCGGGCGGCATCACCGCGGTCTCGGCCGCCCCCACCGTCCACCAGGCCGAGTCCGCCGCGCTCTCCGGCGGGGCCCGCGCCGAGACCGAGCACGCCGGGTACACCGGCAGCGGGTACGTCGGCGGGTTCACCGACGCGAACCGCGGCAACGCCGCGTTCACCGTCACCACGAGCGGCTCCACGGCCGGTGCGAACCGGCTGGTCCTGCGCTACGCCAACGGAACCGGCGGCGCGCGCACCGTCACCCTGGCCGTCAACGGCGGCTCCCGGCAGCTCTCGCTCCCGGCCACCGCGGGCTGGGCGTCGTGGGGGACGGTGAGCCAGGACGTCACCCTGAACGCGGGCGCCAACACGCTCGCCGTGCGCTACGGCACCGCGGACAACGGCAACGTCAACCTCGACAGCCTGTCGGTGGAGCCCGTGGTTCCGGCCGCCGGGGTCGTCGAGGCGGAGTCCGGGGCGCTGTCCGGTGGTGCGCGGGTGGAATCCGAACACGGCGGGCACACCGGCAGCGGGTACGTCGGCGGGTTCACCGATGCGAACCGGGGCGCGGCGGCGACGTTCGCCGTCTCCTCCACGGCGACCAAGGCGAAGCTGGACCTGCGTTACGCCAACGGAACGGGCTCGCCGCGCACCATGACCGTGACGGTCAACGGTGTGGCGCAGCAGGTGTCGCTGCCCGCGACCGCGTCGTGGAGCGAGTGGGCCACGTCGAGCGTCGCCGTCACCACCGCGGTCGGGTCCAACACCGTCGCGGTGTCCTTCGGCGGCAACGACAACGGCAACATCAACCTCGACAGCGTCGCCCTCACCCCGGACACCAGCACCCCCACTCCGGAGGGCACCGTCGAGCTGGAGAGCGGCTTCCTCGGCGGCGGCGCCGTCACGACCACCACGGCGGGCGCGACCGGGTCCGGCGCGGTGTCCCTGCCCGGTGCGGGTGCACGGGTCATCCGCACGATCAACCAGACCGCCGCCGGCTCCGCCACCATCTCGTTGCGGTACACGGCCTCCGCGACCGGGACCGTCACGACCTACGTCAACGGCGTCAAGGGCGCGCAAGTGAACCTCACCGGCGGCAGCGGCTGGCGCACCGCCACCCACACCGCGACGTTGCGCGAGGGCCTGAACATCATCGGTTACCAGGACGCGACGGGCGCACAGCTCGACAACATCGCCGTGACCGGCTCGACCGCTCTGGCCGCTCGCGGCGCGACCGTCCCGTTCACCACCTACGAGGCCGAGGCCGGGACCACCACCGGCACCAAGCTCACTCCGGGCCGCAAGTACACGACCGACGTCGCCGAGGCCTCCGGGCGCAGCGCCGTCACGCTCACCGGCACCGGCCAGCACGTGCAGATCACCCTGACCAAGCCCGCCAACGCCCTCACCGTTCGTGCAAGTGTTCCCGACGGCACCACCGCGCCGCTGGCCGTCCACGCGAACGGCACCAAGGTCCGCGACCTGTCGCTGACCTCGAAGTACAGCTGGATGTACGGCGGCTACCCGTTCGCCGAGGGGCCGGGCGGGGCACGCCCGCACCGCTACTTCGACGACGCGCGCGTCCTGCTCCCGCAGACCTACCCCGCGGGCACGGTGATCCGCCTGGCCAAGGACACCACCGCCAGCGCGTACATCACCGTCGACCTCGTCGACGCCGAGGTCGCCACCGCGACGCCCGCGCCCGCCGGGTACGTCGACGTCCGCACGCACGGCGCCAACCCCGGTGACGGGGCGGACGACAGCGCCGGCATCCGCGCGGCCGTCGCCGCCGCTCAGGGAACCGCGGCCAAGGGCGTGTGGCTGCCCGCGGGCGCGTACAACCTGAACAGCATCGTGAACGTCAGTGGCGTCGACGTGCGCGGCGCGGGCATCTGGCACACCGTCCTCAGTGGAGCGAACCGGCGCGGCGGGTTCGCGATCACCGGCGCGGGCACGACGATCGCCGACCTCACCTTCGACGGCGACGTCACCACCCGCGACCCGGACGAGGCACCGAACTCCGACTCGTTCATCGAGGTGGAGTCGGGTTCGGCCTCGACGGTGTTCAACGTGGCCACCAACCACGCCAAGACCGGCCTGTGGCTCAAGCAGGCCGACGGCTTCTACGCCGCGGGCCTGCGGGTGCGCAACACCATGGCCGACGGCCTGAACATCAACGGCAACAACGGACCCACCACCAACGTCCGCGTCGAGCAGAGCAGCTTCCGCAACACCGGCGACGACGGCATGGCCATGTGGTCCTGGGACCGCAACAGCGCGGTGAGCCGCAGCGTGTTCGCCTTCAACACGATCTCGCTGCCGATCCTCGCCAACGGTGCCGCGATCTACGGCGGCACGGACAACCGCGTCGAGGACTCGCTGATCAGCGACACGGTGTTCAACGGCGCCGGAGTCATGGTCTCCAGCTGGCACGAGGCCAAGCCGTTCGGCGGCACCACCGCCGTGCAGCGCACCACGCTGACCAGGGCCGGTACCCGCAACTGGGACTGGAACACCCACACCGGCGCGGTCTGGGTGTTCGCCGAGCGCGCCGACATCACCGGGGCGCTGGTCCTGAAGGACCTGGAGATCACCGACTCCAGCTACCACGGCGTGTTGTTCAGCTGGAACAAGGCGATCACGAACCTGACCGTCGACGACGTCCGCGTCAACGGCACGGGCGGGGCGACCGAGGCGTTCACCGACGACAAGGGCGTCGCCGTGTCCAACGCGGGCTCCCACGGGATGCACTTCAACCTGGTGACCGGCACCGGGCGCTTCGACCGGGTGACCGTGTCGGGCGTGAAGGGGACCGGCAGCCAGGGCATGGCCAACGACGAGAACCGCTACACGATCCAGCGCGGCACCGGAAACTCCGGCTGGTAGAGCGCGATGCGGCGCCCCGCTCACGGGTGGGGCGCCGCACGCGTCACGACACGGCGACCGGGTGCAGCCAGCAGGCCACCGACCGGTTGTCCCTGCTCTGCCCCAAGACGGGGACCTGCTCGTCGCACACGTCCAGCGCTCGTGGGCACCTCGGGTGGAACGCGCACCCGGTCGGCATCATCCGCAGGTCGGGTGGCGAGCCGGGAATGCCGGAGAGTTCCCGCCGCTGCCCCCTCACCGAGGGGAACGAGCGCAGCAGCCCGTCGCTGTAGGGGTGCAGGGGAGTGCGGTAGAGATCGGCCGACACCGCCTCCTCGACGACCTGCCCCGCGTACATGATCGCGATCCGGTCCGAGAACTCGGCCAGCAGCGACAGGTCGTGCGTGATGAACACGACCGAGAAGCCGAGCCGTTCGCGCAGACCGACGAGCGTGCGCAGGATCTGCCGCTGCACCACCACGTCCAGCGCGGTGGTCGGCTCGTCCATGATCACGACGCGGGGTTCCAGGGCGAGCGCCATCGCGATCATCACGCGTTGCCGCATGCCGCCGGACAACTGGTGCGGGTAGCTGTGCAGGCGGTCGGTGGCGATGCCGACCAGGCTGAGCAGCTCCCGGGCCCGGTCCTGCCGTGACCGCGGGGTCGAGCCGGCCGAGTGCGCCTTGAGGACGTCCATCAGCTGGGCCGAGATCCGTTGCACCGGGTTGAGCGAGTTGATCGCGCCCTGGAAGACGATGGCGATCTCCGACCACCGCAGCCGCCGCAGGTCCGCGTCGCGCATCCGCAGCAGGTCGACGGTCGAGCCGTCGTCGAGGTGGTAGGTCACCTCGCCGCCCGCCACCACGCCCGGCGGTGGCAGCAACCTCGTCATCCCGTAGGCCAGCGTGGACTTCCCGCTGCCCGATTCCCCGGCGAGGCCCAGGACCTCGCCGCGGTGCAGGGTCAGGTCGACGTTGCGGACCGCCCGCACCGCGTCCGGGCCGAGGCCGTAGTCGACGTCCAGCCCGCGCACCTCGAGAATGCGTTCCTTCATGACGTCTCCTTGGCGAGCACGGGGGTGAAACCGACGCGCATCCGGACGCCGCGCATCGAGAAACGGGTGCGCAGGCGCGGGTTGACGTACTCGTCGATGCCGAAGTTGACCAGGGACAACGACGTGCCGAGCAACGCGATCGCGAGTCCGGCGGGCACGAACCACCACCACGCGCCCTGGGCGAGCGCCTGCTGCGACTGGGCCCAGTACAGGACCGTGCCCCAGTTCCAGCCGCCCGCGTCGGAGACACCGATGAACGCCAGCGTGATCTCGGAGATCACCGCGAACAGCACCGTCCCGACGAACCCGGACGCGATCACGGCGTAGAGGTTCGGCAGGATCTCGAACAGGATGATCCGCCACGTCGACTCGCCGTTCGCGCGTGCCGCCTCCACGTAGTCCCGCCGGCGCAACGACAACGTCTGCGCCCGCAGCACCCGTGCGTTCCAGGCCCACGAGGTCAGGCCGATCACCAGAGCGATCGTGAGGTTGCTGGTCTCAGGCAGCGACGAGGTGATGATGATGATCAACGGCAGCGCCGGGATCACCAGGAACACGTTCGACAGCGCCGACAGCCCCTCCGACGCCGACCCGCTGAGATACCCGGCGGTGATGCCGATGAGCACCGACAGCACGGTCGCGGCGACTCCGGCCACGGCGCCGACGAACACGACGCTGCGGGTGCCGGCGAGGACCTGGCTGAAGATGTCCTGGCCGAGGTGCGTGGTGCCGAACCAGTGCGTGGACGACGGGGGTTGCAGCAGCGCGTTGCTGCGCATCGACGGGTCGAACGGCGCGATCCAGGGACCGATGACGGCCAGCAGGACGAACACGCCCAGCATGATCACGCCGGTGAGCGCCTTGGCGTTGGTGCGCATCAGGCCTCCCTGCGGGTGCGAGGGTCCAGCGCGAGGTAGGCGACGTCCGCGAGGAGGTTCGCCAGCAGCACGGACAGCGTGATGATGAGGAAGATGCCCTGCAACAGCGGGTAGTCCTTGGCGCCGACCGCCTGGAAGAGCTGCAGGCCGAGACCGGGGTAGGAGAACACGATCTCCACCAGCAGGGTGCCGCCGACGATGAACCCGAGCGCCAGCGCGAAGCCGGAGACGTTGGGCAGCAACGCGTTGCGGGCGGCGTAGGCGAGCATCACCCGGCGTTCGGACAGGCCCTTGGCGTGCGCGACGGTCACGTAGTCGTCCGACGACACCGTCACCATCATGTTGCGCATGCTCAGGATCCAGCCGCTGACCGACGAGACGAGGATCGTCAGGCCGGGCAGCAGCCCGTGCTGCACGGTGCTGCCGATGAACTGCCAGTCCCAGTTCGGCACGAGCCCGATCTCGTAGGCGCCGGACGCGGGGAAGAAGCTGCCCGGGCCGGTGAGCACGGCGATCGCCACCAGGCCGAGCCAGAAGTACGGGATCGACGAGACGAACGTCGTGACCGGGATCAGCGAGTCCGCCCACGAGCCGCGCCGCCAGCCCACCACGGCACCCGCGGCGGTGCCGAGCAGGAACCCGATCACCGTCGTGATGCCGACCAGCCCGACGGTCCACGGCAGCCCGTCGCCGATCACGTCCGACACCGGGCTCGGGAAGAACGTGAACGACATCCCGAGGTCACCGCGCAGGAGCTGGCCCAGGTAGGAGAAGTACTGACTGGCCAGGCTCTCGTTCTTGTCCAGTCCGAAGAGGACGTACAGCGACCGGACGGACTCGCTCGTCATCTGCCCGCGCTGCTTGGTGATCAGCGCCTGCACCGGGTCACCGGGGATCATCCGCGGCACGAAGAAGTTGATCGTGACGGCGGCCCACGCGGTGAGCAGGTAGAAGGTCAGCCGTTTGAGGAGGTAGCTCACGCGGCCTCCTCCCGGTACAGCCAGCACGCGGCGAAGTGCCCGTCGCCGAGCTCGAAACGGGGCGGGACGTCCGTGCGGCAGACGTCCATCGCGAACGGGCAGCGGGGGTGGAACCGACAGCCCGGCGGCGGCTCGATGAGGGACGGCGGTTCGCCGGAACCACCGTCCTTCTCCTCCGCTGCCGGACGGTCGGGGTCTGGTGCCGACTCGATCAGCAGTTGCGTGTACGGGTGCGCCGGCTTCTGCGTGACCTTCTCGCTGTCACCGCCCTCGACGACCTGACCCGCGTACATCACCACCGTCTCGTCGGCGAAGTACCGCGCGGACGCGATGTCGTGCGTGATGTAGAGGATCGACAGGTGCAGCCGTTCCTTCAGGTCGCGCAACAGGTTGAGCACACCGAGCCGGATCGAGACGTCCAGCATGGACACCGGTTCGTCGGCCAGCAGCACCTCGGGACTCGCGGCCAGCGCCCGTGCGATGGCGACGCGCTGCCGCTGCCCGCCGGACAGCTCGTGCGGGTACCTGTCGAGGTACCGGTCCGCCGGGGTCAGGTGGACGCGGGTCAGCAGGTCCGCGAGCGAGGTCTCCAGGTCGTCGCCGCGGTTGCCGTGGATGGTGAGCGCCCGCGTGAGGTGGTAGCGGATGGTGTGCACGGGGTTCAGCGAGGCGAACGGGTCCTGGAAGATCATCTGGACCCGGCGGCAGTACGCCTTGAACTTGCGCCCGTGCGCCCATCCTCGCTGCACGGAGACGTTCTGGCCGTGCAACCGGATCTCGCCGGACGTCAGCGGGTAGAGCTGGGCGAGCAGCCGCGCGACCGTCGACTTGCCCGACCCGGACTCGCCGACGAGCGCGGTGACGCTGCCCCGGCGCAGCTGGAGCGACACCCCCTCGACCGCCCGCACCGCCTTCTTCGTGCGGGAGAACGGCGCGCTGACGGGGAAGTGCTTGGTGAGGCCGTCGGCCTCCAGAACGATCTCTGTCGAGACCGTTCCGGAGACCGCCGGCGCTACCTCGGCCGTCACGAGGCAGGCCTCAGCTTCAGCACGATGTCGAGGGCGTTCTCCAGCGTGGGCTGCACCGGGGCGTACTGGTCCTGCTCGCTCGGCCAGCCGACCCAGTTCTTGGTGCTGTACTGACCGCCGCCGTTGGCCGCGGAGGTGATGATGACGGGCATGTCCTGCACGAAGATCTTCTGCAGCTCGTGCAGCGCGGCGTTGCGGACGGTCTCGTCGGGGGCGTTCGCGAAGTCGTCCAACGCCTTGGTGGCGGCGGAGTTCTCGTAACGGCCGTAGTTGCCGTTCACGCCAGGCGTGCCGATCGGCTTGTACAGCGCACCGTCCATGATGGACTGGTAGATGTCGTACAGCGTCAGGCCGTTGTTGGTCCAGTGCATCGCGGCACCGAAGTCACCGGTGTCGAGCGCCTTGGTCCACGCGTCGGCGTTCTGCAGGTTCACCGTCGCGGCGATGCCGATCTTGGCGAAGTTGTCCTTGATGATCTCCAGGTCGGTGACGTAGTCCGACCAGCCCGACGGCACGGTCAGCGTGATCGTGACGGGGGCGCCGTCCTTGCCCTTCAACGTGGTGCCGTCGAAGGAGTAACCGGCCTCGGTCAGGGCCTTCTTCGCGCCCTCGACGTCGACCGTGACCTTCTTCTCCTTGAACTGCGGGGCGATGAACGACTCACCGGCGGGCGTCGGGATGCCCGTGATGTTGTCGACCTTCGGGTAGAAGTAGCCCGCCTCGCCCTGCATGAAGATGTCGTCGCGGTTCACCACCATGTTCGCGGCGCGGCGCAGCGCGGGGTCGTCCCACGGCTTCGCCTTGGTGTTGAACCACAGTCCGTGCACGCCGAGCACCGGCGGGAACCACAGCTTGTGGTTCTGCGGGTCCTTGCTGGTGTAGGCGGCCTGGTAGTTGGGGATGAAGGTGAAGCTCCACTCGGCGGCACCGGTGGCGAGCGCGTTGGTCTGCGCGTTGTTGTCGCTGTAGGAGGTGTACCTCAGCTCCCTGACCTTCGGGAGCTCCTGCCAGTACTCGTCCCTGATCGACAGCGTCACCGTCTGCGGGGTGAACGACTTCAGCGTGTAAGGGCCGCTGCCGACCGGTTCCTTCAGCGTCTCGGTCGACGGGTTGGAGAAGGTCGACCACTGGTGCTTGGGCACCACGAACTGCTCGAGGATCTTCTTCTGGTTGACGAACTGCGACTTCGGGAAGCCGACGACGACCTCGCTGCCGGAGAAGGAGATGTCCTGGTACGGAACGCCTTCGATGTTCAGCCCGGGGTTCTTCTTGAGCAGCTCGAAGGTGTAGGCCACGTCCTCGGCCGTCAGCGGCTTGCCGTCGGACCACGTGACACCGTCGCGAATCGTGAGCGACAGCTTGTGGAAGTTCTCCGACCAGGTGAACTTCGTTGCCAGCCAAGGCTTCGGCTGGTCGGTCACCTTGACCTCGTTGACCATCGCGAGCGGTTCGAACAGCAACCGCCGGTAGCCGAGCGACGAGGACGCCGACGAGTTGAGGAACGGGTTGTTGTTCTCCGTTTGCGGTCCGTTCGGCATACCCACGTTCAGCACGCCGGCGGTGTTGCCGTTGCTGCCGGGGTTCGTGGCCGAACAGGCACCGGTGAACGCCAGGGCGGTCGCGGTGACGGCAGCGCAAACACGCCTGATTCTCATGGAAACTCCTTGTTCTCCAACGAAAGCGAGAAGAATCAAGTGAGCGCTGGGAGAAGGTGACCGCGCGTGCCATCGCGGGTGGGGCCGGTGAAGGCCCCTGGTCGCCGTAGAGTAGACGCCTGACCTCACAGGCAAGTCAATAACGAAGAGGTCACGACCCGAGGCTTATTTTTAGTCGCGAACTAACCTCGGCGCCCATGGTGCGCACACGGGCGACCGTCCGGGACCTCCGCCGGCAGAACCGGTCGGTGCTGCTGACGGCGCTGTTCCTGGACGGGCCGCTGAGCCGTCAGCAGCTGAGCTCGGCCACCGGGCTGAGCGCCGCGACGGCCAGCACGATCACCGGCGAGCTGCTCGACGAGGGCCTGCTGGTCGAGGCCGGATCGGTCGAGTCCGACGGCGGCAGACCGCGCGTGCTGCTGCGGGTCAACCCCGCGTTCGGGCACGTCATCGGGGTCGACGTCGGCGAGACGGGGATCAAGGTCGAGCTGTTCGACCTCGGCATGACCCGGCTGTCCGCTGTGGACCACCCGCTCGGCGTCGTGGAGCCGGTCGCCGTCAGCGAGCTGATCGCGTCGGGGGTCGGCGAGGTCCTGTCCGAGGCGGGCGTCGCGGCGTCCTCGGTGCTCGGCGTCGGCGTGGGTGTGCCCGGCACGGTCGAGCAGGGGACGTCGGCCGTCGTGCACGCGCAGACGATCGGCTGGGACGCCGTTCCACTGGAGAAGATGCTTCGGGCGGCCGGTGTCGCACCGCCGCTCTACGTGGAGAACGGCGCGAAGACCCAGGGGCAGGCCGAGATGTGGTTCGGCGCCGGCCGGGGGACCCGTCACGCGGTGATCGCGCTGGTCGGGTCGGGTGTCGGGGTGGCCGTGGTGACCGGCGGGGTCGTGCACCGCGGGGCGACCAGCAACGCGGGGGAGTGGGGCCACACCACGATCTCCTACGGCGGGCGGCGCTGCCGGTGCGGCGCGCGCGGCTGCCTGGAGGCGTATGCCGGGGCGGAGGCGATGCTCGGCCGCTACCGCGAGGCGCTGCGCCGGGAGGTTCCCCGGCTGGACGAGCAGTCCGCGCTGGAGGACCTGCTCTCGTCCCGGTCGGCCGTCGCCCGCCGGGTGGTGGACGAGTCCGTGGGCTATCTGGGTGCCGGGATCGCCAACCTCGTGAACCTGTTCAACCCCGAGCTCATCGTCCTCGGCGGCTGGGCGGGCCTCGCTCTCGGAGCCCGCAAACTGGACGAGATCATCGCCGCGACGGCCGACCACGCGCTGCGCCACCCGTTCGGCCAGGTACGGCTCGAGCTGGGCAGAACGGGTCCCGACGCGGTCGCGGTGGGCGCGGCCACGCTCCCGGTCGCCGTGCTGCTGGAGACGGGCGCCGCCCACCCCCGCGGCTGAGAAGCGACCTTCCGACGCATTGACACCGGACCCCCGCACCCCGACTCTTTGGAGAGCGCTCTCCAAGGAGGTTCCCGGTGCACGACGACCACGAGCTGGCCCGCCTGGTCGGCAAGCTCGACCTGCCCGCCAAGGTACGACTGCTGGCGGGGGGATCGGTCTGGCGCAGCTGCGCGGAGCCGTCGATCGGCCTGCGAGCCCTGACGTTCTCCGACGGCCCGGCGGGCGTGCGCGGCCCGGGCTGGGACGAACGCCGCACGTCACTGGCCCTGCCGTCCCCGACGGCCCTCGGTGCCACCTGGGACGAGGACCTGGTGCGGCGACTGGGCGTCCTGCTGGCCGCGGAGTCCCGCAGCAAGGGCGTGGACGTGCTGCTCGCCCCGGTGCTGAACCTGCACCGCACCCCCTACGGCGGCCGCCACTTCGAGTGCTTCTCCGAGGACCCGCTGCTCACCGCCCGCCTCGGCGTCGCCTACGTGCGGGGCGTGCAGTCCGGCGGGGTCGCGGCCTGCCCGAAGCACTTCGTCGCCAACGAGACCGAGACCGACCGGCTCACCCACGACGTCGTCGTCGACGACCGCACCCTCCGCGAGCTCTACCTCGCGCCGTTCGAGGCGGCGGTGGAGGCGGGAGCGTGGGCGGTGATGTCGGCCTACAACGGGGTGAACGGGCATCCGATGTCGGAGAACCCGCTGCTCACCACGCCTCTGAAGGACGAGTGGGGCTTCGACGGGGTGGTGGTGTCGGACTGGGGTGCGGTGCGGACGACCGTGGCGTCGGCGGTGTCGGGGCAGGACCTGTCGATGCCGGGGCCGTGGGGACCTTGGGGAGAGCGGCTGGTGGCGGCGGTCGAGGCGGGGGAGGTGGAGGAGGGCTGGATCGACGACAAGGTGGTGCGGCTGCTGAGGCTGGCCGCGCGGGTGGGGGCGCTGGAACTGGAAGGAGGCGAAGGGGAGTTCGCGGACGCCACAGGTGAGTCCGCCGCGGACGTCGCTGGTGGCCTTGCCGCGGACGTCGCTGGTGGCCTTGCCGCGGACGTTGCTGGTGACCTCGCCGCCGACACCGCCCTCCTCCGCGAAGCCGTGGCCGCGAGCACCGTCCTCCTCCGCAACAACGGCATCCTGCCCCTCCCGCCGGGCGGGAGCATCGCGCTCATCGGACCCGGCGCCGCGGCACCCCGCGTCCAGGGCGGCGGCAGCTCCGGCCTCTACCCGGCCGCCGAGAACTCCCTGCTCACCGCGCTGTCCGAGCTCACCGACGTCGTCCACGAACCCGGCGTCCGCATCGACGACCGCCCGACCCCCGTGGCCGCACCGGTCCTGGTGCGCGTGCTCGGCTCGGACGGCGAGGTGCTGTTCCGCGAACACCGCCTGACCGGCCGCATCCTCGAGACCGAGGAGGTACCGGGTGCCGCGGTCCTGGAGATCAGCACCGAACTGCACGTCAGGACATCGGGCCCGTGGCGGCTCGCGGTCGCGGGATACGGCCGGCTGACGTTGGACGTCGGCGGCGACCGGGTGCTGGACGTCGTGCAGGAGATCGACACCGACGACCCCGCCGTGAAGCACCTCCGCCCGCCCCATCACGAAGTGGAGGTGGTGCTGGAAGAGGGGACGCGGGTCGAGCTGGTCGCCTGCCGCGAGCTCGGCGAGGACAGCGGCATGGCCTCGATGCTGGCCGCCGATCCGCCGCGGCCTCGTCCGGACGAGGAGTTCGCGGCCGCCGTCGACGCGGCGAGCCGGAGCGACGTCGCCGTGGTGGTGGTCAGCACCACGGACGCGATCGAGAGCGAAGGCCGGGACCGGAGCTCGCTCGAGTTGCCGGGGGAGCAGGACGCGCTGGTCACGGCGGTGTGTGCGGCGAACCCGAACACCATCGTCGTCGTGAACTCCGGCGGACCGGTGCTGTTGCCGTGGCGGCACGACGCCGCCGCTGTGCTGCTCACCTGGTTTCCCGGGCAGGAGGGCGGCAACGGGCTCGCGGACGTGCTGTTCGGCGAGCGCGAGCCCGGCGGGCGGTTGCCGACCACGTGGCCCGCGCGGGAGGCCGACGTGCCGGTCGCGGACTTCCTACCCGTCAACGGATCCCTGTCCTACGGAGAAGGCCTGGCCATCGGGTATCGCGCGTGGGCGGCTCACGAGCCTGCTTACTGGTTCGGGTACGGGCTCGGCTACACCTCGTGGGACTACGAGGAAGCGCGGGTCGAAGGGGACGTGGTGCGGGTGACCGTGCGCAACGTCGGCGGGCGGCGCGGGCGTGAGGTCGTGCAGGTCTACCTGTCCCGCGAGGACAGCGCGGTGCCGAGGCCCCGGAGGTGGCTCGCGGGCTTCGCGGTCGTCCAGGCCGAGCCGGGGGAGGCGGTCGAGGCGCTGGTGCGGGTGCCGGACCGGGCCGTCCGTCACTGGGAGGGGTCGTGGCAGGTGGAACCCGGTGCGTTCACCGTCCTGATCGGACCGGACGCCGGTGGCACGCGGCTCACGTCGGAGATCGCACCTCGGCCGTGGTGAAACGGATCATGCTCAAGGGCACGCCGACGCTCGAGGACGTCGCGAGGGTGGCCGGGGTGTCGCGGGCGACGGTCTCGCGCGTCGTGAACGGCACCCGCAACGTCGACCCGCAGTTGCAGGAGACGGTCCGCGACGCGATCGAGCGGACCGGGTACACGCCGAACCACGCCGCCCGGTCGCTCGTCACCCGCCGCACCGGGACGGTGGCGCTGATCATCTCGGGCGCGGGCGGCGGGTCCGACGTGTTCGTGGACCCGTTCTTCGGCCGCGTCACCGCCGGTGTCGTCGACTTCCTGCGCACCCGCGGCGTCCACCCCGTGCTGATGCTCGCGGACACGGACCGGACCAGGGGCGACGTCGTGGAGTTCCTGCGCCAGGGCAGCGCCGACGGGGCGTTGCTGGTGACGACGCACGCGGCCGAGTCGTTGCCGGACAGGCTGCTGGAGGCCGAGGTGCCCGTGGTGCTCTACGCGCGGCCCGGCCGACCGTTGCCGGTCAGCTTCGTCGACCTCGACCACCAGGCCGGCGGCAGGCTCGCGGCCGCGCGGTTCGCGGAGATCGGGCGCACGCACGTCGGCGTGATCTCCGGACCGTTGGACGTGCTCGCCAGCCAGGACCGGCTCACGGGGTTCCGGGCCGCCATGGCGCGCAGCGGGTTTCCTTACGTGCCAACGGTCGAAGGTGGTTTCACGGTGACGAGCGGTGCGGTGGCGATGCGACGGCTGCTCGCCGACCACCCGGAGGTCGACGGGGTGTTCGCGGCCAACGACCTGATGGCCCAGGGCGCCGTGGACGTGCTGCTAGCTGCGGGAAAGCGCGTTCCCGAGGACGTTGCGGTGGTCGGTTTCGACGACAGCGCGCCCGCCGCGGCCTGCCGCCCGTCGCTGACCACCGTGCGCCAGCCCGTGGAGGAGATGGCGGCGAAGATGGCGGAAGTGCTGCTCACGGCCCTGGGCGACCCCGAGGAGCGGCCGAGGTCGGTCATCTTCGAACCGGAACTCGTGCTCCGGGCGTCCGCGTGATTGACCTCCGCGACATCACACGTTAATCTGCGGGAGAGCGCTCTCCCGACGCCCGGTGCCACGGGCGTCACCGTTCGGGCTCACTCGCCCCAAACGTGTCAGGCAGGCTCATGAGCTCTCCCCTGTCCCGGGCGGCCGCACTCGCTGCCGCAGCCCTGTGTCTCGTGACCACCGCAAGCATCAGCACCGCCCCAGCCGGCGCCGCCGGGTGTGGCACCACCAACGTCGCACTCGGCAAGACCGCGACGGCGTCGTCCGCCGAGGGCGGTGGCACTCCCGCCTCCGCTGCCGTGGACGGCAACGCGGGGACCAGGTGGTCCTCGCAGTTCTCCGACCCGCAGTGGCTGCAGGTCGACCTCGGCTCCACCCAGCAGGTCTGCCGCGTAGCCCTGAACTGGGAAGCGGCTTACGGCAAGGCTTTCCAGGTCCAGCTGTCCGACAACGCGAGCTCCTGGCGTGACGTCCACTCCACGACCACGAGCACGGGCGGCGCCCAGTCGCTCGACGTCAGCGGGTCCGGCCGGTACGTCCGGGTGCTGGGCACCCAGCGCGGCACCGGCTACGGCTACTCGTTGTGGGAGCTCGGGGTCTACACCGGTACTCCGGACGTTCCAGGCGTGACGCCGACCGACCCGCGCAACCCCGACTTCGGCCCGAACGTGTACGTCTACGGTCCGGGCTCGTCGCAGGCGGAGATGCAGTCGAGGCTCGACGCGATCTCCGCGCAGATGAAGACGAACCAGTTCGGCCCGCAGCGCCATGCCGTCCTCTTCAAGCCCGGCACCTACGACGCCGACGTCAACCTGCGTTTCTACACGCAGGTCGCGGGCCTGGGCCTGATGCCGGACGACGTGAACATCAACGGCCACATCCGGGTCGAGGCCGACTGGCTGCAGCAGGGCAGCGACCCGAACAACCTCGGCAACGCGACCCAGAACTTCTGGCGCGGTGCGGAGAACCTGTCCGTGACGCTGCCGGCGAACCAGGTCGAGCGCTGGGCGGTCTCGCAGGCCACGGCGTACCGGCGGATGCACCTGCGTGGCCAGGCGCACCTGTGGAACGGCTACGACGGCTGGGCCAGCGGTGGCCTGATCGTCGACAGCAAGATCGACGGCGTGACCGTCTCCGGTTCGCAGCAGCAGTTCCTCACCCGCAACAGCAACCTGGCGGGCGGCTGGTCCGGTTCGGTCTGGAACATGGTCTTCGCGGGAACGCAGGGCGCACCGCCGAACCAGTTCCCGAACCCGTCGCACACGACCGTGGACACCTCGCCGGTGACGCGCGAGAAGCCGTACCTGTACTTCGACAACTCCGGTGAGTACCGGGTGTTCATCCCCGCGCTGCGCCAGAACTCCCGGGGCACGAGCTGGGAGAACGGCAACCCCGGCACGTCGGTGTCGCTGGCGGACTTCTTCATCGTCAAGCCCGGCACCCCGGTCGCCACGATCAACGCGGCGTTGCAGCAGGGCAAGCACCTCCTGCTCACCCCCGGCATCCACCAGGTCGACGACACGATCCGCGTGACCCGCCCGAACACGGTCGTGCTCGGCCTGGGGCTCGCGACGCTGACGCCGACCACCGGCAGGGCGGCGCTGACGACGTCCGATGTGGACGGTGTGAAGCTCGCCGGGTTCCTGGTCGACGCGGGGGTGCAGAACTCCCCGGTGCTGCTGGAGATCGGCGACTCGACGACGACCGACCACTCGGCCAACCCCACCTCGATGCACGACGTGTACCTGCGCGTCGGCGGGTCGCAGGCCGGCAAGGCGACGACGAGCCTGCGGGTGAACAGCCGCAACACCATCATCGACCACACCTGGGTGTGGCGCGCCGACCACGGCGAGGGCGTCAGCTGGACGGCCAACCCCGGCCAGAACGGTGTGGTCGTCAACGGCGACAACGTCATCGCGTACGGTTTGTTCGTGGAGCACTACCAGCAGCACAACCTGGTGTGGAACGGTAACGGAGGCCGCGTCTACCTGTACCAGAACGAGCTGCCCTACGACCCGCCGAACCAGGCCGCGTGGATGAACGGGTCCAAGCGCGGCTGGGCCGGCTACAAGGTCGCGGACACCGTGACGACGCACGAGGCGTTCGGCGTAGGCGTCTACGCCTTCAACCAGGCGGATCCGAGCATCGTGACGGACAACGGGTTCGAGGCGCCCAACCGGGCCGGTGTCCGGTTCACGCACCTGGTCACCGTGTCGCTCGGCGGCGTGGGCACGATCGCGAACGTCATCAACGGTGTCGGTGGTGTCGCGAACACCGCGAACCAGGTCCGTTACCTGGTGAACTATCCGTGAGCCTGATCGGCGTGCTCTCCCGGGAGAAGCTTCCCGGTGAGAGCACGCCCGCTCTGGCGGGCATAGGTCACGCGGCGCACAGGGCGGGCAGCGGCCTGCTCCTGTGCGCCGACCTCGACTTCGTCGACACGCGGCACGTGGCCCTCAGCGGCTGCGTGCTGCTCGACCGCACCGCCGACGAGCACGACCTGAGATGCCTGGCGGACAACGCCATCCCGTTCGTGTCGATCGGCAGACGGGACAGCACCGCCAGAGACGTCCCGTACGTGGACGTCGACTACGCCGCGGGCGTGCGAGATCTCGTCGCGCGCACCGCGGCTCTCGGCCATCTGCAGATCGTCTACATCGGACTGCCGAGCGGCATCGCCTCGGCCGAACGCCTGCACGGCTTCCGTGAGGCCGCGGAGTCCTGGCGCGTCAAGGGACTGCACGCCCCGGCCGTCTGGCTCGACCAGCTCCTGCGCGTCGGCGTCACGGCGGTGATCGCCGAACACCCCGACGACGCGTCCGCACTCGTCCGTGCGGCGCGGCGCCGGGGTCTTTCCGTGCCGGGGGACCTCTCGGTGCTGGCGCTCGACGTGCCGGAGACCGACCTGCTGGGCCTCACCGGGATGCGCGTGCCGAGGTGGGAGACGGGCCGGCGTGCCGTGCACCTGCTGGCCCGCCTGCCGCAGAAGCTGACCCACGAGCTGCTGTCGTGCGAGTTCCTGCCGGGGACGACGCTGTCGGCCCCGCGCTAGGAGTTCCCCGAACACGAGACCCCCCGGAGCGTGAGCCCCGGGGTGCTGGAGATCCGACTTCACCGCGGCAACCGGTAGTCCGGTCCGAGTGCGGCGCCCCGATGGGGCTTGTACTGGTCGTACCCGCGCGGGTCGCACTGCAGGCCGCCGTTGACGCAGTGACGGACGAGCGCGGCCTGGGTGGGGGCGTCCCAGGCGTTCATGAAGTCGTAGTGCCAGGTGTAGCCCCGGCCGCTCGACAACCGCACCCGGGACATGTCCCCGGACACCGGGAACGCCATCTTG
The DNA here is from genome assembly GCF_053608005.1 of Lentzea sp. NPDC055074. Taxonomy (NCBI): domain Bacteria; kingdom Bacillati; phylum Actinomycetota; class Actinomycetes; order Pseudonocardiales; family Pseudonocardiaceae; genus Lentzea; species Lentzea sp. NPDC055074. Next base: position 48,895 of record NZ_JBSGUQ010000015.1, read on the forward strand.
AACTCGATCATCGGCACTGGCACGGGATGCGACGACGGGCAGACCAGGCTCGCGCGGTCCGGGTAGGCCATGTGCGACTTGTGGTCCGCCGAGTCGAGATCACGGCCGTTCCAGCAGCTCGGCGCCTGGAAGCGGACGTTGAGCTGGCTGCCTGGGGCGCACCAGGCCGGGATGTCCCAGTTCTTGGCGCTGTCGCCGCACTCGAACCCCTCGATGGCGCCGGGGTGGTCGCGGAACTGCTCGAGCGTCGAGGTGGGACTGCCGACCACGAACCGCATGCCCGGCGGGAACGGCTGGACGTCCTGGTACTTCAGGATTCCCGACTTGTAGTAGACGACCTGGTTGCCGATCGGCCGCACGACCTGGTCGCCGTTCAGCACCGACGGGAACCAGTACGCCGACTTGTCGTCCGGCGTGATGCAGTTCGTGCTGCCCTGCCGGAGCGAGTCGTTGGTGCTGTTCGCGTTGATGGAGTTGTTGCCGAGGAACGTGTGCAGGTGCGACGCGCCCGGCAGTCCGGGGAAGACGATCGGGTCGTCCGGGCGGTCCGTGGCGAACGCGCAGTTCGCCTGGAACTCGTGGTGACTGACGTAGTCGTCGGCCTGGGCCGACTGGCTCGCGACCGCGAACACGGCCGCGACGAGGCCGGCCGTGACGGCCAGCGCGCTGAGTTTTCGGGACAACTGTGTCCTCCTGCCGATGGGGCTACCGGCTTGGGAGAGCGCTCTCCCACGTAGAGTCCCGCTCGTCTCGCGAGGTGTCAAGAGGTGCGTTGACATCGTCGAAGTCTGTTCGTAACATTCGCCGTCAGGGTTGTGAGAGCGCTCTCCCGCATCTCACCCCAACCCCAGGAGACGCAATGTTCCGCCTCCGCTCCGTGGGCACGGTGCTCGCCGTGCTCGTGGGACTCGCAGTCGTGCCGGGCACGGTCAGTGCCGCGCCGTCGCTGCTGTCCCAAGGCAAACCCGCCACCGCGTCGTCGACCGAGGGCGCGGGAACCCCCGCGTCGGCGGCGGTCGACGGTGACCCGGGCACACGCTGGTCCAGCGCGTGGAGCGACCCGCAGTGGCTGCGGGTCGACCTGGGCGCGTCGTCGACGGTGACCCGTGTCGAGCTCGACTGGGAGTCCGCCCACGCTACGAACTTCGAGATCCAGGTGTCCGCCAACGGCGACTCCTGGTCGTCCGTCAGATCCGTCACCGGGGGCACCGGTGGCAGGCAGGGCTTCGACGTCACCGGCACCGGCCGGTACGTCCGCGTCCACTCGACCCAGCGCGCCAACGGCTACGGCGTCTCGCTGTGGGAGTTCCGGGTGTACGGCGAGCAGGGCGGCTCGAACCCGCAGCCCGGCACCGGCGTGCGGGTCACCGGGTCGCAGGGCAACTGGCAGCTCACGGTCGACGGTCAGCCGTGGACGGTGAAGGGCCTGACGTGGGGCCCGCCGGCCGCGGACGCCGCGAGGTACATGCCCGAGCTCAAGTCCATGGGTGTCAACACGCTGCGGACCTGGGGCACGGACGCCTCGACCCGCCCGCTGCTGGACGCGGCCGCCGCGAACGGTCTGCGCGTGATGAACGGCTTCTGGTTGCAGCCCGGTGGCGGTCCCGGTTCCGGCGGCTGCGTGAACTACGTGACGGACACCCAGTACAAGGCCGACATGCTCGGCCAGATCCGCCAGTGGGTGACCGCGTACAAGGACCACCCCGGCGTTCTCATGTGGAACGTCGGCAACGAGTCCATCTTGGGACTGCAGAACTGCTACTCGGGCGCCGAGCTGGAGACCCAGCGCGTCGAGTACGCGAAGTACGTCAACGAGGCGGCGCGGGCGATCCACGCGATCGACACGAACCACCCGGTGACGAACACGGACGCGTGGACCGGTGCGTGGGTGTACCTCAAGGCGCACGCGCCCGACCTCGACCTGTACTCGGTGAACTCCTACGGCAACGTCTGCAAGGTGCGCCAGGACTGGGTCTCCGGTGGGTACACGAAGCCGTACATCCTGACCGAGGCCGGTCCGGCGGGGGAGTGGGAGGTGCCCAACGACGCCAACGGCGTGCCGGCCGAGCCGACGGACGTGCAGAAGCGCGACGGGTACACCCAGGCCTGGAACTGCATCACCGCCCACACCGGGGTCTCCTTCGGCGGCACGCTGTTCCACTACGGCACGGAGTACGACTTCGGCGCGGTCTGGTTCAACCTGACGCCCGCGGGGAAGAAGCGCCTGTCGTTCTACTCGGTGCAGCGGGCCTTCGGAGGCGCGACGCCGTCGAACACCCCGCCGGTGATCTCCGCGATGAACCTGCCGCAGACCGTCGCCGCCGGGGCTCCGCTGACCATCGACGTGGCCGCGTCCGATCCGAACGGGGACGCCATCGCGTGGTCGGCGGCGTTCAACAGCAAGTACATCGACAACAGCGGTGGCCTGGCCGGAACCCCGGTGCAGGTCACCGGGAACCGGCTGACCGTCACCGCCCCGGACCGCCTGGGGGTGTGGAAGGTCTACGTCATGGCCGAGGACGGCCGCGGCAACATCGGCATCGAGACGAGGTCGGTCCGGGTCGTCGCACCGCAGCCGGCCGGGACGAACGTCGCACAGGGCAGGCCCACGACGGCGTCGTCCTACCAGCAGGTCGGTGACGGCGCCCCCTACCCGCCGTCGAACGCCGTCGACGGCAACGGGAGCTCGCGCTGGGCCACCGACTGGGCCGACCCGCAGTGGCTGCGCGTCGACCTCGGCGCGGTCACGACGTTCCAGCACGTGCAGCTGGTGTGGGAGGGCGCGTACGGCCGGGCCTACGAGATCCAGGTGTCCGACGACGGCAACAACTGGCGATCGGTCTACGGCACGACCACCGGCAACGGCGGTGTGGACTCGATCGACGTGACGGCGACGGGCCGCTACGTCCGGCTGCACGCCACCCAGCGCGGTACCGGCTGGGGCTACTCGCTCTACGAGCTCGGCGTCTACCGGCGCTGACCTACACCGGGTCGACCGGGACGACCACGCCGTCGGACGGCTCGACGGCGCTCGTGGTCACCAGGTCGCCGTGACGAACCTGTCCGTCGCCGCTCACGTCCACGTGAGCGGCGACGGACAGCATCGGCCCATCAGCCAGGCCGAAGTCGAACGGCAGGCGCTGCTCTGCCGTGTCGTCGCGGGAGAACTCGCGGACGTGCTCGGCCAGCGTGGCCGCGGGCGCGTCGGCGAGCGCGACGTCGAGCAGCCGCACCCGCAGCACCGCCCGGCCGAACGCGGGCGTGCCCGCCGGGATCACCACCGTGCCGCGCACCGGATCAGTCGAGGACGGCGAAGCGGGCCTCGACGTCCACGGGACCGCCGGTGAGGTTGCGGATCTCGATGAAGTACTTGATCAGCCCGGCGGCCTGCCGGTCGACCTGCACCTTCCACTCGACCTGCGCGCCACCGTCGACCATCGGCCAGGTCGGCACCACCATCCACACCACCCGCCAGCCCTCCGGCCAGCTGTGGGTGAACCAGCGCCGCGACGTCCCGCCGGGCACCTGTCCTCGGAACTGCACACCAAGTCGCATCGGGTTCTCCGTTCAGTTCTCCGGTGCGGGACCGGCGTCCTCGGCTTCGTGCGAGACCTCCTCTGCCACGACGTCCCCGGTGTCCGCGGCGGCATCCGGCGCCGCGCCACCGTCTCCGGCGGGGGCGAAGGACTCGGCGACGACCAGGTCGTCGAGTGAGGCGGGGGCGGCCCCGCCGTCGAGGTCGGCGCTCATGGCGACTCCTCTCACAGGGCGCTCGGCGACCAGCCGAGCACGTCGTAGCGGGCCTCGACGTCCACGGGACCGCCGGTGAGGTTCGTGACGGCGAGGAAGTACTTGAGCAAACCGCCGGACTGCCGGGTGACCTGCGTGGTCCACTCGACCTGCGCGCCGCCGTCGACCGCGGGCGCCGTCGGCACGACCGTCCACAGCACGTACCAGTGGGCGGGCCAGCTGTGCGTGAACCAGCGCTTCGTCGTGCCGGCCGGGACGGAGCCGGTGAACTGCACTCCCTGGAACACCGCCGCCGGTTCGAGGCCGCTGTACATCGCCCGCACCGCCGCGCAGTCGCCGGGACTGAGTCCCTCGCGCTGGCCGATCTCGACGTTCTGGATCGGCGTGATCGTGTCGCGGCTCGTGTCGATCGCGAACGCCCACCGCGGGTAGTGCATGATCGAGTGGTGGTCGTACGGCCCGACGTCGTCGCCGTCGGTGAGGTGCTGGTTGAAGTTGTGGGCGTTCTGCTGCTGGATGTTCGTGAAGTCGATTCTCACGAAGTTGTTGCGGTCCTCGCGGCTCTGCTCGTGCCACAGGCCGACGCTGTGCCCGATCTCGTGAATGGTCGCGCCGGTTTCGCAGGCGGCGGCGATTGTGATGTTCTGGCGATTCCCGCGCATGCCGACGGGAGAACTGCAGCCACCGCCGGGCTGGAAACGAATGAAATTCGTGTCCGTCGAGGTTCTCGGCACCAGTCGAATGCGGGTGTTGCGCTGCCAGTGCGCGATCGCGTTGTGCACGCGGGCCTGGTCCGGCAGGGCCGGGTCGATCTCGAACGGCACCCGCCCGCCCGGCCAGCGGAACTGCTGACCAGGGATGATCACGCCCTCCGGGTGGACGTCGCCGTCCCGCGCGAGGGTGAGCACGATGTCGCCCTCGACCATCGGCTCGCCGTCGACCACGGTGTGCAGAACGGCTTTCGCGCCCTGGTTCCGCGTTTCGATCACGCCGGTTCTGAGTTCGGGTCCGACGCGGAACTGGCCGCTGCCGGTCACCGTGCCACTCGGCTCGGTCATCGTGCCCTCCCGTCGCTGCAGAAGACGACAAGCGTGATCCCCGAACGGGTGCGGCGCACAGGGCCGAATGACTCCGTCGCATTCGCCGAATTGATGGAGAGTCCAAAGTCGCGGTGTAACGGGAAATGCTTCGAGGGCGACCTCCCCGATCGGGCTAAGGTCGAGGTATGCCTTCCGCTGTGATCGTGGAACACGACCCCGACTGGCCGCTGCGAGCCCGGCGCCTCCTCGCCGAGGTGCGTGCGGCCCTCGCCCCGCTGCCCGGAGCGGACGGGTTCGTCTACGAGCACATCGGGTCGACCGCGGTGCCGGGGCTCGGCGCGAAGCCGTTCGTGGACCTGCAGGTGCGCGTGCCGGACCTGCCGTCGTCGGCGCGGCTGGCCGAGCTCCTGGCGCCGACGCCGTTCGAGCCGGCGCTCGGGTCGAGGCCGGACTCGCCCGGAGTGCACCGCGACGTTCGGAGGCCGGGGGACCAGGCCGACGACTCCGCCTACGAGAAGCGCCTCTTCCACTCACCGGAGGAGGGCGCGATTCTCCACGTCCGGCGCGCCGACTCGCCGTTCGCTCAGTTCGTCGTGGACTTCCGCGACTGGCTGCGGAGCCACCCCGAGCAGGCCCGGCGCTACGAGCAGATCAAGCGCCGGCTCGCCGACGAGCACGCGGGCGGGCCGGACTACGACGACTACACGCGTGCCAAGACCGCGTTCTTCGACGAGATCGGGCCCCGGCTCAGGAGCTGGGCAGCCGGATCGTGACGCGCAGGCCGCCTTCCGGGCGTGCGGCGATGTCGAGGGCGCCGTCGTGGGCGCGGACGATGCTGTGCACGATCGCGAGGCCCAGGCCGACGCCCGCGTGATCGTCGCTGCGCACGCGGTCGCCGCCGCGCTGGAACGGTTCGGTGAGCGTCGGCACGAGGTCCGGCGCGAGCACGCGGCCCGAGTTCTCGACGCGCAGGACGCACGCCTGGTGCTGCGGTTCGGTGTGGACGGTGATCGTGCCGTCCGCGGGGAGGTTGTGCACGATCGCGTTCTGGATCAGGTTCGTGACGACTCGCAGCAGGAGCTCCGCGGATCCTGTCGTGGCCGCGGGTTCCCCGGTGACGTCGAGGGTGATCCCGCGCTGTTCCGCCAGGGGCAGAAGGGTTTCCGCGGCCTCCTCGGCGACCAGGGACAGGTCGACCGGCTCGCGGGTGAAGGTGCCTCGGTCGCCGCGGCTGAGCAGCAGCAACGCCTCGGTGAGGTCGATCGCGCGGCGTGTGGTGGTGTGGAGGCGGTCGACCAGCTCGCCGTCGAGCTTCGCCGGGTCCTGGCGGGCCACGTCGAGCAGCGACTGGGAGATCGCGAGCGGGGTGCGCAGTTCGTGGGAGGCGTTGGCGGCGAACCGGCGTTGCTCGTCGACGTGCGACTCGAGCTTCTCGAGCATGGTGTCGAAGACGTCGGACAGTTCCCGGAACTCGTCGGTCTTGCCGGGCATCCGGATGCGGTGCGACAGCGAGCCCTTGGCGGCCAGGCGCGCGGCGTCCGTGATCTTGTCGAGCGGGGAGAGCATGCGGCCCGCGAGGAGCCAGCCGCCGAGGAGGCCGAACGCCACCAGGAACAGCATGGCGATGGCGGCGGCGCGGCCGAAGATGCGGGAGAGCAGGTAGCGGTTGGGGCTCGTGAAGAGCAGGCCCTGGTCGTTGTCTGGGAGGAAGCGCAGCAGGTACCACCAGGCCACCGCGATCAGGACGGCGCCGGACACGACGACGATGCCCGCGTAGCTCAGGGTGAACTTCAGGCGGGCGCTGAGTCCCGGGGCCCTAGGCATCGGCGTCGATGCGGTAGCCGACGCCCGGCACGGTCGTGATGAGCCACGGTTCGCCGAGTCGCTTGCGCAGCGCGGAGACCGTGATGCGGACGGCGTTGGTGAACGGGTCGGCGTTCTCGTCCCACGCCCGTTCCAGCAGCTCCTCGGCGCTGACGACCCCGCCCTGCGCGCCGACGAGCACCTCGAGCACCGCGAACTGCTTGCGGGTCAGCGCCACGTACTGCCCGTCGCGGAAGACCTCGCGCCGGAACGGGTCGAGCCGCAGCCCGCCGATCTCGCTCACCGGCGGCCGCGCGTGGGCGCGTCTGCGGGCGAGCGCCCTGAGCCGCAGCACCAGCTCCCGCAGCTCGAACGGCTTGGTGAGGTAGTCGTCGGCGCCGAGCCCGAACCCGGACGCCTTGTCGTCGATCCGGTCGGCCGCGGTGAGCATGAGGATCGGCATGCCGCTGCCGGACGCGACGATCCGCCGCGCGACCTCGTCCCCGGACGGTCCGGGGATGTCGCGGTCGAGCACCGCCAGGTCGTAGGAGTGGACGCTGAGCATCTCGAGCGCCGTGTCGCCGTCTCCGGCGATGTCCGCGGCGATGGCCTCCAGCCGGAGCCCGTCCCGGACGGCTTCGGCCAGGTAGGGCTCGTCCTCGACGATCAGCACGCGCATGCCCGTCAGCCTAGGCAGCACGGCATATCGCCGGCATATCTACACGGCGACCAGGTGCCGTTCGTCGCGCGGCGCGGGCCTCGGACGCCACCACCACCGGGACGCGAGCGCTGCCAGTGCCGCGCCGACGGCGTTGAGCAGCACGTCGTCCACAGAGGACACCCGATCGAGCCGCAGCACGAACTGCAGGACCTCCAGGAACGCCGAGCAGCCCGCCGCGAACGCCAGCACCCGCCACATCGAGCGCAGCGCCGCGAACCTCTGCGGGGCGAAGAACCCGAGTGCCGCGAACACCAGCATGTTGCCGACGATCTGCCCGGCGTCGCGGTGTTCGACCAGGTCGACGAGGTCCACGAACGGCACCAGGCTCAGCTCACCGGGGGTGCCCGGCTCCGCGCCCGGCAGCATGATGATCCACACCCACGGCAGCGTCCCGTAGACCATGCCGACGTCGGCGACCGCGGTCCGCCACGGGCACGGGTACGTGGTGAGCTTGCGGTAGAGGCCCAGGAGCAGCATCGCGAGGACGGCCGCGGGTATCCCGAGCACCGCGCCGACCACGACCCCGGTCTCCGTACCGACCCACTCCTGCCAGGTGTTGAGCACGACTCACTGAAGCCGGTCGCCCGTTGCGAGGACGTACGCGTTTTTCGATACGCGGACGACATGCCCCGGCTGGGCGCGTCTGCGGCGGCTGACGCAGAATGCCTGACGTGCTGGAGGCGAGGCTGCTTGCGACGGTGTCCCGTCTCGCGGGTCCCGTCCGCGGCGCCTGTGTCGTGCTGGTCAGCCTCTTCGGCGCCTTCTCGCTGAACTCGCCGCTGGGATGGTCGTTGTGCGCGGCGGTCGCGGCGAGCACGGTCGCCGACTTCCGCTTCCCCCGCGTGGCGCTGCCGGTGGCGTTCCTGCGGGTCGTGCTGCTGTCGGTGCTGCTGGGCGCGGACGCCGACCAGTGGGTGCTCACGGTGCTCACGACGACGCTGATCACCTGGCAGTGGCAGTGGCCGCCGAAGGTGAGCGTGCCCGCGACGGCCGCGCTGCTCGCGGTGCAGGTGGTGACGACCGGGCCTGCCGTGCTCGTGCGGGCGGTGCTGGAGTCGGTGCTCGCGCGCCTGGCGTACGACCTGCTGCGCAGGTCGAGCCGCCGCGTCGACCTGCTCCGCGAACGCGCCGCCGAGCAGAGCCGTGCCGCGGCGATCGCCCTGGACCAGGGACGACGGGAGCGCGAGTACCTCGCACTGCTGCACGACACGGCGGCGGCGACGTTCCTGATGGCCGCGCACGGCGGTGACCCTGTGGAGGTGGCCGCGCAGGCGCGCCGGGACCTGGTGGTGCTGGCCGAGCAGGGCAACGGGCAGGGGACCGTGGACCTCGGGGCCGCGCTCACGGCGGTGGCGCGGGACAGCGCGGTCGACGTGCGGGTGGAGGCCGAGGTCGTGCCGGTGCCGGCCGGGGTGGCGCTGCAGTTCGTGCGGGCCGCTCGGGAGTTGCTGACGAACGTCGAGCGGCATGCCGGGACGGGCGCGGCTGACCTGACGGTGACGAGGGAGCTGGGGGCGGTGGTCGTCGTCCGGGACGCCGGCCGTGGGTTCGTGCCCGCTGACGTGCCGGAGCACCGGCGCGGGTTGCGCGGGTCGGTGGTCGAACGGCTCGAGGCGGCCGGTGGTGTCGTGGTGATCGAGTCGGGGGAGGCGGGGACCTCGGTGCGGCTGGAGTGGACCGCCGGGGACCGGACTGCGGGCGGGGTGGGTCGCGGGTGACTTACGAGGAAGCCTCCGCCGGACAGGACCGCGGTGTGGCGAGTGGACCGACCCAGCGGGTCGTGAGTGGACCGGCCACGCCGTCTCCCACGTCGACCCGGCGCGGCGCGAGTGGACCGGCCACGCCGTCTCCCACGTCGACCCGGCGCGGCGCGAGTGAGCCACCGATGACCGACCACGCCGTCTCCGCCATCACCCGGCAGGTCCTGCTGGTCGTCGTCACCGCCGTCCAGCTCGTCCTCACCCTGCCCTCCCTGGTCGGTCACCCCCACGCTCCGGCGGCGTGGTTCGCCTACGGCCTCCTCACCACCGTGCTGGGGATCGTGGCCGCACAGGTCGCGGCCGGCAGACCGACACCGGCGTACCTGGCCGTCGCACCCCTGACGGCATCGGTCCTGGCGACCACCGCCCTCCCCACCGGCACGTCGTTCGCCCCCGCGGACTGGGCGTTCGGACTGGTCGGCTGGTACCTGCTGCTGGTCCTGGTCGAACGACCGGCAGCGCTGGTGGCGGCACTGAGCGCGCACATCTGCTTCAGCATCGCGTGGTTCGCGCACGACGGCAGCGGCGACGCCGGCACGGCCGGGGTCGTGATCCTCAGCGGCACGAGCTTCCAGCTCGGCGTCCTGGTGATCACGCGCGTCCTGCACCGCGACGCCCGTCTCGCCGCCGAGGCCGCGGCCGAGCACGACGCCGCACGCACCCGCGAAGAGCTGGCCCGCCAGCGGGAACAGGACCTGCGAGCCGGGTTCGAAGGACAGCTCGGCGCGTTGCTGCCGTTGCTCGCGGACCTCGCCGACGAACGAACGACCGTGGCCGACCAGACGACGAGGCTGCGGTGCTCGGTGGCGTCGGTGCAGCTGCGCAGGTTGTTCGCGGAGAACGACGACGTGCCCGACCCGTTGCTGCACGAGCTGACCGCGTGTGTGGACGCCGCCGAACGGCGTGGTGTCGTCGTCTCGCTCGCCGTCAGCGGCATGGCGACACCGGTGCCGACGGAGGTGCGGCGTGAACTGGTCGCGCCGATGGCCCAGGCGCTCGCCGTCGCGAACGGACGTGCGAAGGTGAGCCTGTTGCGCACCCCCACGGAGGTGCGCGTGGCGGTGGTGGCGGACGCCGCGGAGACGCTGCCGGCGCCGGGCAGACCGGTGACGACCACGGTCGAGACGAGTGTCCACAGCGGACTGGTGAGAAGTGAGGCGAGATGGCGGACGACGTGACGGCGGTCGTGGTCGACGACCATCCCGTCGTGCGCGCCGGGGTCGCGCACTGGCTGTCCACAGCGGACGTCGAGCTCGTGGCGAGCGGCGAGGACCCCGAGGTCGCGTGGACCGGTCCCGGCGCCCAGGCGCAGGTCGTGGTGCTGGACCTGCACCTCGGCGGCGTCGCGCCCGCCATGTCCGAACTGCGCAAGCTCGTCGAGGACGGGCGCAGGGTCGTCGTCTACTCGATGCGCGCGGACGACGAGATCGTGCTGCAGTGCCTGGAGATCGGCGCGCTCAGCTACCTGACCAAGGCAGAAGGCGCCGACCACCTGGTGCAGGCCGTGAAGGCGGCGGCCCAGGGCCAGTCGTACACGCCGCCCGCACTCGCGGGGGCGCTGGCGGGCGACCGGTCGGAGACGCGGCCCGCGCTGTCACCGCGCGAGACCGAGGTGCTGGTCGAGTGGTTCCAGTCGGAGTCGAAGGAGTTCGTGGCGCAACGCCTGAACATCACGCTCAGCACGGTGAACTCCCACCTGGAGCGGATCAGGGTCAAGTACGCCGCGATCGGCAGGCAGGCGCCGACCAAGGCCGCGCTCGTCGCGAGGGCGATCCAGGACGGGCTGATCGGCCTCGACGACCTCTGAGCCCGCGTGTGGTGCGAACGACCGATACCGCCGCTCCTGCATCCGGCCTAACGTCCTGGGCGCCCAGGTTCCGCAGTCCGAGGAGTCCCGCAGTGACGCACGCCCGTGGCCCCCTGTTCATCGCCTCCGTCGCGACGGCGGGCCTGCTCCTGTCGGCCTGCGGCTCGGAGACCACCGGTACGGCGACCCCCGCCACCGACACGACGACGACCACCACCGCCACGAGCACCGAGAAGACCAGCGCGTCCAAGGCTGCTCCGGTCGTCCCCGCCGGCGGGGACGTCACCGCTCCCGGCTCGAAGCTCAAGGTCGGCGCCCGCGCGGTGATCCCGTACGTGCTGAGCGACAAGAGCGGCACGATGGCCGTCACGCTCACCGCCATCGAGGCGGGGGCGAAGGAGGACCTGGCGAAGTTCGGCGACAAGGCCAAGAACATCACGCCGTTCTACCTGCGGGTCAAGGTCGAGAACCTGAGCGGCACGGACCTGAGCTTCACCTCGGTGTCCCTGCGCGGCCTGGGCGAGGACGGCAAGGGCACCGGTGTGATCATCAGCGGTGACACGCCGAAGTGCGACTCCACCAGCGCGCCCAGGACGTTCAAGACGACCGGCGAGACCTACGAGACCTGCGTGCTCACCGCGGCACCGGACGGCTCGAAGGTCACGGGCGGCGAGTACAACCGCGGCGACGACTACGTGAAGTCGCCGATCGTCTGGCAGAGCTGAGCCTCTGCGTCGCTGGTCCGCGGGGTCGACGAGGGGGCCTCGCGGATCAGCGCCGGGTCTAGGGTGGGGATCCGTGATCACCACCATGGCGTTCTTGAAAGCTCGTGCGGGCATGAGCAGGGACGAGTTCGTCGACTACTACGAGAACCACCACGTCCCGCTGATCCTGGGCATCCCGTCCGGTCCGCTCCACTACGTGCGAAATTACCTGCCTCCGCACGACGAGCAGGGTTTTCCCGCGGAGTTCGACGTGGTCACGCACATGAAGTTCGCCGACGCGGCGACCCGCCGGACCTGGCTGTCGCTCGTGCTCGCTCCCGGTTCCGGTGTCGCCGAGGACGAGGAGCGCTTCCTCGACCGCTCCCGGACGCGGTCCTGGATCGTCGACGAGCAGGTCAGCGCCTGGTCTGCACCAGGCCGTTGACGTGCGCGTACGCCACGGCGTGCACCCGGTCGCGCAGTCCCAGCTTGGCCAGCACGCGGGAGACGTGCGTCTTCACCGTCTCCTCCCCGACGTGCAGCCGCGCGGCGATCTCGGCGTTGCTGCAGGCCGCCGCCACGAGCTGCAGCACCTCCCGTTCGCGCGCGGTCAGCAGCGCGAGCTCCGGCGGCGTCGGGGGAGGCGCGAGGCTGACGGCGAACCGCGCGATCAGCCGTTGCGTGACGGACGGGTCTATCAACGCGTCCCCGCGCGCCGCCACCCGGACCGCGGAGATCAGCTCCTCGGGCGGCAGTGACTTCAGCAGGAACCCGCTGGCACCGGCCTTCAACGCGCGGTAGACGTACTCGTCGCTGTCGTAGGTCGTGAGCAGCAGGACCTTCGTGCGGTTCGCCGGGTCCGCCAGGATCATCTCCGTCGCGCCGAGCCCGTCGAGTTTCGGCATCCGGATGTCCAGCACCGCCACGTCCGGGCGCAGCCGCGCGACCTCGGCCACGGCGGCCCGCCCGTCCGCGACCTCCGCGACGCAGGTCAGGTCCTCCTGCGTGTCGAAGATCGCGCGCATGCCGGAGCGCAGCATCGCGTGGTCGTCGGCCAGCAGCACCGTCAGCGTCATGAGCACTCCAGGGGGAACGTGACGACGGTGCGCCAGGTGCGGCCGTCCGGTTCGAACCCGGACCGGGTGGTGCCCGCGAACATGCCCGCGCGGTTGCGGATGCCGACGAGACCGCGCCGCACCGACCCGGAGTCGTCACCGGGACCCGCGATGTTGCACGACGCGACGGTCAGCGAGTCCGGCGCGTACTCCAGCGTCACCGTCACACCGGACGCGTCGCCGTGCCGCAGGGCGTTGGTCAGCATCTCCTGGATGATCCGGTAGACCGTGATGTCCAACGACTCCGGCACGTCACGCCGTTGCCCGCGCACCTCCAGCCGGGCCGGTCTGCCCGCCTCGCGCACGCCGTCGAGGAGCTCGTCGAGGTTGTCGAGACCCGGTTGTCGCGCGCCCTCGGGCTTCTCGCCGTGCAGCAGGTCGAGCAGGTGCCGCAGGTCGACCATGGCCGCGCGGCTGGACGTCTCGACCGCGCGCAACGACTTCGTGAGCTTCGGATTGCCTTCCGGCAGGCCGAGTCGCGCGGCTCCGGCGTGCAGGTTGATCGCGCTGACGTGGTGGATGATCACGTCGTGCAGGTCGCGGGCGATCGCGCCGCGTTCCTCCGTGACCGCCTTGGTGACCGCCGCCTTCGCGTCCTTCTCGGCCATCGCCGACTGCTTCTCCAGCTCGGCCAGGTACGCGCGCCGCGCCGTCGTGTAGCGGCCGACGAGCCACGGCAGCAGTGCGCCCTTGGCCGCCACCAGCACCGCGGTCAGCAGCGTGAAGCCGTTGAGGACCATGCACATCATCAGGCTGGCCGAGAGCAACCCGAGCGCCGAGTACGCGGGTCGGCCGCGCAGCCACGCGCCCGCCCGGTAGCCCGCGATCAGCAGGCCGGCGTCGTTGGCGTCGACCCCGTTGCGCATCGACACGAGGATGATCACCGGGACGGCCGCCTGCGCCGCCGCGACCCAGAGGGACAGCCGGGCGGGACCGGCGAGCATCGCGTCCACGGCCAGCGTCAGGACGAGCACGATCACCGTCTGCGGCAACGGTTCGCGGTCGAGCAGCACGAACCCGCCGTCCACGACCATGCACACGGCCGCGACCAGCCACGACTGGTGCTTGAGGGGCAGCTTGATCAGATCCATCGACCACGATCCTGCCGCATGGCGCCCCTGAGAACCTCCCGCTTCGCAGGGGTCGGAGATCCCCCGTGCGGGGGATGCGGTTTCCGACTCGGCAGTGACGCGGCGGGCCCACGATGATCGCTACGTTCGGTCGCGATGAAACGACGTGTTGTGACCTTGCTGCTCGTGCTGGGGGCGATCCTGGGGATCGCGGCCCCCGCACTGGCCGACGGTGCCCAGTCCGGCGCCGACATCCACGTCGCGCAGAGCCTCGGCGGCCGCGACCTCACGGTGATCATCCGGAGGGTCGCGGAGGTGCCGGGGCCGGTGCACGTCGACGTGGTGACGCACGCCGGAACGGCCGCCGGTGAGCTGTCGCTGACCCTGCGCGCGGCGGGTGCCGCGAGCAGCACGACCAAGGTGGTTCTCGGTGCCACGCCCGGGTTCTACCCCGGTCGGCTGCACGTGGACCGGCCCGGGCCGTGGGAGCTCGCGGTCGACGAGGCGACCATCCCGTTCGTCGTGCCCGCGCAGGTGCCGTCGCCGTGGGAGAACGCGACCTACGGCGGGTTCATCGCGGCCGGAGTGCTGCTGCTGGTGGCGTTGTCGCTGGCGGTGTTCGGCAAGGTCTGGCTCGCCCTGGTGCCCACGGCGGGCATGGTCGCGGCGATCGCGGCCGGGGTGACGGCGGCGTTGCTGTCGCCGAGCATCCCGCCGATCGCGGCACCCGGCACGGAGCTGGATCCCACGTACGACAACGTGATGAACCCCTACGAGCGAACGTCCATCATGGACTTCTCGCGCCCGCCGGTGAACCTGGTGCCGCGCATGGACGACAGGGACCTCGTGCTCAGCCTCACCGACGGCTCGTCGGGACGGCCGGTCGACGACCTGCTCGTGCACGACAGCGCGTTCGTCCACCTCGTCGTGGTGTCGCCGTCGGGACATCTCCGCCACCTGCACCCCGTCCGCACGGCGCCCGGTGAGTTCCGCGCCCGGCTGATCGACCCCGAACAGGGCACGCACGCCGTCGCCGCCGAGATCGCCCGGCGCGGCGGGGGAGTGCAGCTGCTGCGGTCGAGCGTCGAGGTTTCCGGTGCGGCACAGGCGGTCCAGCACGACGGCGAGGCCGAGACGGCGATGGAGATCCGCGAGGCAGGCCGGCCGAGCACGATCACCGCGAAGTTCGGCGAGCGCGACCTCCAGCCGTGGCTGGGGATGCTCGGGCACATGATCGTCGTCGGCCCGGTCACCGACACCCCTGTCGACGCGCCGATCTGGGCGCACGTGCACTCGATGATCCCGCTGGTCCCGGGCATGCCCGACAAACCCGACGAGAGCGTCGCCGCGTACGGGCCGGACGTGCCGTTCACCTACTCGTTCCCGCTGCCGGGCCGCTACCTCGTGTGGATCCAGGTCGAACGCGACTACTCGGTCGTCACCGTGCCGAAGGTCGTCGACGTCCCGGCGGCGAAGGGGGTCTCGAAGTGAAGCGATCGGTGATCGCCGTCGTGGCCGGGGCGATCGCGGTGCTGGCCGCCGTCGTCGTGGTGTGGCCGCGGGACGTCGAGGCCCAGCCGCACCTCGCGGAGAGCGCGCGGCTCCGGTTCGAGCTCACACCCACCAGCACGAAGACCGGCAGCAACTCGTTCGACCTGCGGATCACCGACCGCACCGGCAACGCCGCCGACGGCGACGTGACGGTCGAACCGGCGATGCCGCAGATGGGCCACGCGCTCGCCCCGATCACCGCGGCGCCGCAGGCCCCCGGCCGGTACCGGGTCGCGGGCGTCGACCTGTTCATGGCCGGGCAATGGGAGATCACCGTGTCCCTGCGCAGCGAGCGGGTCGTGATCCCGCTCCTGCTGACCTAGTGGTGTGCCGGCGGCGTGTCCGCGCCCAGCACGACACACCCGCCTGAACACGAACACACCGGCAACGTCTTGAACCACACCTTGGAGAAGGGGGAGGAATGACCGCACACATCACGGCGACGGCGGCGTCGTCGGCGACGAGGACGGTCCCGAGGGGGCTGGTCCCGGCGAGCGTCGTGCTCGGCGGCACGCTCATCTCGCTGATCGGCCTGACCTGGGACATCCAGTGGCACTCGGACGTGGGTCCGGACACGTTCTTCACGCTGCCGCACCTGTTCCTGTACGCGGGCAGCGCGATCTCGGGTCTCGCGAGCCTCGCCGTCGTGCTGCTGACGACGGCGAACTCCAAGCGCGACAAGGAGGTCGACCCCGTGGTCGGCGGCCGCGCGGTCGGCGTCTTCGGCCGCACGTTCGCCGCTCCCGTCGGGTACCTGGTCTCCGGCATCGGCGCGGCGCTGTTCCTGGTCTACGGACTCTGGGACCAGTGGTGGCACGGTCTGTACGGCTTCGACGCCGTGATCGACTCGCCTCCGCACATCGGTCTGCTGCTGTCGATCTCGATCACGATGGTCGGCGCCGTCATGATCTTCGCGGTCGCCCGGGACCAGAACTGGGGCACCTACGGCGTCGCCGGGGCCGCGGCCACGTTGCTCGCGTTCAGCATGGTCACCGTGCTCGGCCTGCGCGCGTTGCCCGGCGGGCCCGTCAACACCGTGAACGCCGGCAGCGCGTTCTTCTCGGTGATGATCCTGTTCATGGGCGCCTACGTGCTCAAGCGGCGTGGCGGCGCGTTGGCCGTCGGAGTCGTCGTCGCGGCACTGCAGGCCCTGTTCTGGTGGTTCTCGCCGTGGGCCACCGAGGTCTACGCCGACGCCACCGGCCTGCCCTTGCGCGACTACGCCGACGGCATCCCCGGCCTGCCCAACATGATCCCGATGAGCCTGATCCTCGTCGCGGTCGCCGTCGAGCTGCTGCACAAGCTGCCCGCGTGGCTGGTCGGCGCGGTCGGCGGCGTGATCATCACGGGCTGCGCGCCGTTGCAGCGGATGTTCGTGTACGGCGGCAACTTCCCCGCCCTCGACCGCTACCTCGCCACCGTCGTGGCGGGCGTGGTGCTCGGCGCTCTCGCCGGGATGCTCGGCCGGCGGTTCGGCCACATGCTCCGCCACCTCGCACCTGCGAAGGAGAACAGCCATGCGTAAGACCTTGCTGGGACTCGCGGGCACGGTGGCGCTGCTGCTCGGCCTGACCGCTCCGGCTCTCGCGTTCGAGCCGGTGAACGTCGTGCACACCGAGAAGGTGCAGGCCGGACCGTACGACCTCACCATCGGCTTCAGCACGTGGCCGGTGAAGGCCATGCAGTCGCTGGACTTCACCTTCGCGCCCGAGGACGGCATCACGGGCAAGAAGGGCACGCTGACGATGCTCCACGACGGCGTGGAGAACGAGGACGACCCGCTGGCCCGTCACCCCCGCAAGCGGGAGGTCTGGGGTCTCGACATCCACGCCATGCCCGCGCCGGGGACGTGGACCATGCGGTTCGACATCGAGGGACCGGCGGGCGCGGGTACGGGTGAGCTGACGAACCTCCAGGTGATGGAGCAGCCGGGGCCGCCGATGGGGCTGTCCTGGGCGATCAGCACCATCCCGCTGTTCGGCCTGATCGCCTTGATCGTGATCGCCTGGCGGCGGACGCGCGCCACGGTCGACTAGGCGCTGTCCTGCAAGTTCGTTCGGTGAGAGGCGCGGGCGAGAGACCCGGAGGCGGTGCTGCCGCGATGCCCTCATACCGGGCGTATTCGGGCGTTGCGGCGGTGCCGCCTCCGGGTCCCTCGGCCGCTACTGTCGCCTAACGAGACTTGCAGGACAGCGCCTAGCACGCCGGTGCCGAGCTTCACCCGGCCACCTGACCGGGTGAAGTTCGGTCCTAAAGACTGGACCAGCTGGATTTTCGGCCGCGATGTCCGATACCCCTGCGCCGTGCGTTTGCCTCACGCGGTTTGGATCGGCGGGCTCTTGGTGCCCGCGTTGCTCGCCGCCACCGGCGTGTTCGTCTACGGCGGTGGCATGGAACGGGCGTTGGACTCCGACGTCCGCACAGCGCTGGGCAAGGCCGGGTACCACGGCGTTGTCGCGGTGCAGGGCCGTTCGGTGGTGGTCAGCGAGGTCGCCCCGCGGTCCGTCGACGCGGTGCGCGCCGTGGTGTCCGACGTGTCCGGCGTCGACGGCGCCGAGGTGCGCGCGGCCGAGCCCGAGCAGCTGCTCGTGGCGGTGCGCGGCGGCGAGATCCTCGTCTCCGGCGCGGTCGCCGACGACGCGGAACGCCGTGCGCTGCTCGAAGCCGTGCAGACCGAGGGCCACAGCGTCACGGCCGCACTGCGCCTCGGCGGCCTGCTGCCGATCCCGCCGGCCGTGATCGGCCGCGTGCTCGACGCCGCGCTGTCGGCCAAGGTGTCCGACGTGACCACGACCGTCCACAACGGACAGGTCGTGGTCGCCGCCCGTGTGCCCGACGAGACGCGCGCGACCGCGGTCCGCGACGCCGTCAAGGATGCGGCGAACGGCCTGCAGGTCACCGACCGCATCGAGATCGGCCCGTCGACCGTCGTCAGCGACCTGAACGTGGAGGCGCTGCACGACTCGATCTCCCGGCTGGTCAACGGCAACGGCGCGATCCGGTTCGTGCAGGGCACCACCGCGTACGAAGGCCACGGCACGGTGCTCATCCAGCGCGTCGGCCGCATGCTGCTCGTCGCACCGCGCGCCTCGATCACGTTGGTGGCGCACGGCACGGACCAGGCGATGGCGACGACGCGCGGCGAGATGGTCCGCGACGTCCTCGTCGGCCAGGGCGTGTCACCCGCGTTGATCGCCATCGAGACCCGTCCCGCCCCCGGCGGCGAGTACGACCCGGCCACCCGCCAGGTCGACGTCGTCGTCCGTTAGGAGTCCGCTGTGCTCTGGTTGTTCTCGCAGATGTTCCTGCTGTGCCTGGTGTCTTTCGGCGTCGGCTCGCTCGTGACGTGGCTGTCGGTGCGCGGCCGCCTGCAGCCCGAACGTCCGAAGACGCGCCTCGCCCTGCCCGCGCCGCGCCCGGCGGCGGAGCAGGTGGTGATCTCCGAGCAGCCGGTCGTTGCGGCGCCGAAGAAGCCGGAACCGTTGCCGGTCAAGGGGAACTCGAAGACGATGGTCTACCACACGCCCGACTCGCCGTACTACCGGCGGATGAAGGGCGACATGACGTTCCGGTCGGAGGCGGACGCGGTGTCCGCCGGGTACCGGAGGTGGACGACCAAGGGTCGCGTCAAAGCCTAGGACCCCAGTTCAAAGTGCTGCCGTGAACGACTTCGTGGAACGTCCGGAGGATTTCCGCGACTCGCGGAACTTCATCCTGCAGGGCTACCGGCACGGGCACTCGCACGCGGTGTTCCGGGGGTTCCCTCCGGCGGACCTGCCCGGCCCGTACACCCGGCCCAGGGTGATGGACGTCGTGTTCGTGGGTCTGCGCAGGTTGTGCTGCTGGAAGGACGTCGGCGACATCGACCTGCGGGTCGCGGACGAGGCCGAGCAGGCGTTGTTGCTGAAGCGGTTCGGGGGCGTGGAGCCGTACGGCAAGATCTTCCTGCTGAACACGGGCTCCATCGAGGAGTACGTGGTCGCCGCCGCCGTCCACTGGGCCGAGTTCGATCTCCGGTCCCGTGAGGAGTCTCCTCTGGTCTCCAGGGATCCGGAGTACAGGGCTGCGAATCCGCCTGTCGGTCCGGTTTGCGCGATCCGTTGACGGGTCACGGGGCAAAGCCGTTCCATGAATTTCCTCGCCGGCGCAGGAATCAGCGCTTCAGCAGGTCGCGAATCGCACCCGCGACGACGTCCGGCGCCTCCTCGGCCATGAAGTGTCCACAAGAGACCGTCCGGTGGTCGAGATCGGGTGCCCAGGCCTGCCACAACGCCTTCGCGTCGAACCCGAGCGCGGCGCCCCAGTCCTGCTGCAGCACGGTGACCGGCATCGTGAACTGGTTGCCCGCCTGCTTGTCCGCGGTGTCGTGCTCGACGTCGACGGTGGCCGACGCGCGGTAGTCCGCGACGATCGAAGTGACGGCCTCACGACTCGCGCGCAGGTACTCGGCGCGCACGTCCTCGGGGAACGGCTTCTGGCTCCAGATGTCGAGGAAGTGGCCGAAGAACGCGTCGGGCGTCGCGCCGATCATCTGCTCGGCGAGCCCCGGCGGCTGGGCCATCAGGAACAGGTGGAACCCGACGGCGGCGGACGTGCCGCGCATGACGTCCCACATGTCCAGCGTCGGCAGCACGTCGAGCGAGGCGAGGTGCGTGACGTGCCGCGGGTGGTCGAGCCCGGTCCGGAACGCCACGAGTGCGCCCCGGTCGTGCCCTGCCAGGGCGAACGTCTCGTGCCCGAGTGCCCGGGCCACCTCCACGACGTCGGCGGCCATCGTGCGCTTCGAGTAGGTGAGGCCCGTGTCGGCGGGCTTGTCGCTGTCGCCGTACCCGCGCAGGTCGGGCATGATCACGGTGTGGTCGGCGGCCAAGTCGGCGGCGACGTGCCGCCACATGAGGTGGGTCTGCGGGAAGCCGTGCAGCAGCACGACCGGGCTTCCGCTGCCGGTCGTCGCCACGGTGAGCTCGACGCCGCCGGAGACCTGAACGCGCTGGTGGTCGAATGCCGTGTTGTTCATGGCGCCACTGTGCCGAGGCCCGATCAGCAACGAATCAGCGTTAGGGTCAGCGCGTGGTGACGTTCGGGGTGCTGGGCCCGCTGACCGCGGGATCCGCCCGCCTCGGCGGCCCGAAGCAACGCGCCGTGCTGGCCCGTCTGCTGATCGCCCGGCGCCGCGTCGTCCCGGTGCGCACCCTGGTCGACGACCTGTGGGAGGACCCGCCGGACGGAGCCGTGGGCACGGTGCAGACGTTCGTCGGCGCCCTGCGCAAGGCACTGGAGCCCGACCGTCCACCTCGGACACCCTCGTCGCTGCTGGTCACCGAGGGCACCGGTTACGCGCTGCTGACGGACGACGTGGACTCGTGGCGGTTCGAGGAGATGCTGGGTGGTGACCTGTCCGTCCTGGACAGTGCGCTGGCGCTGTGGCGAGGCCCCGCCTACGCCGAGTTCGCCGACTTCCACTGGGCACGGGCCGAGATCGACCGCCTGGAGGAGTTGCGGCTCGTGGCGGTCGAACGCCGGGCCGAAGCCGCGCTGGCACTGGGACGAGCGGCGGGTGTGGTCGCGGATCTGCGTGCTCACCTGGCCGAACACCCGTGGCGCGAGAAGGCCTGGAGCCTGCTCGCGCTGGCGTTGTACCGCGAGGGACGTCAAGGCGACGCGCTGCGAGCCGTGCGCGACGCCAAGGACGCGCTGGTGACGAACCTGGGGGTGGATCCCGGCGACGAGCTTCGCGCGCTGGAGTCGGACATCCTGACCCAGTCGCCCCGCCTGCGGCCCACGTCCGAGTCGTCGCTGGTCGGACGCGATGCCGAACTGGCCGCGCTCGACACCGCCGTGCCGGCCGCGGGACTGGGCGTCGCACTGGTGACGGGGGAGGCGGGCGCGGGCAAGACCGCCCTGGCCGCGGCGTTCGCCGAGAACCTGGCCGGTCGCGGCTGGAGGACGGCCTGGGCGCGCTGCCAGGAGGACGCCCCGGTGGCGTGGCCGTGGCAGCAGGTCGTGGAGGAGCTGGGGTCGGGGCTCGCCGCCGCGGACCGGTTCCGGCTCCGGCTGGCGGTCGTGTCGACCGTGGAGTCGGCCGCGCCGGTGCTGGTCGTGCTCGACGACCTGCACCAGGCCGACGACGAGACGCTGGCCGTGCTGACCGCGTTCACCCGCAGGCGTCTTTCAGGCCGCGTGCTGATCGTCGCGACGTCGCGCACGGCGGTGCCGCTGGAGGCGCTGGCCCGGGCCGAACCGGTCCGCGTCGAGCTCGGCGGCCTCGACGAGGACGCCGTCGCCGCACTGGTCGGGGCGAGGGACGCGGTCGCGATCCGCGAACGCAGCGGTGGCAATCCCTTCTACGTCAGGGAGCTCGGCCGGCTGGTCGCGTCCGGCGGTGATCTCGGCTCGGTTCCGGCGGGTGTGCGCGACGTGCTCCGCCACCGCCTCGCCGGGCTGCCCGCGCAGGCGCGGACCGTGCTGCACCAGGCCTCCGTGCTGGGCCGGGACGTCGAGGTGGACCTGCTGGCAGCGCTGGCCGGTCACGACGTGCTCGACGCGCTGGACCTCGCGATCGAGGCCGGGTTCGTCGTGGAGGTGGCACCCGGCCGCGCCCGGTTCACGCACGCGTTGGTGCGCGACACCCTGTACGAGGACGTGTCACTGACCAGGCGCGCCCGCTGGCACGCCGCGGTGGCGGAGGCGCTGCCCGCTGGTGACGTGCAGACGCTCGCGCACCACTACGCCCTCGCCGGCACGAGGAGCGCGGCGGCGGCGGGAGCACTGGCCGCGGCCGCGGAGCAGACGCGGTCCCCGCGGGAGGCGGTGCGGTTGTGGCGTGCCGCGATCGAGGCCGGTTCGGAGCGGTTGACGGGACTGGTCAGGGCGCTGGCGGTGAGCGGAGACCTGGCGGGGGCACGAGAGCAGAGGTCGGCGGCGTTGCGGCTCGCCGGCGGTCCGCAGGAGTCGGCCGAGGTGATCGGCTCGTTCGACGTGCCCGGCATCTGGACCACGAACGACGATCCGGCCCACTCCCGCGAACTGATCTCCGCCGCCGAACGCGCCCTGCCCGCGTTCCCCGGCCCCACCGCGACCCGCGCCCGTCTGCTCGCCACCATCGCGATGGAGGACAGGGGGACCGGCGCCCGCCTGAGCGAGGCACGGGAGGCCGAGGCCATCGCCCACGACCTCGGCGACCCCGGACTGCGGGCGTTCGCGCTGAACGCCCGCTTCATGCACACCTTCCACCGCACGGGCCTCGCGCCCGAACGTGCCGCGATCGGCCGCGAGCTCCTCGACGTCGCCACCGACGTCACCTACGAGGTGCTCGGCCACCTGATCCTGGTGCAGGCCTGCTCCGCGCTGGCCGAGTTCGGCACGGCCGACGCGCACGCGGCCGCCGCCGACGACCTCGCCCGGCGCCACGACCTGCCGCTGGTCGGTGTCTTCACCGACTGGTACGCGGCACTGAAACTCGCGGCCGCCGACGAGAAGACCGAGGCTGACCGCGCCTACCGGGCCGCGGCCGAGCGGATCAGGGGCACCGGGATGTGGGGAATGGAACGCGGGCTCCTGCCGCTCGCCCTGCTCAGCCTGCACGGACCGTCCACGGTGGACCTGTCCGACGACTGGGGGCCCCACCTCGAGTGGGTGCGCCCGCTCGCGTTGCCGCGTGACGAGGCGGTGAAGGCCGCGCACGCACTTCCCGCCGGGCCGGCCGACCTGCTGACCGAGACCAGGGCCTGCCTGCTGGCCATGGCGGCCGAGCGGCTGGACGACGACGGGCTTCGAGAGCGCGCCCACGAGCTGCTGCGTCCTGCCGCTGACGAACTGGTGGCGGGGACCGGGCTGTTCACGTTCGGCCCGGTAGCCGGTTATCTACGCCGCTAGCGCCGGGCCGAGCAGCAGGCCGCCGTCCAGTACGAACTCCGCACCGGTCGCGAACGCGCCGTCCTCGGACGCCAGGTGCAGCACGAGCGCGGTGACCTCCTCGGGTGTGCCGAGGCGCGGCACGGCGAACGGGGCGGGGGAGTAGAGGTCGCCGATCGCGGGCTGGCCGTCGGCGACCGGTTCGGTGATCAGCGGCGTCGACACCACGCCGGGGTGGATCGAGTTCACGCGGATGCCGTCCCGGCCGAGCTCCAGCGCCGCCGTGCGCGTGAGGCCCCGCAGCGCCCACTTGCTGGCGACGTAAGGCGCGTAGTAGGCCTGCCCGACGTTGCCCATGGTCGAGGCGATGTTCACGATCGACCCGCCGCCGGCCTTCCGCAACGACGGCGCGGCGTGCTTGATGCCGAGGAACTGCCCGGTCAGATTGACCGCGAGCGTCCGCTGCCACACGTCGAGGGGCGTGTCCTCGATCAACGCCGCCGGGTGCTGGGCGCCCGCGTTGTTGACCAGCACCGACACCGGCCCGAACCTCTCGGCGGCCGCGTCCACCGCCGCGATCCAGTCGTCCTCGGACGTCACGTCGAGCCGCACGGCGAACGCCCGTGAGCCCAGTTCCGCGGCGAACGCGGCACCCGCGTCGAGGTTCCGCGCGGCGATCACGACCCGTGCACCCGCGGCGTGGAAGCCCCGCACGTGGCTCGCGCCCATCCCGCTCGTCGCGCCGGTGACCAGCACCGTGCCGCCGTCGAAGCGTCCCATCATGTCCTCCAGTGGTGAGTTGAGTGACTCACCTCGGAACGGTAGACGTGACGTCGATGGTGAGTCAAGCGACTCACCTCATGGCATACTGGTGGCGTGCCGACCTACCACGAGCGCATGGCGGAGCAGAAGCGGACGGCGATCGTCGACGCGGCGACCGGGCTGTTCCTGGAGTCCGGCTACGACAAGACCTCGCTGGCGCGCATCGCCGACGCGGCCGGGGTGTCGAAGGCGACGCTGTTCAAGCAGTTCCCGACGAAGGCGGAGCTGTTCGACGCGATCGTCACGGACTACTGGCGCACGGACGAGGGCGCGCTCACGCCGAAGCCGGGTGATCCGCGCAGGGGCCTGACCGCGCTCGGCACCCGGTACGTGGCGCTGCTGACGCGGCCGGGCATGGTCGCGTTGTTCCGCATCGTGATCGCCGAGGCGCCGCGCTTCCCCGAGCTCGGGCAGACGCAGTTCAAGCTGGGCAAACAGCCGTTCTTCGACGCGGTGCGCGACTACCTCGCCGCCGAGCACGAAGAAGGCACGGTGAAGGTCGAGGACCCGATCCTCACCGCCACGCAGTTCCTCGGCATGATCTCGAACTTCGCGTTCTGGCCCCGGATGCTGCTGATGAACTGGGCGCCCACCGAGAAGGCGATGGCCCACTCGGTGGACGAGGCGGTCCAGACGGTGCTGGCCCGTCACGCGCTCACAGCGGCACCCGGCGCAGAGCGGGCTTGAGGACCTTCCCGGACCCGGTGCGCGGCAGCTCGGCGACCAGCTCGACGTGGACCGGGATCTTGTACTTGGCGAGCCGCGACTCCAGGAACTCCCGCAACCCGGCGGCGTCCACCACCGCCCCGTCCCGCGGCCGCACGAACGCCCGCCCGACCTCACCCCATCTCTGGTCCGGCACCCCGACCACGGCGACCTCGACCACGTCCGGGTGCGAGGTGATCGCGTTCTCGACCTCGGCCGGGTACACGTTCTCGCCGCCGGAGATGTACATGTCCTTCAACCGGTCGAGGACGTACAGGTGCCTGGAGTCGAGCCGCCCGAGATCCCCGGTCCGGAACCAGCCGTCCCCGGTGAACGCCGCGGCGGACGCGACCGGGTCGTTCCAGTAGCCGGGGGTGACGTTCGGGCCCTGCACCTCGATCTCACCGCTGTCGCCGAGACGCAGATCGCCGAAGAACACGCACGTCCCGGCCGAACCGGCCCGCTCCACGCTGTCCGCGGCCTCCAGGAACGTGGCGCCGGGCGCGGTCTCGGTGAGCCCGTACCCCTGGCAGAACACCAGTCCCCGGTCCTGGTAGGTGCGGATCAGCGAGTCCGGCACCGCCGCCCCGCCGCACAGCAGCACCCGCAACGACGACAGGTCCGCGCCGGCCCACCGCGGGGAGGCGGCCAGATCGGCGAACATCGTGGACACCCCGAACATCCACGTGATCCGGTGCTCCTCGATCAACGACACGCACTCCGCGACGTCCCACCGCGAGGTGATCACGCTGTGCCCACCCTTGATGAAGGTGGGCAGCAACGTCTGGGCGAGCGCGGCGACGTGGAACAGGGGAGCCGTGACGAGGGCGACCTCGTCGGAGGCGATGTCGACGCCGATCATCAGGTTGAAGGTGTTCCACAGCAGGTTGGCGTGGCTGAGCATCGCGCCCTTGGGCCTGCCGGTGGTGCCGGACGTGTAGAGGATCAGGGCGATGTCGTCGACGTCGACCGGTTCGTCCAGGGCTTCGGGCGACCCGGCGAGGAGCCAGTCCTCGTACTCGTCCAACGACACCGCCCGCGGGTGCTCCACCACGTGCGAGGCGGCGTGCACCAGCACGTGCGCGCCGCAGTCGGCGAGCTGGTAGTTGATCTCCGCGGGCGTGAGGCGGAAGTTCAGCGGCACGAAGATCGCACCCAGCTGGTGCGCCGCGAACATCGTCTCGGCGAACGACGGGTGGTTCGGGCCGAGGTACGCGACCCGGTCACCGTGCCCGACCCCGAGCTCCCGCAGGCGCCACGCCAGCCGGGTCGTGCGCAGGGCGACCTCCGCGTACGAGGTGGACACCCCGTTGCAGGTGAACGCCTTACGCGTCGGCGCCATGCGTGCTCGGCGGTGTGGCCAGCTGCCCAGTCCCGCGTTCCGCATTCCTGTCTCCCGTCAGACTGGTCCGGCTGGTCTCGTGCAACGTCACCGTGCAGATGACGGTGAGCAGGCAGAAGGCCGCGAGGATGAACGGAATGGCGCCGGTGCCGGACGTCTTCTGCACCTGCGCGAACAGCAACGGCGCAAGCCCCGCACCCAGCCCGGCCAGCTGGTAGCCGAGCGACGCGCCCGTGTAGCGGCTGCCGGTGCTGAACAGCTCGCTGTAGAGCGCGGCCAGCGGCCCGTACATCATCGGATGGATCACGGCTTGGCCGAGCACCAGCGCCACGACCACGAACCCGTTGTCCACCAGCGGGAACAGCGCGAACCCGAACGCTGCCATGAGCACCGCGCCCGCGAGCACCACGGGCCTGCGCCCGAACCTGTCCGAGGCGGCCGACCAGCCGATGATCCCCAGGACCGCGAGAGCGGAGGACAACGTCAGCGCGTTGAGGATGGTCTGCCTGCTCTCGCCCGCCTGCACCCCGTACGCCAGGATGAAGGTCGTCAGGGTCGACTGCGCCACGAACGCCGAAAGGCCGACTCCGACACCGAGCGCCAGCGTGCGCGGGTGGTTGCGCAGCACGTCGAACAGGGGCAGTGAGCGCGGCTTCTCGGCGGCCTTGAAGACCGGTGTCTCCTCGACCTTCATGCGCACGAACAGGCCGATGCCCAGCAGCACCACGCTCAGCAGGAACGGCACCCGCCAGCCCCAGTCGAGGAACGCCTGCTCGCCGACCAGTGCGGCGGTGCCGGTGAGGGCGGCCGTCGAGAGCACCATGCCGCACGGCGCGCCCGCGTTCGTGAAGCTCGCCCACAGGCCGCGTCGCGAGGTGGCGTGCTCGGCGGACATCAGCACCGCGCCGCCCCACTCGCCGCCGACGGAGATGCCCTGCACGACCCGCAGCAGGATCAGCCCGGCCGGCGCGAACCAGCCGACCTGGGCGTAGGTGGGCAGCAGGCCGATCAGGAAGCTCGCCACACCCATGAGGCCCATGGTCAGCACGAGCATCTTCTTGCGTCCCAGCAGATCACCGAAGTGTCCGAAGAGGACTCCGCCGATCGGGCGGGCGAGGTAGCCGGTGGCGAACGTGCCGAAGCTCGCGATCGTGCCGACGAGCGGGTCCAGCGAGGAGAAGAAGACCTTGTTGAACACGACCGCGGAAGCGGTGGCGTAGAGCAGGAAGTCGTAGTACTCGATCACACTGCCGAGGAAGCTGGACGTAACGGCACGGCGTAACTGCGTTGTTGGCGCCATGACTTCACCTCATGTGTAGTGGCGGTAGACGGCACGGGCGACACAAGCGGGCTTCGGGGAGCCCTCGATCTCGACGGTGAAGTCGACGGTGAGCTGGACGCCGTCGTTCGGCACGTCCTCGACGGACGCGACCTGCCCGAGCAACCGGATCTTGGCGCCGACCGGCACGGGTGCGGGGAACCGCACCTTGTCGAGGCCGTAGTTGAGGCTCATCCGCACGCCCGAGACGTCGAGGAGCTCGGTCATCAACGGGATGAGCAGCGCCAGCGTGAGGTAGCCGTGCGCGATCGTGCCGCCGAACGGGCCGGTGGCGGCGCGCTCCGGGTCGACGTGGATCCACTGATGGTCGTCGGTGGCGGAGGCGAACGTGTCGACGCGGTCCTGGTCGATCTGCAACCAGTCGGTGTGACCGAGACTCCTGCCCGCGAGGGCCCTGAGCTCGGCGGTTCCCTGGACGGAGATGGTCACGCGTCCTCCTTCACGAGTCCCAGCAGGCGAGCGGCGTTGTGCTTGAGGATCTTGGGCCGGACCTCGTCGGAGATCTCCAGCTTCGCGAAGTCGGCGAGCCAGCGGTCCGGGGTGATCACGGGGTGGTCCGAGCCGAACAGGACCTTGTCCTGCAGCAGGGTGTTGGCGTAGCGGACGAGCTGCGGCGGGAAGTACTTCGGCGACCAGCCGGACAGGTCGATGTGGACGAACGGCTTGT
Organism: Lentzea sp. NPDC055074; assembly: GCF_053608005.1. Classification (NCBI taxonomy): domain Bacteria; kingdom Bacillati; phylum Actinomycetota; class Actinomycetes; order Pseudonocardiales; family Pseudonocardiaceae; genus Lentzea; species Lentzea sp. NPDC055074. Next base: position 76,945 of record NZ_JBSGUQ010000015.1, read on the forward strand.
GCGTGGCCACCGCCAAGGCCTCGTCCTGCCAGGGGAACGACGGGTGCGCGAGCACGATCCGCAGGTGCGGGAAGTCCACGGCGACGTCGTCCACGAGCATGGGGTTGGAGTGCTTGAGCCTGATGCCCCCGCCGCCGGGCACGCCGGCGCCGATCCCGGTCTGTCCACTGTGGAACAGCGCGGGCACGCCGAGCTCCTCGATCACCTCGTACAGCGGGTACGCCATCCGGTCGTCCGGCGAGAAGTCCTGGAGGCTGGGGTGGAACTTGAAGCCCCGCACGCCGTGCTCCTCGACGAGCCTGCGGGCCTCCCTGACGGCGGCGCGGCCCTTCCAGGGGTCGACGCTCGCGAACGGGATCAGCACGTCGGCGTGCTCGGCGCAGGACGCGGCCACCTCCTCGTTGGAGATCCGCGGGTGGCCCGTGGCGTGCTCCGTGTCGACCGTGAAGATCACCGCGGCCATCCTGCGCTCGCGGTAGATCCCGGCCGTCTCGGCGATCGTCGGCTGGCGGTGGGCCGACTTGAAGTACTTGGCGGACGCCTCGAGCAGAGCGGGGCTCAGCGAGCTGTGGCCGTCGCGCGAGATCTCTGCGTGAGTGTGGACGTCGATGGCGACGATCTCGTCGAGGTTCATCCTGGGGCTGTTCACGGCGCCACCGGTGCCGGGATCCCGTAGGTCTCCGGCTCGAACTCGCCGAAGCGGTCGGCGATCGCGTCCGCGTGCCACCCGCCGTCGGCGAACAGGACCTGCTTCTCGGCGGGGTGCGACCAGAGCGCGAGCTTGTCTCCGCCGATCCCGATCGCCTGTCCCGTCACGCCTTTCGCGGCGTCCGAGGCGAGGTAGACGATCAGCGAGGCGACGTCCTGCACCGTGCCCAGGCCCTCGTCGCGGCGCACCCACGCCGGCAGTGGCGCGCCCGTCCGTTCCGACTCCTCGATCAACGGCGCGAACGCCGGGATCGTGCGGGTCATCTCGGTGGCGGCGACGGGGACGACGGCGTTGACGGCGATGTCGGAGCGGGCCAGCTCCAGGGCCCAGGTCCGTGCCATGGCGGCGATCCCGGCCTTGGCGGCGGAGTAGTTGGTCTGCCCGAAGTTGCCGCGCTGCCCGGCGGGGGAGGAGACCAGCACGAGGCTGCCGCCGGTGCCCTGCTCGCGCATCCGCACCGCCGCCGCGCGGGCGCAGGTGAAGGTGCCGCGCAGGTGAACGTTGACCACCGCGTCGAAGTCGTCGTCCGTCATCTTCCAGAGCACGCGGTCACGCAGGATGCCCGCGTTGGTGACCAGCACGTCGAGCCGTCCGAACTCCTCGACGGCCGCGGCGACGAGCGACTCGGCGGTGTCCGTCGACCCGACCGGAGCGATGACCGCCCGGCCCCCGATGCTCGCGGCGACCTCGTTCGCGCTCTCGTCCACGTCGTTGACGACGACGTTGGCACCGTTGCGCGCCAACGCTTCCGCGTAAGCCCGGCCCAGCCCGCGGCCCGCGCCGGTGACGATCGCGACCTTCCCCGACAGCTCCATCAAGCGAGTCCTCTCCGTGGCGTCGGGACCAAAGTAGGGCATATTCCTGACGCTCGTCTAGATGCTGCCCAACATGTATCGTGAGCAGCGTGACGCCCCAGTCCTTGATGCTCAACTTCCTGGGTCTGTACGTGTTCGGCCGCGGCATCGCGGTCTACTCGGGCAGCGTGATCGACGTGTTCGGACGTGTGGACGTCTCGGAGGAGGCGGTGCGCTCGACGCTGACGCGCATGGCCTCCCGAGGCCTGCTCACCAAGCACCGCAGCGGTCGCAAGGTCTACTTCGGACTGACCCAGCGCGCGACGGACGTCCTGCGTGACGGCGAGCGCCGGATCTGGCACCGCGGCGCCGTCAACCGCGACTGGGACGGCACCTGGACGCTGGTGGGGTTCTCCCTGCCGGAGGGGCGCCGCGGCGAACGGCACGACCTGCGCTCGCAGCTGCAGTGGGCGGGCTTCGGTCCGGTGCAGAACGGCCTGTGGATCGCCCCCGGCGCGCACGACGTGACCGGGCTGGTCGAAGGGCTCGCGGAGAACGTCACGGTCTTCACCGCTCAGCACGCCAAGCCGACCGAGGCGGCGGACCTGGCACGCCGCGCGTTCGACACGGACGCGATCGGCGCCCGCTACCAGGACTTCCTCGCGAAGTGGCGCGAGCCGGACGCCTCGCTGCCCGACGACCTGGCCCGTCAGCTGCTGCTGCACGGCGACTGGCTCGACCTCGTGCGCCAGGACCCCCACCTGCCGGCCGAGCTGCTGGCGTGCGACTGGCCCGCGATCGAGGCCGAGCGGCTGTTCCAGTCCCTGGCCACGCGCTACGCCGAGACGGCGCCCCCGCTCGCGGCCGCCGCCATCGAGTCGATCGAGGTTGCTAGCTAGATCACAGCGCTATCCAAGGGATGGCGCTATCGAAAAGTTAGTGCTTAGCTCTCGTGCACACCCGAGTGGAAGGTGCACGAGATGCTCAACCGTCGTTCGCTCATCACCAAGGGCAGCACGGCCGCGTTCGGCGCGATGGCGCTGGCCGCCGTGACCGGTGGCGTCGCCGAGGCAGCCGCCCCGGCCGGGTACTCGCCGTGGACGCCGCTGCCCGACCCGGCCACCACGCCCGTGCCGAACCCGCCGTTCGCCCAGGACCTCACCAGGGAGGAGAAGCAGAACCTCAGGACGTTCGACGAGCTCGACTTCGACGTCTTCAGCCACCAGAAGTGGGCGCGGCTGGGGGAGAGCCACGCGCGCACCATCCGCGTGCACTGGCCCGACGGCCACTACACCGACGGCATCGACAGGCACGTCGAGGACCTCAAGGCGTTGTTCGTCTGGGCTCCCGACACCCGCATCGAGTCGCACTACCTGCGGGTCGCGAACGGCGGGCTGAGCGCGGTCGCGGGCGTCATGAAGGGCACCTTCACGCGGCCGATGCCGGACGGGAAGGGCGGGTTCATCGCGCCTACCGGGCTGAAGTACGCCATCAACATGGCCACGGTCGGGTTGTGGAACCGGCGCGGCACCATGGACGAGGAGTTCCTCTTCTGGGACAACCAGGCGTTCTTCGCGCAGATCGGTCTCGGCTGATCGGGACGGCGTCCGGCATCGAGCTTCCGGCAACTGGGTGAGTTCTTCGGCGGTGTGGTGACGGATAGGATCTGCAGTCATCGATCCGCGCTTGGGGGCAGGTTGCCGGACTGGGATGTGGAAACGCTCGCCGCGAGTCTGCGGACGCACAGCGCCGACCTGGCGCTGTACGCGGGGTTCCTGGTGAACACGCTGGCCGAGGCGCTGCCGCCGGACATGGTCGAGGTGCGGCGGAAGACCGGAGTGCTGCGCAGGGGCGACGGCCCGGTGCTCGTCGTGACCGTGCGGGTGGGTGACCGCCGGTTCACGTTGCGCAGGAAGTCGGTCGGTGCCGAGGTGGGAGCGCTGATCGTCCACGAGTCGCGCGGCATCGTGCTCAGCACCGCGGAGCCTGGCATCCACGCGTGGTCCTGTGCGCTCGCAGGCGCGTTGGCGTCGTATGCGGCGCACCACGCCGAGGCCGCGGAACTGTTGCGCCGCATGACGTTGCCGGACCAGCCGTGAAGCTGAGCGCGGCGGACCACCAGGCGTTGCGGTCCGCCGGCTTCACCCCGCTCGGCCCGGTGTTCGGCAACCACGTGCGCCGCGCGGCCGTCGGACGACTGGACTGCGGGGTGACCGTGAGTCCCGCGGAGCCGCAGGAGGAGGCGCTGACGTCCGCGGTGGACGACGCGCTCATCCGGCTGAGGCACATGGCGCCGGACGCGGACGGCGTCATCGGGGTCCGGATGATGGAGAAAGAACTGTTCGGGCGTGCCACAGAGGTGAGCGTGACCGGTGTCGCCGTGCGGGCGGACGGCGACGTGCGGCCGCGAGTGCCGTTTCTGACGGACCTCGACGGCCGCGACTTCGCCAAGTTGCTGCACAGCGGATGGGTCCCCTGTGGTCTCGCGGTCGGGATCGCCGCGGTCGTCGTGCACCACCTCGAACTGCCACTCACGATCGGGACCTCGCTGGCCAACCGGCAGCTACCGCTGCACAGCGCGCTCATACGTGATGTCCAACAACGTGCGCGAGCACATCTGCGCGTCGACTGTCTGCGAATGCACGGCGAAGGCGTGCTGCTGGGACAGACGACCGTGCGCGTGCGTGAACCGCACTGCTGGCTGAACAGGCTGGTGCCCAAGGACAAGACGTGGAGAGTGGAGTGGCCGTGGTCACCCCCGGCGCAGGGCGAGAGGGAGCTGCACGGACGTGATCTCTACGCGGAGGCGGTGTTCACCGCGACCGTGATCGCGCGGTTCGGCGCTCCGGCCGTCGCCCCGTTGACCGTCATGCCGTTGAACGAAGGGGGAACCGGATGAGCGTCGAGCTGTCCACCGAGGCGATGCAGAGACTCCGCCAGCTCCATCCGACGGGTAAGGGGATCTTCACGTCCGACCTGTCCGTCAACGAGTTCCTGCTGGTGCGGCAAGCGGGTTTCCGGCCTCTGGGGCTGGTGCTCGGTGTGTCGATCTACCACGTGGGCACGCAGTTCCGGCGCTGGAACGCCAACCAGGAGCTCGACGTGCTCTCGCAGGCGATGTACCGCGCGCGGGAGCTCGCGATGAGCCGAATGCAGGCCGAGGCGGCGGTGCTCGGTGCGGACGGCATCGTCGGCGTGCGGCTCAAGGTGGAGCTCAAGGAGTGGGGGACGCACGTCGCCGAGTTCAGCGCGATCGGTACCGCGGTGAAGGCGGAGGACGGCGGGAACTGGCGCAACCACGTGGGAAAGCCGTTCACCTCGGACCTGTCCGGACAGGACTTCTGGACGTTGTTGCAGGCCGGGTACGCGCCGTCCGGCATGGTGATGGGCACGTGCGTCTACCACGTCGCGCATCAGAGCGTCGGCGCCGTCATGAAGAACCTGGGCCGCAACGCCGAACTGCCCGCGTTCACCCAAGGCCTCTACACCGCGAGAGAACTCGCCATGGAACGGATGCAGGCGGAGGCGGCGGCGCTGGAGGCGGAAGGTATCGTCGGAGTGCAGTTGTTGCAGCACAACCACAGCTGGTCCAGCCACGTCACGGAGTTCTTCGCGGTGGGGACCGCGGTGCGACCGATCCGCGACGACCACACGATCCCGACCCCGCAGCTCGTGCTCGGCCTGGACTCCTAGCGCTCGTCCCGCAGCTCGTCGTAGCCAGGGCACAACGGCGGCGGTGGTGAGTTCGGGCCGGCGGTGGCAACACACTCTTCGGGTGGATCGGCCTCGGCTGATCGGGGCCGGCCGGCCCTGGTGGGCGCCGGCCTGACCGGAGCCAGGCCGGCGCCTCGCGTCACGCCACCGCGGTCCCCTCCAGCTCGACCATCAGCTCCGGCAGAGCCAGCCGCGTCACCCCGAGCATCGTGGTCGGCGGAGCCACCCGCGCCGCCCCGAGTCGCGCCGCCAGCAAGCCGTAGTGCTGGAACAGCAGGTCGACGTCGGTCGTGCAGACGGTGAGCCGCACCAGGTCGGCGAGCGTCATCCCCGCCTCGGCCAGCACCGCCTCCAGGTTGTCGAGGCTCAGCGCGAGCTGCGCCCCCATGTCCCCGGCGTGCTCCGGCTTGCCGTCACCGTTCATCGACGTCTGCCCGGCGCAGTACAGCGTCCGGGACTGCCCGGTGACGACCTCACCCTGGTGGTAGCCCAGCTCCGCCGACCACGTCCACGGGTTGACCGGGGTTCGTTCCACAGCCACGACAGCTCCATTCGATCTTCTTCGACAGTGCCGTCAGCCTCGCAAGCGATACACGACATCCTGTGTCACGTATTCCCGTACGGTGTCCGCATGCGCGCCGACCGGTTGGTCTCGCTGGTCCTGCTGCTGCGACGGCACGGCCGGTTGTCGGCGGCCACCCTCGCCCGTGAGCTCGAGGTCTCCACCCGGACGGTCCTGCGCGACATCGAGGCACTCTCCGCGGCCGGCGTCCCGGTCTACGCCGAACGCGGACGGCTCGGCGGGTTCGCGCTGCTGCCCGGTTTCCAGACCGAGCTCACCGGCCTGAACCACGACGAGGCGCTCGCCCTGCTGGTCGCCGGCTCGCGGCGGGGCGCGCAGGTGTTCGGGCTCGGCTCGTCGCTCGCCTCGGCGATGCTCAAGGTGGTCGACGCGCTGCCCGAGAGCTACCGCAGGACGGCGGCGGGCGCGGCGGAACGGCTGCTCATCGACCCCGAGATCGACCTGCTCGCGCGGCGGACGGTCGAGGAGGAGCTGCCGGACGCGGTGGTCGCCGAGGTGCGGCGCGCGGTGTTCGCGGGGCACCGCTTGCGGATCCACTACGAGGCCCGGGGGAACGCGCCGGAGTGGCGCACGGTCGACCCGATCGGCCTGGTCACCGTGCGGGAGCAGGGATATCTGCTGGCCCAGAGGTCGGGGGAGGACCGGACCTACCGGCTGTCGCGCATCCTCGCCGCCGAGGAGCTGGACGAACCGGCGCAGCGGCCGGAGCGGGTCGACCTCGACCGGGCCTGGCAGGAGCGCAGCACGCGGTTCCGGACGGGCGGTGACCAGGTCACGGCGGTGCTCAGGGTGCATCCCGCCAAACGAGAGGTACTCGTCGGCACCGCGCTGGCCGTGCTCGCGGAGGAACCCGACGACGACTGGCTGCGGATGGAGGTCACCTTCCAGGACTCGCGACACGCCGAGTGGGCGGTGTGGCAGCTCTCCACGGGTGCGGAAGCCCTTGAGCCGCAATGGCTGCGGGACTCGCTGCGGGACCGCGCGACCGCCATCGCGGCCCGGTACGGCGCCGCTCGCCTTCCATAGGGTCACGAAGTTTCCTACGCTGACGCGATGGGGGACACAGCGAGCATCAGCACTTCCGAGCGCGACTTCAGCCGCTACCTGAACGCACGCGTGCTGTCCGTCGTCGGCGCCGTCGTGTCCGCGGTGGCGCTGCCCGTCCTCGTCTACCAGCTCACCGGCTCGGCAGGCTGGACGTCGGCCGTCACGGCGGCGGAAGCGTTGCCGTACCTGGTGTTCGGGCTGCTGGCCGGGGCGCTCGCGGACCGGCTCGACCGCAAGCTGATGATGGTGGTGATGGACTTCGCGGTCGCCGCCGTCCTGCTCAGCGTGCCTCTCGCGTGGCTGGCCGGCGGACTCACGGCGCCGCACGTCGTGGTGGTCGCGTTCGTGACGCAGACGGCGTTCGTGTTCTTCGACGCGGCGAACTTCGGCGCACTGCCCGCGTTGGTGGGCAAGGAGAAGATCACCACCGCCTACTCGACCCTCTTCGGGCGCACCACCGTGGTGGAGCTGGTGGTGCCGGGTCTGACGGGGCTCGTCGTGGCGGTCGTCGCGCCGGCGTCCCTGCTCGCCGTGAACGCGCTGACGGCTGTGGGGTCGGCGTTGTTGTTGCGCTCCATCACCAGCAGTTTGGCGACTCCACGTCCGGTGCAAGGCGCCGGTCAGCTCGTCGCGGACGTCAAGGAAGGGCTGCGGTTCGTGTGGAACGAGCCGACCATCCGGATCCTCACGATCGTCGGCACCACGCACTCGGTGACAGGGGGCGCGTGGACGGCGTTGCTCGTGCCGTTCGCCGACCAGGTGCTCGGCGTCGCGCCGAGGAACGACGCGCGGCTCGCCGCCCTGTTCAGCTGCTGGGGCCTGGGCGCGATCGTCGCCTCCCGGTTGCTGCCGCGGCTCACCGCCCGGTGGGGCAACGCGCGCGTGGCGCTCGGGGCGCTGCCGCTCTCGCTGCTCACCGGGGTGTTCGTGCTCCTGAGCGGGCACTGGCTGCTCACGTGCGCGCTGGCGATCTGCTGGGGCGTCGCCGGTGCCGTCGTCGTGATCAACGGGATCACCTATCGCCAGCAGGTGTGCCCGGAGGACCTGCAGTCGCGCGTCAACACGACCGCGAGGATGGTCGCCTGGGGCCTCGGTCACCCGCTCGGTGCCGTGCTCGGAGGCGCGATCGCGGTCACGTCGGGTGGTCCGCGCGCCGGCATCGCCGGCGGGCTCGCGGTGCTGCTCGTAGGTGTGCTGATCGCGTGGGTGTCGCCGGTGCTGCGGGGTCAGAAGTACCGCAGCCAGACGTAACCCCACGCCATCGCGGTGCTGACCAGCGTCACGACGATGCCGTAGCGGGTGAACTGCCAGAAGCTGATCCGGTGCCCGGCGCGGGCGGCGATGCCGAGCGCGACGACGTTGGCGCTGGCGGCGACGGCCGTGCCGTTCCCGCCGAAGTCGGCGCCGAGCGCGAACGCCCACCACAGCGACTGGCCCGTCGCGGCGTCGGGGATCTCCGCCACCATGCCCTCGACGACCGGGGTCATCGTGGCGACGTACGGGATGTTGTCGAAGAACGCGCCGAGCACGCTCGACCCGAACAGCAGGGCGGTGGCGGCGGCGAAGTAGTTGTCGCCGAACGCGGTGACCGCCCACGTGCCGACGGTCTCGATCACTCCCGTGTGGACGAGTCCCGCCACCATCACGAACAGGCCCATGAAGAACGTCAGCGTCGGCCACTCGACCTCGGCCAGCACGTCGTTCACGTCGGCCCGCGTCACGAGCAGCATCACGCCCGCGCCCACCAGGGCCACGATCGCGGGATCGACGTGCACCACCGCGTGCAGGCCGAAGCCGATCACGACGCCGGTGAACACGATCAGGCAGCGCTTCAGCATCGCCGGGTCGGTGATCGCCCGCCGTTCCTGCAGCGACATCACGGCCTCGACGTGCTCGGCGTTGTACTGGAACGACTTGCGGAACAGGACTTTGGTGAGCAGTACGAACACCACGAACACGACCACGACGATCGGCGCCATGTGCACCAGGAAGTCCATGAAGGTCAGCCCGGCCCGGCTGCCGATGATGATGTTCGGCGGATCACCGATCAACGTCGCCGCGCCACCGATGTTGGACGCCAGCACCTCGGCGATCAGGTACGGCTGGGCGGAGATCCGCAGCCGGTTGCACACCACGATCGTCACCGGCGCGACGAGCATGATCGTGGTGACGTTGTCCAGGAACGGCGACGCGATCGCGGTGATGATCATCAACATGACCATCAACCGGTACGGGCGTCCGCGCGCCTTCTTGGCGGCCCAGATGGCGAGGTAGTCGAACACGCCGGTCTGCTTGACGATCCCGACGATGATCATCATGCCGAACAGCAGGAAGATGACGTTCCAGTCGATGCCCGCGTGTTCGGAGAAGAACACCTCCGAGCCCGGGACCAGGCCGAGCACGGCCATCAGGCCGGCGGCGACGAGGACGACCTTGACCTTGTTCGCCTTCTCGGTGGCGATGAAGAAGAACGCGATCAGGAAGATCGTCAGGGCGAGTGCGGCGCTCACGGATCTCCCAACCCGATGGCTGTCACCGCCGGCGCGAGTTCAGCACGCCGGCGGTGACGGGGGGACAGATGGTCTTCGGGTTCAGTCCTCGGCGGCGTAGACCGCGAGAGAGGTGATGAGCCGGTCGAGGGTGATCGCCCCGACGAGTGCGCCGACTTCGTCGACGACGGCGACGAGCGGGCTGTGCTGGCGTGCCATCAGCGCCGCGACCTCCAGCAGGGTCGCGTCGGCGCGGACGGTCGCGGGTTTGGCACGCTGGTTCGGCGCCACGTCGCCTACGGTGCGGTCGCTCAGTTCCACCCAGAACAGGTCCGCGGACACCTCGTCCACGACTCGGCAGAGCGCCGGATCCTCCTGAAAGGACTGAGGCACCGCGAGACGCAGCACCTGCGTGCCGGGCAACACCGTCCACGGCCGGGAGCGGTCGTCCACGACGATCAGCCCCGGCAACCTGTTGACCGCCATCACCTTCACCGCCTTGGTGATCGGGTCGTCGACCGTCACGGTCGGTACGTGGATGGCGATGTCGCGTGCCTGCATGGCATCAGCCCGTTCGGTGCGTCCGGCCAGTTGTCCCGCTGTGGACATGGTCGCCTCCCGTCTCCAGCCAGGTGATGGTGGAAGTCTGTGCGGGACGGCCGTCCGGAACCATCGGGTGCAACACCCATTTCGGATCTGTCGGACATGTAGTCAGGGCTTGTTCCCGAGCCCGATCAGGCCCGCGAGGATGAGTCCGGCGGCGATCAGGAGTGCGTGCGGAGCGGTGATCCCGGCGATCAGCAGGGCCAGCGCGACCCCGAGCAGAACCCAGTTCAGCGGCCGTCGAGTGCGGGCGGGTCGGTCGGTGTGGACCATGGCGCCTCCCAGGCGGTCGGAGGGGTTGTGTCCTCCACGATGCCCTGGTCAGATGGTGTGGCGCGATCCGTTCGCCCACTCAACTTCCCGCCGCCCGCAGGGGCGGTCCCCGGTGTGATTGGGTGTTGCCACGGATTTACTGGAGCGCGGCCGGACGTCAGCCTCGCAGGGTGTTGGGCAGTGATCACAGTGCGGCGGCCGTGCGCGCGCCATCCCCGGATCGGACATACCGTGCGGAACTGCAGGGCCTGCGTGCGGTCGCCGCTCTGCTCGTGGTCGTCTACCACGTGTGGCTGGGCCGCGTCTCCGGTGGCGTCGACGTCTTCTTCCTGATCTCCGGGTTCCTGGTGACGGGCCAGCTCGTGCGCGCGACCGCGCGTGGCCGCCTCGACCTGCGGGCGTTGTGGAGCAGGATGGCCAAGCGGCTGCTGCCCGCCGCGTTCGTCGTGCTCGGCGCGACGCTGGTCGCGGGGGCGGTGCTGTTACCGGAGAACCGGTGGCCGCAGACCGTGCGCGAGGTGATCGCGTCGGCGTTGTTCCTGGAGAACTGGCAGCTGGCGTCGGACTCGACGGACTACTACGCCCAGCACGCCCAGGCCAGTGTCGTGCAGCACTTCTGGTCGCTGTCGATCCAGGGCCAGTTCTACCTCCTGTGGCCCCTGCTGATCCTGGTCGTCACGCTGTCGCGCCGCTCGCTCTTCCGCGTGCTGCTCACGGTTTTCGCGACTTCCCTCGGCTATTCGGTGTGGCTCACCGCCGTGGACCAGCCGCTGGCCTACTTCCACACGGCGACGAGGATCTGGGAGTTCGCGTTCGGTGGCCTGCTGGCGCTGGGCGTCTCGCGCGTCGACCTCTCCGGTCCTCTCAGGACGGTGCTCGGCTGGGCGGGCCTGCTGGGGCTCCTGGTCTGCGGGATGGTCCTGGACGTGGGCGCGGGGTTCCCGGGCTACCTGGCGTTGTGGCCGACCACGTGCGCCGCCGCGGTGATCCTCGCAGGGACGAGCGGCAGCCGTTTCGGCGCGGACCGCCTGCTCGCCGGCGAACCGTTGCGCTACCTGGGAGATCTCAGCTACGCGCTCTACCTGTGGCACTGGCCGGTGCTCGTGGGCTGGCTCGTGCTGCACGGCCGCGACGAGGTCGGCCTGCTCGGCGGGATCGTGATCATCGGTGCGTCGCTCGTGCTCGCCGCCGCCACGCACCTCCTGGTCGAGGAACCCGTCCGCCGCTCGCGCTGGAGGGCGCGCACGCTGGTCGCGGCCCTGCTCGTCCCGCTCCTGGTGGCGACCGCGTTCCTGCGCCCCACCGGCCCGCGCGAGGTGGTGGCCGCTCAACTCCCCGCAGCCGCAACGGACTTCGCGCCGTTCGACGGTCAGGAGTGCCGGAAGTCCGTGCACAGCCAGGAGCTCGACGTCTGCTACGGCCCGACCGAGGGGCCGCCGACCAAACGGGTCGTGCTCGTCGGCGACTCGCACGTCCAGCAGTACCTCGCCGCGCTCGCCCCGATCGCGGAACGCCGCGGCTGGCAGCTGATCGGCATGCTCAAGGGCGCGTGCCCGTTCTCCACGCGGTCGGAGAAGGTCCCCGGAGACCAGTCCTGCGTGCGGTGGAACGACAACGCGGCGGCCGAGATAATCGACCTGCGCCCGGACTTCGTCTTCACCCTCGCCACCCGCGACGTGCAGGTGGGGCTCACCGAGGTGACGCCGCCGGGGTTCGTCGAGCGCTGGCGTCAGCTCGACGCCGAGCAGATCCCCGTGGTCGCGGTGCGCGACAACCCCCGCTACGGCTTCTCGGTGCTCGACTGTGTGCAGGTGCACGGTCCCGCGCCCCGGTGTGGAGCGCCCCGTGCGGAGCTGCTCGCCCCCGTCCCGCCCTACGCCCACCTCGACGTGCCGGGCAACGTGTCGTTCCTCGACTTCAGCGACCACCTCTGCACCGAGGACCAGTGCCCGCCTGTCATGGGCGACCTGCTGGTCAACTTCGACGACAACCACGTGAGCGCCACGTTCATGCGCTCGCTGTCGGAGGTGGTCGAGAGAGCGCTCGACGACGTGACCGAGGCATGACCGTCGGAGTTCACCGGCGGCTGGCGTCACCGCGCGAGCAGCTTGGCGACCCCGAACTCGAACCGCTCGTCGAACGACTCCTCGGCCAGGAAGGGGAGAACGCGCCGCAGTGACGGCCGTTCGCCCACGTCGAGGCCTTCCGGACCGTTCGGCAGCGCCTGCTCCTCCTGGGCGAGGCCGAGGACGAAGTAGATGACGCTCCAGCACGTCCACGCGGCGTCGCGCGGTGGGAGACCGCCCGCGAGCAACGCGCCGACGAGTGCTTCGGCAGTGTCCAAAGTGGCCGGTTCGGCGGCGTACGTGCCCGCGACGACCGCGGCGCCGTCGCGATGGGCCAGCAGGGCCCCGCGGTAGCGGCGGGCTATCTCGGCGGCCCGGTCGCGCCAGCCGGACGGCAGGCCGTCGAGGGAGACGCCGGCGACGATCGCGTCGGCCATCAGCTCCTCCAGCCGCGCCTTGGTCTTGACGTGCCACAGGACGGTGTTCATCCGCACGCCGAGCTTCTGCGCGATGGCCCGCATCGACACGGCCGCGGCGCCGTGCTCGTCGAGGATCTCCAACGCGGTCCGCACCACGTCCGCTTGACTCTTGGTCACTGACCTAGTCTACTCCGGGTGTCGAGTATTGGTCAGTGACCAAGAGGAGTGGTGATGTACGACGTCGTCATCGTGGGTGCGGGACCTGTCGGACTGTGGCTGGCGGGGGAGTTGCGGCTGGGCGGGGCCTCGGTCGTGGTGCTGGAGACGCGGCGGGAGCGGGACCCGAACTCGAAGGCGCTCACGATCCACCCGCGCACGATCGAGATCCTCGACTGCCGGGGCGTCGTGGAGCCGTTCCTCGCCGAGGGCCTGCGGATCCCGAACGGGCACTTCGGCGGCCTGCCCGACCGGATGGACTTCTCGGTGCTGGACACGCCGTACCCGTTCACGCTGGCGTTGCCCCAGGCCCGCACCGAAGAGCTGCTGGAGGAGCGGGCGCGGGAGACGGGCGCTGTGGTGAGGCGGGGCCGGCAGGTGACCGGTCTGGTGCCCGAAGGCGTCACGCTGGCTAGCGGCGAGGTGGTGGCCGCGCGGTACGTGGTGGGCTGCGACGGTGTGCGCAGCACCGTGCGGCAGGCGGCCGGCATCGACTTCGCCGGCACCGACGTGACGACGTGGGGCTGGCTCGGTGATGTGATCCTCGACGAGCCGCCCGCGCGGGGGTTCGCGAGCGTCGCCGGACCGTCCGGCGGGTTGATGGTCGTGCCGTTGCCCGGTGGTGTGCACCGGATCGTCGGCGGTGATCCCGCCACGAACCAGGCCGAGTGGCCCGGTGAGCTGACCGTCGGCGAGCTGCGCGCAGCGGTGCGTGCGATCGCGGGCACCGACTTCGGCCTGCGCGACCCGAAGTGGTTGTCGCGTTTCGGGAACGCCACCCGCCAGGCCGTGACGTACCGGTCCGGCACCGTGTTCCTCGCGGGCGACGCCGCGCACATGCACTTCCCGACCGGGGGAGTCGGCATGAACGTGGGCATCCAGGACGCGCACAACCTCGGCTGGAAGCTCGCCGCCGTCGCCACCGGACGCGCCGACGACGCCTTGCTCGACACCTATCACTCGGAACGCCACCCGGTGGGCGCCGATCTGCTGCGGCACACGCGCGCCCAGACGGCGTTGATGACGGGCTACTCGGCCGAGGGGCAGGCGTTGCGCGCGGTGGTGAGCGAACTGATCGCGTCCGCTCCGGACATGTCGAAGGTGCTCGCCGAACGGCTCTCCGGCCTCGACGTCGACCACGGCACGGGCCGGCGGGTCCCCGACGACGGCACGCTCTTCGCGCGGCTGCGCTCCGGCCGTCCCGTGGAGACGCCCGCCGGGCTCGTGCGGCCCGACGGGCACCTCGCCGCCGTCAGCTGAGGTGGTGCACCTCCTGCATGCCGTAGACCGGTGTCGGCACGCCCTCGAACCGCGCTTTGAGCTGCAGCGCCAGGAAGAGCGAGTAGTAGCGCGACTGGTGCAGGTTGCCGCCGTGGAACCACAGCCCGGGCTGCCGGGTCGGCTTCCACATGTTGCGCTGCTCGCCCTCCCACGGGCCGGGATCCTTGGTCGTGCCGGAGCCGAGGCCCCAGCACTTGCCGACGCGGTCGGCCATCTCCCGGCCCGCGAGATCGGCGACCCAGCCGTTCATCGAGCCGTAGCCGGTGGCGTAGACGACGACGTCGGCCTCCAGTTCGGTGCCGTCGGACAGCACGACGGCGTTCGTCGTCAGGTGGTCGACCTGGCCGCGGACCAGCTTGATCCTGCCGTCCGCCACCAGCTCGGAGGCGCCCACGTCGATGTAGTAACCGGAACCGCGGCGCAAGTACTTGAGGAACAGGCCGGAGTCGTCGTCGCCCCAGTCGAGGTCGAAGCCCGCCTTCTCCAGCCGTGCGTAGAAGTCCGCGTCGCGTTCCCTGATCCGCTGGTACACCGGGATCTGGAACTGCGGCAGGATCCGGTAGGGCAGGGAGGCGAAGATTGTGTCCGCGCGGTCGGTCGTGACGCCGGCGGCGACGGCCCGTTCCGAGTAGAGGTCGCCCAAGGCGATGTCCATCAACGAGTCGGAGCGCACGATGTGCGTCGACGAGCGCTGGACCATCGTGACGTCGGCGTCGTGCTCCCACAACGCCGCGCAGATGTCGTGGGCGGAGTTGTTCGAGCCGATGACGACGGCCTTCCTGCCCGCGTACGCCTCCGGTCCGGGGTGCTGTGAGGAGTGGTGCTGGTCGCCCTCGAACTCGTCGGCGCCGGGGAACTTCGGCACGTTCGCCTTGCCGGACATGCCGGTCGCGAACACGAGCTGTTTCGGTGTGAGGGTGACTTCCTCGCCGTCCCGGTCGACCTTGACCGTCCACTGTGTCCCGTCGTAGGTCGCTTCCTTGACCTCCGAACGGGTCCAGTAGGGCACCTCCATCACGCGGGTGTACATCTCCAGCCAGTCCGCGATCTTGTCCTTGGGCGCGAACACCGGCCAGTTGTCCGGGAACGGCAGGTAGGGCAGGTGGTCGTACCAGACCGGGTCGTGCAGGCAGAGGCTCTTGTACCGCTTGCGCCACGAGTCGCCGGGCCGGTCGTTGCGCTCCAGCACCAGCGCGGGCACACCGAGCTGCCGCAGTCGTGCGCCGAGCGCGATGCCGCCCTGCCCGCCGCCGATGACCACGACGTACGGCTGCTGCTCGTACCCGAGCTCCTTCTGCTCGCGCTCGCGTTCCTGGGCCCAGGACAGCCGATCCTTCTGCACTCCGTGCCGCACACCCCTGGGCCGCGTGTCCTTCTTGCCCTCCTCGAACCCCTTCAGCTCGTGCAGGCTCGTCAGGAGGGTGTAGGCGCCCTCGTCGTTGAGCCGCAGGTGTCCTCTGCATCGGCCGGAGGTGGTCTCGAACTCGAGCCACGCCTCCACGATCCCGTCCGCCTCCACCGGCGTCTCGGTGGTGCGGAAGTTCTCCGGGCCGGTGCCGTCGAGACACGCGCTGAGCAGGTCGGCGATGGCCTCGCGGCCTTCGACGGTCTTGATGTTCCAGGTGAACGAGACGAGATCGCGCCAGTAGCTGTCGGTGGCGAACAGCCCGGCGGCGGCGTCGACGTCCCGTGCCCCGAGCGCGGCCTCGAACTCGGCGAGCCAGGCGTCCACCCGCGCCTGTGCCGTGCGATCCATGGTCTGCGTCATCGCCGCTCCTCACTCGTCGTGGTGTCGATTGACCTCCTCACCGCGCTTCGGGGAAACCGTTGCACCGGATTGCACGCCTGGTCCATGCTCGACCGGTGAGCGTGCCCAGGGCAGTGCCGCCCGGACAGCACCTGCCCACGTACGCCCGCGAACTGGTGCGCATGCACGACGCGGTCATCGCGGGCAGTCGCTCCGCGCTGCGCCCGCGAGCCCTGGTCTCCCGCTCCTGGAACCGGGTTCTGCGTTTGGGTCTGCGGGCCGATGACGTCAACACCCGCGACTGGCTGAACCCCGCCGAGACGGGCCGCCGCCAGGAGACCTCACCGTTGCGCTCGGTGGTCCCGGACCTGCGCGCCGTGGTCGGGGCGCTGGCCGACGCCTCGCAGCTGCTCCTGGTGGTGACCGACGACGAGGGCGTCATCCTGTGGCGCTCCGGCACCCCGGCCGTCCGTCGCCGGGCCGACTCGCTGGGCTTCTTCGAGGGCGCGGACTGGACCGAGCGCCGCGTCGGCACCAACGCCATCGGCACCGCCCTGGCCGAGGCAGCACCCGTGGAGCTGCTGGCGGGTGAGCACTTCGAGCAGGGCCAGCACCCCTGGTACTGCACGGCCACACCCGTCCACGACCCGCGCACCGGCTCGTTGCTCGGGGTGATCGACGTGAGCGGGCCGGCTCTGACGTTGCACCCGGCGATCGGCGCGTTGGTCGAGACGGGGCGGATGCTGGCCGAGTCGCGGTTGTGGCGCTACCACCAGGAACGTCTCGAACGGCTGCGTTCCGCCGCTGTGCTGACCGGGCCGTCGCTCGTCGTGGACGACGACGGCTGGGTGGCGGCCTCGCACGGGGTGGCGGTGGGGTCGCGGATCGCCGCTCCCGTCGCCGGGCAGCCTGTCGCGGTTCCCGGGCTGGGGGCCTGCACGCCGGAACGTCTGGCCGGTGGGTGGCTGATCCGGCCGTCCTCGGTGGATCGGACGGTGGCGCTCGAACTGGATCTGACGCGGACGCCGCAGGTGCGGCTTTCCGGCGGGGACGCGGACTGGCGCCGCACTGTCACGCGGCGCCACGCGGAGATCCTCGTGCTGCTGCACCGGGCAGGCCGGGCCGGGATGTCGGCCGAGGCGCTGAGCCTGGCGTTGTACGGGGACGCCGAGCACGTGGTGACGGTGCGGGCGGAGGTGTCGCGGTTGCGGCGGTTGCTGGGGGCGTTGGTCCAGACGCGGCCTTATCGGCTTTCCGGCGACGTGAGGATGAGCGTGCTGGGCTGAACCTGGTCGGGTCGCGGCGCCCCGCGCTCGGGTTGGCGCCGCGACCCGTGCTCAGACGATCAGGAGTGCGGGCACGTGTCCCGGTACTCCTCGATCAGCGTGCTGCGTCCCGGTGCCGGGCACAGGAACTGCTCGTAGCGGGTGTCGTTGTCGATGAACCGCTTGAGCCACGAGATGCTGTACTTCGCGATCGTCGTGTTGTTCGAGTTCGGCGCGAAGTGCGAGGCGTTGTTGAGCTCGAGGTACGCCTTGTCCAAAGTGGACGGCAGTGACGTGTAGAACGGTTCGGAGTGCGACGAGACCGGGGCGACGGAGTCGCTCTCGGCGCCCACGACCAGGGTCGGGACGCGGACGGACGACCAGTTCTTCGTGGTGTGCCAGCCGGTGAGCGGGATCGCCGCCTGCAGGGCCGGGCGCTGGCTGGCGGCGCGGAGGGTGCCGCCGCCGCCCATCGAGTGGCCCATGACGCCGAGGCGCGAGGAGTCGATGCGCGAGCGCACGCTGCTCTGGCCGGTGAGGTAGTCGAGGGCCGCGAGCAGCTGGGACGCTCGGCTGTCGGGCTGGTCGTAGATCGTGTTCGTGTCGATCGTGAAGATCACGAAGCCCTGGGACGCGAGGCGCGGGCCGAGCCACGAGATGCTCGACTGGGTGCCGGTGTAGCCGGGGGAGATGACCACCGCGCCGAACGTGCCGGCGGAGGTGCTGGTCGGGTAGTAGATCGTGCCGCCGCCGAAGCCGCCCACGAGCGACGACACCGAGGTCTCCGACACGGCGAACGAGCCGCGCAGGGCCTCGATGCTCGAGTTGGTGGGGGCGGGTCCTCGTTCGTAGGGGTTGGCGGCGGCCTGGGCGACGGTGCCGCCCAGCAGCACCAGGGACATCACGACGGGGAGCAGGGTGCGGAGTTGCACGGCGTTGTACACCTCATTCGACAGGGGAACGGGGGAACGTTCTCGACCCTGCAACCCCGGCGTGAGGGTCCGCATCGGTGCAACCACCGGTCTCGGCGAACAGCTTCGATGGCAAAACTAACGGTGGTAGGTGAATTTGGCGCCTACCCCTTCCGGTGGAGCGGTTACCGCCGTAAGACTGGTCCGATGCTGCGTGGCCGAGAGCGGCAACGCGTCGCCGTGGACGCGTTGGTGGACCGTGCGCGCGTTGGGTGCGGCGGGGTGTTGGTGCTGCGCGGCGAAGCCGGTTCGGGCAAGACCGCGCTGCTCAACGCCGTGAAGGACACCTACGACGCGTTGCTGCGCGTGGATGTGCCCGAGGTTGACGACGACCTGATGAAGCTCGCGCACGATGTCGCCGGGACGAGGGCTGTGCTGCTGATCGCGACCGAGGGCGAACCACGGGGGTTGCCCTGCGTCACGCTGGACCCGCTCGACGCGGCGACGAGCGTGCGGGTGCTGCACGACCTGGTGCCCGGCCTGCCGTCCACCCTCGCCGCCGACCTCGCGGACCTGGCCTGCGGGAACCCGCTGGCGCTGGTCGAGCTGGCCACCGCGCTCACGTCCGCGCAGCTCGGAGGTATCGCGCCCGCGCCGGAGGTGCTGCCCGCGAACAGTTCGCTGCGGCAGCGGTGGCGGGCCCGGTTCGAGGCCCTGTCACCCGAGGCGCAGCACGTCGTCGCGCTCGCGGCGGTCGACGAGGAGATCGACGCCGAGACGCTCGACCTGCAGGCGGTGATCGAGGCGGGGCCGTTGTTCGACTCGCGCCGGCTGGTCCGGTCCGCTCTTCGCGTGGACGTCCCGCTGGCCCTGCGGCGCCTGGCCCACGCCGAACTGGCGCAGAGCCTGCCGCCCGGCGCCCGCCGCACGTGGCACCAGGCCGTGACGACGCAGGACGCCACGCTCGCCGACACCCTCACCGTCCACGCCGAGCACGCCCGCCGGTGTGGCGATTTCGAGAGGGCCGCCCGCGACCACGACCGCGCGGCCCGCCTCACGACCGACCCCGAGCAGAAGGCGCACCACCTGCTCAAGGCCGCGGCCGACCACTGGGCGCACGGGGCGCCGCACCGCTCACGGGCTGTGCTGCGCACGGCGACGAAGATGACCTGTACGCCGGAGCTCAGGGCCCTGATGGACCTGGTCGTCGGCGGCATCGACCTCGGCGAGAGCCTGCCGGACGTGGCGGCGGATCGGCTCATCCGTGCGGCGAAGGGCCTGGTCGGCACGCGGCGGGAGCTGGCGGTGGCGGCGCTGGGGTTCGCGGGCGAGGCGGCGAGCATCGCGGGGGACCACCGCCGCTACACGGCGGTCGCCGAGTTCGCCGGGGAGATCCGGAGCCCGGACGAACCGCCCGCCACGCGGCTCACGCTCGACCACCTCACCGGGATGCTCGCGACGTTCGACGGCAGGCACGACGAGGCGTTGCCCGCGCTGCGCACCGTCGTGGAGCTCGCGGACCAGGTCCCCGGACCGCAGGCCCGCATCTGGGCGAGCCAGGCCGCCTACGTGCTCGGCGACGCCACCCGGTCGCACGAGATGGCGACGAGCGCGGTCACGGCGGCGCGGGAGAGCGGGTTCACCGCGCTGGTGCCGTGGGCGCTGGTGTACCGGGCGTTGTCGGCGCTGCTGCTCGACCAGCACGCGGCCGCCCTCAACGCCGCAACGGAGGGCGTGCACGCGGCCACGGCGATCGGCCAGCACAACGCCGTCGTCGACCACCTGACGATCCTCGCGCTGCTGGCGGCGCTCCGGGGCGACACCGACACGGCGCTGGACCGCATCGACACTGCCACCGAGCAGATCACCCAGCGCGGGCTCACCCGGCCCGGCACGTTCGGAGCCTGGGCGTTCGCGTGCGTCGACCTCGCCCGCGACCGGCCCGCCGACGCGCTGGAACGGCTGCGGCTGAACCCCGGCCACGCCGGCATCAAGGTGATGGCCGCGCCCCACGTCGTCGAGGCCGCGGTGGCGTGCGGCAGACCGTCCACAGGGGACAGAGCGCTGGAGCCGTTCGCCAGGTGGGCGGGGAGCACGGGCAGCACGGCCCGGCTCGCGCTCTCGCACCGCTGCCACGGCCTGCTGGAGAGCGGGACGGCGGACGAGCACTTCGAGGAGGCGATCCGGCTGCACCGGGCCAGCGGCACCGCCCTGGAGCTCGCGAAGACCGAGCTGCTGTACGGGAACCGGCTGCGGCGCGGGCGCAAACCCAAGGCAGCGCGCGAACACCTGCGCGACGCCGTGCACATCTTCCAGTCCTACCAGGCAGACCACTGGGTCGACCGGGCCCGCGCCGAACTGCGCGCGGCCGGCGACTCCACCAGCGAACCGAAGGACCACCCCGGCCTCACGCCGCAGCAGGCGCAGATCGCCAGGCTGGTCGCCGAGGGAGCCACGAACCGCGAGGTCGCCGCGCGGTTGTTCCTGAGCCACCGCACCGTCGAGCACCACCTGCGCAACATCTTCGCGCGGCTCGGCGTGCGGTCGAGGGTCGAGCTCACCAGGAGACTCGACTGACCACGAACCGATCAGCAGGAGATGGGTCCTTGCGCGAGAACTACCGGCACTGGCAGCGGATTCCGACCCGATGGGCGGACAACGACGTCTACGGCCACGTGAACAACGTCGTCCACTACGCGTTCATGGACACGGTGATCAACACGTGGTTGATCGGCGCCGGGCTGGACATCCAGGCCGGGCAGCAGATCGGGCTCTGCGTGGAGTCCCACTGCAACTACCGCGCCTCCATCTCGTTCCCGGAGGCGGTGGACGCCGGGCTGCGCGTCGGGCACCTCGGCCGGTCGAGCGTCCGCTACGAGGTCGGGTTCTTCTTCGAGGGACGCGAGGACGTCGTGGCGGAGGGCCACTTCGTGCACGTCTTCGTGGACCGGGAGACGCGCAAGCCCGTGGAGATCCCCGCGACCCTGCGCACGGCGATGGAAGGTCTGGTGGTGGCGTGAAGACGCGAGGCGCGGTGCTGACCGGGGTCGGTGGTCCGCTCGAGATCGTGGACCTCGAGCTCGACCCGCCCGGTCCCGGCGAACTGCTGGTGCGCGTGCACGCCACCGGCCTGTGCCACTCCGACCTGTCCGTGATCGACGGCTCCCGCATCCGGCCGCTGCCCATGGTCCTCGGCCACGAGGCGGCGGGCGAGGTCGTGGAGGCCGGCCCGAACGCGGAGTTCGAGGCGGGCGACCACGTCGTGCTGTCGTTCGTGCCCGCGTGCGGTGCCTGCCGCCGGTGCGCGTCGGGCCGTCAGGCGTTGTGCGAACCGGGAGCCGCGGCCAATCGAGACGGCACGCTGCTCGGCGGCGGGCGCCGGTGGACCCTCCCCGACGGCACGCGCCCGCACCACCACCTCGGCGTGTCCGGGTTCGCCGAGTACACGGTGATCTCCGGCCGATCGGCGACCCGAGTGCCGAAGGACCTGCCCTTCGACGTCGCCGCGCTGTTCGGCTGCGCGGTGCTGACCGGGGCGGGCGCGGCGTTCTACAGCGCCCAGGTCGTGCCCGGAGAGAAGGTCGCGGTGTTCGGCCTGGGCGGGGTCGGCCTTGCGGCGGTGCTCGCCGCGGTCACGGCGGGTGCCACGCAGGTCGTCGCGGTGGACGTGGTGGAGCACAAGCGCAAGCTCGCCTTCACGCTCGGCGCGACGCACGAGGCCGCGGGCGGTCCGGACGTCGTCGCCCACGTCCGGGACCTGACCGGAGGAGGCGCGGACAAGGTCATCGACACGACCGGCGTCGCGGCGGTGCTCGAACAGGCGTACGCCGCGACGGCCGTCGGCGGTACGACGGTCACCGTCGGCCTGCCACACCCCGACCGCACGGTGTCGCTGCCCGCTTTGAACCTGGTCGCCGAGGAACGCACGCTCAAGGGCAGCTACCTCGGCTCGTGCGTGCCGCGCCGGGACGTGCCCAGGTTCGTCGACCTCTACCGCGCGGGACGGCTGCCGGTGGACGGCCTGCTCTCCGGGCGGCTGGGCCTGCACGAGATCAACGACGGGTTCGCCAAGCTGGCCTCCGGAGAGGCCGTCCGGCAGGTCGTCGTGATGGAGTAGCGCCCGATTTCGCCCATTCGGGCATTTGTCGGGCAGGACAGTTCCGGGATCAGCTGTTGACCACCGGGGCTGTCCTGCGCCACGGTGAGAGCGCTCTCATGTTCGTCGCTCCCGCAACGGGGCGGGTGGCGATCCCTGCACGGACAAGGAGAAGAGCATGCGCTTCACCATGCCCAGAGTCGTGCCCGCGCTGGCCCTCGTGCTGGTCGGGTCCACCTTCACCGTTCCGGCCCAGGCGTCGGAGAAGGCGATGTCACCCGGCCTGCTCACCGCGATGAGCTCGGCGTTCGGGCTGACCGAGGCCCAGGCGCGGTTGCGTCTGGAGAAGGAACAGAGCGCGTCGGTCCTCGCGCCGCGCGCCGAAGGCGAAGCCGGTGCGGCACTCGCCGGCAGCTGGTTCGACGAGTCGAAGAACCGTCTGGTCGTCGCTGTCACGGACAGGGCGGCGGCCCGCAAGGTCGAGGCCACCGGTGCCGAGACCGTGGTCGTCGGCCGTTCGGCGAACTCGATGGCGGCCCACAAGAACCGCCTCGACGCCCTGTCCGCGACCGGCTCCGTGCCGTCCGCGGTCGCGGGCTGGCGCCCCGACCCGCGCACCGGCACCGTCGTGGTGGACGTGGAGCCGGGCAAGCAGACCGCCGAGGTGGCCTCGTTCCTGGACAAGGCACGTCAGTTCGGCGCCATCACCGTGCGCACCGAGGGCGTGCAGCAGCCGCAGACGTACGCGGCCGGCACGGTCGGCGGCGATCCGTACTACACGGGCAACGTCCGCTGCTCCATCGGCTTCTCGGTGCACGGCGGCTACGTCACGGCGGGCCACTGCGGTGGCAACGGCGCGGCCGTCTACGGCTGGGACCGCTCCTTCCAGGGCAACTTCGCGGGTTCCTCGTTCCCCGGCAACGACTACGCCTGGGTCCGCACCGGCGGTGGCTGGTGGACCGTGCCGGTCGTGCTCGGCTGGGGCCGGGTGCCGGACGCGCTGGTGCGCGGTTCGTGGGAGGCGCCGGTCGGCACCTCGGTCTGCCGCTCGGGTTCGACGACGCAGTGGCACTGCGGCGTGATCCAGGGCCGCAACGAGACCGTGAACTACGCGCAGGGCGCGGTCTACCAGATGGTCGGCACCTCGGTGTGCGCCCAGGGTGGCGACTCCGGCGGCTCGTTCATCACCGGTGACCAGGCCCAGGGTGTCACGTCCGGCGGCTACGGCAACTGCACGAGCGGCGGTCGCACGTGGTTCCAGCCGATCAACGAGATCCTCAACGTCTACGGCCTGAGGTTGCACACCGCCTGATGAGCTCCCGGCTGTCCACCGCTTCTCGCGGTGGACAGCCGGTGATCTCTAGCGTGCGTTGACGTGCAGGGCGAGTGCCGTGCCCGCGCCGAGCGTCGTCGTGAACCGGCCCGAGGAGTCGACGGTCACGCGGACGCAGCCGTTCTCCTGGACGTTGCAGTAACTTCCGGCCGGCAGCGCGGTCTGGAACGTGCGGCTCACCGGGAACGTCTCGCGGTTGATCGCGACGAAGCCCTTGCTGCCGCGTCCGAACGCGATCATGTCGTACCCGTTGTCCTGCCAGTTGTTCACGTCCGTGCCCGCGACGGTGTTGCGGAAGGACACCATGTTCGCGATCTGCGTCCACGCGTGCTGGCACTTCCAGCCGCTGTAGCAGACCGAGTTCCCGGGCGGACCGGCGTCCTTGTCGCTGAACTCGTAGCCCGAGTACACCTGCGGTGCACCGTAGTTCCACGCCAGCATGAAGACGTTCGCAAGCGTGTAGGTCGATCCGTCCTTGTACGTCAACGTGGAACCGTTGCGCTCGGTGTCCCAGTTGTCGACGAACGGCCTTGCCTGACCGCTGGGCAGGAAGCCCCACGACTGGCCGAAGTTCCGCAGGTAGGCCAGGTTCTCGTTCTGGAAGACCCGCTTGACGTCGTAGGCGTAGCGGAACTCGTCGACGTCACCCGATCCCGTGTACTCGCCGGGCTGCACCGCCTCGCCCGCGCCGTAGATCACCTCGTGCACCCAGAACACGTTGGGGTTGCTCAGCTTGCCCTTGATCGCGGCGAGGTCGCCCGCCGCCATGTGCTTGGCCGCGTCGACCCGGAACCCGTCGACGCCCATCGAGATCAGCCGGTTCAGGTACCCGGCGATCGCGCCGCGCACGTAGTCGCTGCCGGTGTCCAGATCGGACAGGCCGACCAGCTCGCAGTTCTGGACGTTGTAGCGGTCCTGGTAGTTGGTGATCGGCGAGCGGCACGAGTGGAAGTCCCAGTCGCTGTACACGCCGGGGTAGTTGTACTTCGAGTAGCCGGTCCCGCCGGTGCCCGTGCCCGATCCGGCGCTCATGTGGTTGATCACCGCGTCCGCGATGACCTTCACGCCCGCGTTGTGGCACGTGGAGACCATGTTCCGGAAGGCGTTCTCGTCTCCGAGGCGCCCGGCGATCCTGTAGCTGACGGGCTGGTAGCTGGTCCACCACTGCGGACCCTGGACGTGCTCGGTCGCGGGCGACACCTCGACGTAGCCGTAGCCCTTGGGGCCGAGGACGTTCGTGCATTCCGTCGCCACGCGGGCGAACGGCCATTGGAACAGGGTGACGGTGACGTCCTTGGCGCCCGGTGGCGCTGCAAGACTTTGCACCGGTGTGGACAGTCCGACGATCAGCAGCACCGCTATAAGGGTGCGCGAAGCCGAGGAAACCACGTTGTCTCCTTGCTGCAGGGGTTCACCTCACGTCGTAGCACTCGCGGGCACACCGGGCAAAGCGTTGCAAGAACTTTCCGGAGTAATTCGGCCTAGTGCGCGCGCCGCGCTCGAAAGTACGCCCAGCCGACGAGCGCGGCGGCCATCACCGTCAGCGCGAGGCTGCCGATGGTCACGGCCGTCTCGAACCGCGCGGTCTGCTCCGCGCTCCAGCCGGGCTGCGCGATGCCCCCGGCGAACAGCACCGCCAGCACCGTGCCGCTGACGGCCACGCCGGCCGCCGACGTGACCTGGGACGCGGTGTCGACGAGCGCGGCGCCGATCGACGTCCGGTTCTCCGGCAGGCCTTTGAGGACGTTCACGCCCGCGACGGCGCCGACCACGCGGATGCCGATCGCGACGAGCACCAGCGCGACGGCGACCGGCGCGTAGCCGAAGCGGCCCAGCAGGGCGTAGACGGCGAGTCCGGCGACGACGCCGAGAGCGCCCAGTGCCACGGCGCGGTCGAGGCCCGCCCAGCGCACGAACCGGTTGACCACCGGGCCCGCGGCGATGAGCACCGCGACCTGGGGCAGCATCCCGGCGGCGGCGAGCGCGGGGGACCAGCCCCAGTCGAGCTGCAGCTGGAGCGTCACGAGGTAGGTGAGGCCGGCCGCCGCCAGCCCGGTCGCCGCCTTGTACGCGAGACCACTGGCGACCAGCGGGTGCGCGACGAGCTTCAGGTCGAGCAACGGATGGCTGGCCGTGCGCGCGCGAACCACGAAGAGGACACCCACGACAACGGTCAGTGCGGCGGCCGCCCACGCCGTCCAGGAGCCTTCGACGAACAGCGTCGGCACCACCAGGGCCAGCACGATCGCCGCCGTGCCGAGCACGCCGCCGAGGTAGTCGGCGGGCCCGCGGTGCAGGTCGGTGTCGGCCTGGATGCCGCGGCCGATGCCGACGAGCGCGAGCACCGCGATCGGCACGTTGACCAGGAGCAACGCCTGCCAGGGGGCGACGGCGAGCAGGAACCCGCCCAGCGGCGGGCCGACGGCCAGGCCGACCAGGCCCACGGTCGAGATGAGCGTCATCGCGCGCACCCGCAGGTCGTCGCTCTGGAACAGGCGGAACGCCAGCGCGATCGAGCCCGGCGTGGTCATGGCGGCGGCGACGCCCATCACCGAGCGCACGGCGATCAGCCCGCCGACGGACGTGACGAGCAGCGTCGCGAGGCTCGCGACGCCGAGCAGGGCGAGTCCGGCGAGCATCACGCGACGGCGGCCGAAGCGGTCCGCGACGGCGCCGAACACCAGCATCAGGCCGCCGAACACGACCGCGTAGGAGTTCGACACCCACTGCAGCGAGGTCGTCGAGGCGTGCAGGTCGCGGCCGATCGTGGGCAGCGCGACGTTCAGGATCGAGTTGTCGAGCATCTCGAACAGGAACACCGCGGAGAGGCCGGCGAGGGCGATCCACGCCTCCCGCAGCGAGCGCGGCGAACGCAGCCCGAGGTCGTAGGTAGTCACGAACACTGTTCTACTCACGAACACTGTTCGAGTCAACTGGTACGATCAGGCTCATGAACCGCAGGTCCCGCGAGGAATGGGCGACGCAGATCGCCGCGCTGGAGGAGTCACCCCCGGCGCGCAAGGAACCGATCACGGCCGCGCGCATCGTCACCACGGCGCTGGCGCTGGTGGAGGCCGAGGGGTTCGACGCGCTGACCATGCGCCGCGTCGCCGCCGCGCTGCGGACCGGGCCCGCCTCGCTCTACGCGCACGTGCGCAACAAGGCCGACCTGGACGACCTGCTGATCGGGACGCTGAGCAAGAACGTGGTGGTGCCCGCGCCGGACGCCGGGCGGTGGCGCGAGCAGGTGCTCGACGTCTGCGGCCAGTTGCGGGACGAGTTCCTGCGCTACCCGGGGATCGCGCGGGCCGCGCTGGCCGCCCCGCCCGCCAACCTCGACACGCTCCGGATCAGCGAGGGCCTGCTCGGGCTCTTCCTGGCCGGTGGTGTGCCGCCGCAGGCCGCCGCATGGGCGATCGACGCCGTGCTCCTGTACGTGAGCGCGTACACGTTCGAGTCGTCACTGCGCGGGGAGGCCGACGGCGCGGAGATGCTCGCACGGCTGAAGATGCTGCCGGTGAGCCGTTTCCCGCACACGGTCGAGCACGTGGACAAGCTCGGTGCGGGCGAGGGGCACGAGCGGTTCGAGTTCGCCCTCCGGTTGATGCTCGACGGGCTGCCTACCGGCGGCTGACGAGCAGGTAGCGCTCGTCGTCGATCTCCCTGCCCCACAGGGCCTCGTCGGTCAGCGGGGTGACCACGGCCTCCGCGCGCACCTCGCTGACCAGCGCGCGGGCTCCAGCCGAGGTGATCCCGGCACCGGTCGACCACCGGCCCTCGACGAGCAGCAGCACACCGTCCGGCTTCAGCAGCGACACCCATCTCGCCAGCGCCGCGGCCGGATCGGGCAGGGCCCACAGCACGTGCCGCGCCAGCACGACGTCGAAGGAAGCCTGCCGGTGCGGCGGGTGCGCGGCGTCGCCGGGGACGAAGTCGACGTCCACGCCCGCCGCCGACGCCTTGGCCCGCGCGGCCTTCACCATCTCCTCGGAGAAGTCGAGGCCGTGCACGTCGTGGCCGGCCTCGGCGAGCAGGACCGACAGGCTTCCGGTGCCGCACCCGAGATCGACCACAGCACTGCTCTCGGGCACCAGTGGAAGAAGGAGATCAGCCCAGGCGCGGCGCACCCGCGGGTCACGAAGTCCGTGGTCAGGCTCGTCGTCGAACGTCGCCGCGTGCTGGTCCCAGAACTCCTGAGGTGTCACGTTTCCATTTTTGCTTAAGGGACTATCAAGCCTTGCCCAAATGAGATGCGGAGGCCGTCGTACGGTCCCTAACCTCGCACTATGAGGCTTGTGCTCTGGCTCACACTTGCGGGCGTGTTCGCGCTCAGCGGTGACCACGCGCTCGCAGCCGTCCTGGTGATTCTCCTCGTCGGCTGCGCGACGGACCGCGTCCGTCCCTGAACACTGTTCAGCGTTGGCTGTACAGTTTGATTCATGCTGACCTGTGAGACGAGGGAGGCGGCACTCGCCCGGCTCGGCCGCGCCCTGGCCGACCCGACGCGGTGCCGCATCCTGATCGCCCTGCTCGACGGACCCGGCTATCCGGCCCAGCTGGCGGAGAAGCTGGAGCTGACCAGGTCGAACGTCTCCAACCACCTGTCGTGCCTGCGCGGCTGCGGCCTGGTCGTCGCGACCTACCAGGGGCGGCAGGTCCGCTACGAGATCGCCGACCCGAACCTCGAGCGGGCGATCAGCGCGCTCGTGGACGTCGTGCTGGCCGTCGAGCCCGGACCGGACTGCGTCGATGAGTGACGCCTGCTGCGCGCCCGTCGTGGACGAGCGCAGGCCCGTGCTCCAGCGGCGCGTGCGGATGCTCGTGGCGGCGACGATCACCTACAACGTCGTCGAGGCCGTCATAGCGCTCGCGGCGGGCACGGTGGCGGGGTCGACGGCCTTGATCGGGTTCGGGCTGGACTCGGTGATCGAGGTGGCGTCGGCGACGGCGGTGGCCTGGCAGTTCGCCGGACGGGACCCGGAGAAGCGGGAACGGGCCGCACTCAAGGTGATCGCGGTGTCGTTCTTCGCGCTGGCCGCGTACGTGTCGGTCGAGTCGGTGCTGTCGCTCGTGCAGGGCGAACGCGCCGAGCACTCGACGGTCGGCATCGTGCTCGCCGCGGTGTCGCTGCTGGTCATGCCGTGGCTGTCCTACGCCCAGCGCAGGGCGGGCCGAGAGCTCGGGTCGGCGAGCGCGGTGGCGGACTCGAAGCAGACGTTGCTGTGCACGTACCTGTCCGCGGTGCTGCTGGTCGGCCTCGTGGTCAACAGCCTGTTCGGCTGGTGGTGGGCGGATCCGCTGGCGGCGCTCGTGATCGCCGTGGTGGCGGTCAAGGAAGGTCGCGAGGCGTGGCGCGGTCAGCACTGCTGCTGACGGGTTTGCGGGCCACGAGCCGTTCCACCACACCGAGCTTGAAGCGCTGACGTTGCTCGACGACCAGACCTCGTGCCTCCACCAGGGGCAGCGGCCGGCGCAGGAAGTGTTCGCCCGCCATCGGCACGGTGACCCGTTCGAGCAGCCACTGCACTCCCCGCGTGAGCCGGGCCGTGCCGGCGACGTGGTCGAGGAGGACCACCCGGCCGCCCGGCCGCAGCACCCGGACCATCTCGGCCACCGCGGTCTCGTGATCGGGGATGGCGCACAGGCCCAGCGTGCAGACCACGGTGTCGAACGAGGCGTCGGCGAACGGCAGGGAGTGCGCGGTGCCTTGCAGCAGCGTCACCTCGCGGCCGAGCCCGGCGGCGCGGGACCGGGCGAGGTCGAGCATCTGCTCGCTCAGGTCGAGACCGGTGAGCGCCACCTCGGCCGGGTAGTGCGGCAGGTTGAGGCCGGTGCCGACGGCGACCTCGAGCACCTC
The DNA here is from genome assembly GCF_053608005.1 of Lentzea sp. NPDC055074. Taxonomy (NCBI): domain Bacteria; kingdom Bacillati; phylum Actinomycetota; class Actinomycetes; order Pseudonocardiales; family Pseudonocardiaceae; genus Lentzea; species Lentzea sp. NPDC055074. The sequence continues at coordinate 106,348 of NZ_JBSGUQ010000015.1, forward strand.
GCCGACCGCCTGGGAGCACGCCCACCGGCGGGACTCACCGAAGACCCGGCGGTCCAGGGCGCCCATCTCCCGGTCGTAGGTCGCCGACTTGCGGTCCCAGTAGTTCTGCCAGCGCGCCTGATCCATGCCCTCACGATCGCCGAACCGGCGGCCAGGTGCTAGATCTGACCCGTGCGAGTCGTCGTGGTCTCCGGGGGCGATCCCGGTCATGTGGTGCCGGCCATCGCCCTGTGCCTGAGGTTCGCCGACGCCGGCGACACCCCGGTCCTGCTCACCGGTGACCGCTGGGTCGCCGCGGCGACCGCGGAGGGGATCACGGCGTCCCGGGTGACCGGCCTGTCGCTGGACGACCTGAAGGACGCGCCCGATCTCGGGGGTGCGCTCTGCGACCAGGCCGCCGTGCTGGCCACGACCCTCGCCCCTCAGCTCGCCGCGCTGCGACCGGACCTGGTGGTGTGCGACGTCCTGGCGCTGGGCGCGAGCATGGCCGCCGAGCTGATCGGCGTGCCGTGGGCGCAGCTGTCGCCGCACCCGTTGTACGAGCCGTCGAAGTGGTTGCCGCCCATGGGAAGCGGGCTCGCCGCCGGTGTCGGTGTGCGCGGCAGGCTGCGGGACTCCGTGCTGCGGGCGCTGACGGCCCGGTCGTTGCGGCAGGGAGAGCGGCAGCGAGCCGTTGTGCGGCAACGGATCGGGCTTCCCGCGGTGGGACCCGGCCCGGCGGCGCGGCTGATCGCGACGCTGCCCGCGCTGGAGGTGCCGCGCCCGGACTGGCCGCGCGACGCGCACGTGGTCGGGCCGTTGCTGTGGGAGGCGAGCCGCGAGACGCTCAGTCCGCCGCCGGGGGACGCCCCGCTGGTGATGATCGCGCCGTCGACGGCGTGGACCGGGGCGCGGGGCATGGCCGAGACGGCGCTGGAAGCCTTGGGGGACATGGGGGTTCGGGCCGTGGTGTCGACGTTCGCGCCCGTGCCGGACCTGCCCGGCTGGGCGCGGTCGGGACCCGGCGACCAGGACGCGTTGCTGCGCCAGGCCGCCGTGCTGGTGTGCGGCGGTGGGCACGGGATGCTCGTGAAGGCCCTGCGGGCGGCCGTTCCTGTCGTGGTGGTGCCGGGAGGCGGCGACCAGTGGGAGATGGCGTGCCGGGTCGCACGGCAGGGGAGCGGGCTCATCGTGCGGCCACCGACCGCGGAAGGGCTCCGGGACGCCGTGGCGCGGGTGCTGGGTGACCCCGCTTTCGCGGCCGCGGCGGCTCGGGCGGCGGGGACGATCGCCGATGTTCGAGATCCTGTGGATGTATGTCGGACTGCGTTGAGTCTTGCGCGTTGAGAGCGCTCCCACTTCAATGGGGCCATGCGCGTGTCAAAGACGATGCTCGTGGTGGCGGCGTTGACGATCTCGACCACCTGGCCGGCGGTGGCGCATCAGGAGCGCGCGGTGGCGGCGGAGACACCCCCGGCGGCAGTGCTGGGCCTCGATCCCGTGACGGAACGGGAGAGCCTCGCGGCCGTTCCCGGCCTGTACCCCTCCGTCGGAGCGGGCACGAACTTCCTCAACCACCCCGACCTGCTCGGGAACGTCCCGGAACCGGCCTGGTACGAGGCGAACATCCCGTTCGTAGACCTCCCCGACCGCGAGATCCGCGACACCTACTACTACCGCTGGCGGACCTACCGCGAGGCGCTCAAGTACACCGGCCCGAAGGACGGCTGGATCGTCTCCGAGTTCCTCGGCCCGGTCGGCTACTCGGCTCCGAACGGCGGCATCGTCGCCGCGGCGGGCCACCACGTCTACGAGGGACGCTGGCTGCGCGACCACCGCTACCTGGACGACTACGTCGACTACTGGCTGCGCGGGTCCGGCGCGGGCGCGAAGCCCGCGACCGACTTCCTCAACGAGAACACCACCGACTGGGCCCACCAGTACTCGTTCTGGGCCGCCGACGCCGTGGCCGCGCGTGCCGCCGTCGACGGACGTTCCCGGTTCGCCACGGACCGGCTGCCCGAGCTCGTGCGGCAGTGGGAGCGCTGGTCGCCGCAGTTCAACCAGGACATGGGGCTCTACTGGCAGACTCCGGTGTGGGACGCGATGGAGTACACCGCGAGCTCGTACCAGAGCCCCGATCCCTACCACGGCGGCGACGGCTTCCGGCCGACGCTCAACGCCTACCAGTACGGCGACGCGCGGGCGATCGCCGAGCTGCACCGGGCACGGGGCGACACCGCCGGGGCCACTCGGTTCGAGCAGGCCGCCGAAGCGCTCAAGACCAGCCAGGAGCGCTGGCTCTGGGACGACGCGGCCAAGTTCTACAAGCACGTCATGCGCGACGACAACCCCGGCCGCACGAAGCTCGCCGACCGCGAGCAGATCGGCTTCGTGCCGTGGTACTTCCACATGCCACCGGCGGCGAACAGCGCGGCGTGGGCGCAGCTGACCGACCCGCAGGGCTTCGCGTCCCAGTACGGACCGACCACCGCCGAGCGCCGCAGCCCGTGGTTCATGAAGGACGCGCTCAACGGGTGCTGCCGCTGGAACGGCCCGAGCTGGCCGTTCGCGACGAGCCAGACCCTGACCGCGATGGCGAACCTGCTGATCGACTACCCGGCGCAGTCCTACGTCGACCGCGACGACTACCTGTCGGTGTTGCGCGGGTACGCGTTGACACAGCGCAAGAACGGCCAGCCGTACGTCGCGGAGGCCCACCACCCGGACGAGAACCGCTGGCTCTACGACGGCAAGGGCCACAGCGAGGACTACAACCACTCGACGTTCAACGACAACGTGCTGTCCGGCCTGCTCGGCATCCGGCCGCAGCTCGGCAACGCGGTGTCGATCGCGCCGCTGGTGCCGGACTCCTGGAGCCACTTCGCCGTCGAGAACGTGCCGTACCACGGCCACAACCTGACCGTGCTGTGGGACAGGGACGGCAGCCGGTACGGCAAGGGCGCCGGCCTGCGCGTGTGGGTCGACGGCACGCTCGCCCACAGCCAGGCGGGTCTCGCGGCGGTGCGCCTGACGATGCCCGCGCGCACCTCGGCGGACATCACGGAGCCGGTCGACGACTTCGCGAACGTCAGCCGCACCGGGTTCCCCACCGCCCGCGCGTCGTACAGCTACAGCGCCGACCCGCCCACCAAGGCGATCGACGGTCAGGACTTCCACCTCGACGTGCCGGGCACGCGCTGGACGTCGTACGGCAGCCCGAACTCCGCAGACTGGCTGGAGGTCGACCTCGGGGTGCCGACGTCGATCTCGGACCTCCGCGTCGTGTTCTACGACGACGGCGGGGGAGTGCGCGTGCCGACGACGTTCGACCTGCAGCACTGGGACGGGCAGTGGCGTGACGTGCCCGGTCAGCAGAGAACGCCCGCGCAACCGGTGGCACGTCAGGTGAACCGCGTGCTGGTGCAACCGGCGCTCACCACGAGCCGGGTGCGCATCCTGCCCCGTCGGGCGGACGGCGGCGCTGTCGGCGTCACGTCGATCTCGTCGTGGCGGTCGCCCGTGCGCGGGCTGAGCGCCTCGGTTCCGGACGATCTCGCGGTCCGGTCCGGGACGGTCGAGACCACCACGACTCTGCAGGCGCAGCAACCGTTGCGCGGTGTCCAGGCGACGCTCGCGGTGCCGTCGGGGTGGAGTGCCGTGGCGTTGTCCTCGGCGTACGCCGCCCAGCTCGGGACGGGCCAGAGCCTCGTCACCCGGTGGCGCGTCACGGCTCCCGCCGGGCTGAAGCTGGGCGAACGGGCGCCGATCCGTTTGCTGGCAACGGCTTCCGGTGATGGTGGCGTCACCTCGGCGCTGAGCTCCGCCCAGACCGTCTTCGACCCGTCCGCCTACGCCAACGTCGTCTGGGACGACACGTTCGACACGAACCGGATCGGCTCGTACCGCGTCGACGGCCCGTTCGGGGAGTCACCACCGTCGCTGAGGGTCGCGGACGGCGTGCTGACGGCCAGTGCCGGGGCACGTGCCGGTTCGGTGCTCGCCGCGCCGGTGGCGGGCAGCGTCCGCGGGACGGCGGTGATCGTCGAACCGAGGTCGTTCGCGGGCTCGGCACCCGAGGACAGCCTGTTCCTCGGCCAGACCGCCGGGAACCGCGACTTCGCCCTGGCCTGGTTCAACAACGCGGGCAAGGCCTCGGGCGTCGACGTGACCGTGGCGGGATCCCGCAAGGGCGACGAGGCCACCGGCGGCTGCTGCGCGACGCTGAACTGGGCGTCGGGCGACCGGCTCGCCGTCGTGGTCGAGAACGGTCAGCTCACGAGCTGGCAGGAGCACGCGGGACGGTGGTCGCTGCTGCGGTCCGCGCCGATCGGGTCCGTCGTGGACCCGTCGGTGGTCGCGGGATGGGCACCGGGTCTCGGGCTGAGGCTGGACGCGGGCGCTCTCACGATCGACCGCTTCACCGTGCGCACCAGGGCCTAGCCGCAGACGCGCTCGACCAGGACCTGCCAGCTGGTGTTCAAGTCGTTCACCACGGTGCGCGGGTCGGGCGCGTCACCGCCCTGGTTCTGCAGGTAGAGCAGGATTGGCCCCTCCAGCGCCGCCACGAGCTGCAGCGCCAGGGTGCCGGTCACCGCGTCGCCGGGACAGGCCTCGGCCAGCAGCATCTGGACGTGGAAAAGGGAAGGGCTCTCGCTGGCGGGAACCGGCTGGCCCGGGTCGAGCGACGCGCGGGCGAGAACGGTGTGCCGGACGAGGAACTCGAGCCGCGCCCGCCCGAACGCGACCAGCCGCTCGACCGCGGGCGCGCCCGGCCCCAGCGGCGGCGGTCCGCTCATCACCTGCTGCTGGAACCGCGTCTCCTCCTCGTCCAGCAACGCGTGGAAGATGCCGGCACGGGTGCGGAACCGGCGGAACACCGTGCCCTTGCCGAGCCCGGCGCGTTCGGCGAGGCCGTCCATCGTGACCTTGTCCGCGCCCAGTTCCGCGACCATCTCCCGCGCGACCTCGATCAGGTGGGCACGGTTGCGCGCGGCGTCGGCCCGCTCTTCTCGGGGACGGCCCAGCGGCAGCGCGACAGGTTCCACGACCCGCACGGTACCCGTTGATCTCCGCTCAGCCCCGGAAGGCGGAGTCGACGAAGTCGCGCACGAGCCGGTGGAGCTTCTCGGCACCGGCCTCCCGCAGCACGTCCGTCCCGTGCGCCCCGCCCGGCACGATCTCCAGGTGCTTGCGGGCCGCCGCCGAGGCCTCGTACAGCCGCCGCGTCTCCTTGATCATGTTGCCGCTGTAGTCGATGGGCGAGACCGCGAAGAACGACGGCGCGGTGATCTTCCGCGCCGCCGCCTCCCCGTCGAGGACGAAGCACTGCGCGGGTGACGACAGGACCAGCAGGCCGGCCAGTTCCGGCTCGTCCGCCGCCGTCACCGCGCTCGCCGTGCCTCCGCACGAGGCGCCGCCCAGCAGCACCCTCTTCGCGCCGGACGAGTGCAGCGCTGCCAGCGCGGCTCTGGTGTCCCGGTCGAGGTTGTCGTTGTCCTGCGCCGTTTCCGACGCGCCGTGGTTGCGGTACTCCAGCAGCAAGACGTGATAACCCGCCGCGGCGAGCTCCTGGCCGAACGCCAGCCAGGAGCACATGTAGTAGCCCTGTTCGTGCGACAGCAGGATGCCGCGGTCACCGGTGCCCAGCTCCATTGCGGACAGTCGCACACCGTCCGAAGTGGTCAGCGTGAAGACGTTCTGGTCGAGGCTTTCCGGGACGCACGTGTTGACCTGGTGGCCGGCGGCGGTCTTGCGCGTCCGCTCGGGCACGGTCGGGGCGTACACGACCGCCGGTGGGTGTGGGGCCTTCGTCGTGGTGGTCACCGGCGGGGTCGTGGGGCTGCTGGTGGGAACCGCGGGGGCCGCGCCGCACGCGGTCAGGACGAGCAGGAGACAGACGAGCCGGAGCATGCGCCGATGCTGCCGAGCAGTTGTGCGGAAACTGTCAGGACGGCGTGCGCTTCGCGTCAGCATCGCAGGGAGTTCGTGGGCCTGGGCGGCCCCGAGGGCGGACCTTAGTCGGGCAGTCGAGGCGTTTCGCGTGCGCGATGACACAGGTGCCTTAACCTTGACATCAGATATCCAGGTTATCTACCTTCGTGTCCTTGCGCGAACAAAGGATTCTCAGGTGAAACTGCTGCTCGACCGGATCAGCCTGGCCTTCATCGGCCTCACGTCGGCCTACGTCGGGGTCTTCGCCTACTTCGCGTCACGGACCTGGTACGACACGTTCCCGGGCTTCGGCCTGCGCTGGCTGCCGCAGCTCGGTCCGTACAACGAGCACTTCGCGAAGGACGTCGGCGCGGCCTACCTCGCGTTCACCGCGATCTGCGTGGTCGCGCTGGTGCATGCGAAGAAGCAGGCCGTCGTGCTGCTGGCAGGCGCTGCGCTGCTCGTGTTCAACAGCCTGCACTTCGTCTACCACCTGACGATGCTGCACATGTACGAGCCGCTGGACCAGGCGCTGAACGTCGTCCTGCTGAGCCTGCTCGTGGTGCTCTCGGTGATCCTCGTGGTCCCGGCCCGGGATCAGGCGCGAGTGCCCACGCCCTGAGCCTGCGCCACTTCCGCGGTCACCCGCACGAGTGCGGCCACGGCGAGGCTGCGTGACCGTTCCGGCCTGGCGATGACACCACCTGGACGTGCCGGACGGCGGCACGCTCCTGATCGTCGACCGCGAGGAACCGCTGGAAGACGCCGTCCGCGTTCTCGGCACGGTCGGCGTGCCCCGCCGGGACGGCATCGCGTGTCTCTCGACCGCCGCGACCACCGGCTCGACCGCAAACCCGAACGTCTCGCCGCGCCGGCGAAGCTCGCGGCCGACGGCGTGGTCGAGCCCGTCGTCGGCCGCGAGGTGCCGCTGGAGGACGCTCTGCGCGAGGTCAGGGGGACGCTGGGGACGACGGTGCTGCGAGTCGCTGCCTGATCTCGGCCTTCAGCACCTTGCCCACCTTGGACCGCGGCAGGTCGGGCCAGATCTCGACCTGCTTCGGCGCCTTCACGCTGCCGATCTGGTCCTTCACGAACGCGATCAGCGCGGACGGGTCGGCGTGGCCCGCGGCACGCAGCTGCACGACCGCCGTCACCCGCTCGCCCCACTTCGTGTCGGGCAGCCCCACCACCGCGCTGTCCTGGACCGCCGGATGTGCCCGCAACGCCTGCTCGACCTCGGCCGAGTACACGTTGAAACCGCCGGTGATGATCATGTCCTTGGCACGGTCGACGATGAACAGGTAGTTGTCGTCGTCGAGGTACCCGATGTCCCCGGTGTGGTGCCAGCCGAACGCGCTCACCTCGGCCGTCGCCACCGGGTTCTCGTGGTACCCGGCCATCACCAACGGACCGCGGACGACGATCTCGCCGCGTTCACCCGTGGGCAGCAGCGTGCCGTCCGCCGCCATGATCGCGACCTGGGTCAGCGGTGACGGCCTGCCCGCCGACGACAGCCGGTCGGTGGCGATCGACCCGTCCGGCAGGAAGTGGTCCGCGGGGGAGAGCGTCGCGATCATGTTCGGCGCCTCGGTCTGCCCGAAGAGCTGTCCCATCACCGGACCGATCCGTCGCAGCGCCTCGGTGAGCCGTACCGGGGACATCGGAGCGGCGCCGTACCAGAGGCACTGCAGCGAGCCGAGGTCCGTCGAGTCGAGCGCGGGGTGGTCGAGCAGGCCGTAGATCACGGTCGGCGGGAGGAACGCGTGCGTGATCCGGTGGCGCTCGATCAGCGCCAGGAACTCGCCGAGGTCCGGCGCCGGCATGATCACCGTCTCGCCGCCGAGTGACATGATCGGGAACGTGAGCACGCCCGCCGAGTGCGTGAGCGGGGCGAGCGCCAGGTAGCGCGGCCGGTGGCTGAACGGATAGCTCATCAGCGTCAGCGCGGTCGCGGTCTCCAGGTTATGCCCGGTCAGCCGCACGCCCTTGGGTCGTCCCGTCGTGCCGCCGGTGCCCGCCAGCACGCAGAGGTCGTCGTCCGCCACCGTCACCGGGTCCGGCTCACGTCCGTGCTCGGCGAGCCAGGCGTCGAACGTGACCGCGCCCTCCACCTCACCGTCGAGGCACACCAGCGTGGTCAGCGCCGGCAGGTCGCCCCGGATGCGGTCGACCAGAGGGGCGAACCTCGCCTGGAAGAACAGGCAGCGGCACCCGAACAGGTCGAGCAGCTCGCGGTTCTCCGCCGCCTCGTTGCGGGGGTTGACCGGGCACCACACCGCCCCGGCCCGCGAGATGCCGAACACGCAGGTGAGCGCCAGCGGGTCGTTCGCCGACAGCACCGCGACCCGGTTACCCGGCGCGATCCCGCTGCCCTGCAGCGCTCCCGCGATCTCCCGGGAACGCCGCTGGACCTCGGCGTAGCTCTGCGTCGAGCCGCCAATGGTCAGGCAGGGCGCGTCGCCCCCGAGCGACGCGCCCTTGTCCAGGTAGTCGCAGAGGCGCATCAGCGGTGCACTTCGACGATCGGGTCGAGGACCAGGCCGAACGACCGCAGCGCGCCCAGCAGCTCCCGGTGCCCGAACGCCTGGCAGCCGGACGCGAACCCGACGCGGCGAGGCGCGTCCTGCAACAGGTGCACGGCGGCGTGGACGTTCAGCAACGCCGTCTGCTTGTAGTTGCAGTTGCCGTGGATCACGCAGCTCGCCCGGCCCAGCGGACCCGAGGCGTGCACGGAGTCGAGCGAGATGTTGATCCGCGGGTTCTCGCGCGGTGGCATCTCACTGCGCACCTGGGCGGAGAACGCGTCGACGATCTCGTACTTCTCCTTGTCCGACTTGCCCTCCATCTCCTGGAGGGCCGCCGCGACGATCTGCGGCACGCCGAGCATCAACGGCCGGTTGAACACGCCGCCGAGCGCTCGCACCGACGCCACGCGCGGATCCCTCTTGAACCACACGGGATGCGCGGTTCCGCCCCACGGCAGCGCGAGGCCCAGTTCGTGCTGGCCGGGCACGACGAGCTCGTAGAGCCCGGCGTCGGCCGGCCACTCCACGTACTCGTTCTGCTCGAGGTAGTACGCCTTGGAGAACGCGGCGTTCGTGAGGATGGTGTTCGTGGAGGCGACGGTGGGATACCCCTTCCAGAACACCCCGATGTCCAAAGTGTCCAGTCCGGGCTGCTCCAGGCAGATCTGCGCGGCGATCTCGCCCACCGTGTACATCTGCGCGATGCCGGGGGAGATCAGCAGGCCTTCCTCGGCGAACGCGGCGCCGTACTGCGCGTCGGCGTCGATCATCCAGTCCTGCTCGCCGTTGGTGTCGGTGTAGTGCGCGCCGACGTTCAGGCTCGCCCGCACCGCCTCGTGGCCGTAGCGGGAGAACGGGCCGACGGTGTTGAGCACGACCTTGGCGCCGGTGAACGCCTCGGTCAGCGCTTCCTCGGTGTGCTCGACCTCGAGGACGTCGTAGGAGACGGTGTCGATGCCGGGCACCGCGTCGACCGCTTCCTTGACCCTCTTGCCGTCGCGGCCGACGGCGAGGAACGGGATGCCGTACTCGCGCAGGTACTCGCAGATCAGCCGTCCGGTGTAGCCGGAGGCGCCGTAGACGACGACGGGCTTGTCAGTGGGCATCGGTCACATCCCCATTCCGCCGTCGACCGGCAGACCCGCGCCGGTGATGAACTTCGAGGCGTCGGACGCGAGGAACACCACCGCGTCGGCCATGTCGTCGACCTGGCCGAGCCGGCCGAGCGGCGTCAGTTCGACGACCGCGCCGACCGCCGCCTCGACGGACGGGAACAGGCCGAGCCGGGCGCAGTCGACGGCCAGCTGGTTGCCCATCGCGGTGGGCGTGAGGCCGGGGTAGATGCAGTTGACGCGCACGCCGTAACCGAGCTTGCCCGACTCCGCGGCCGCGACCCTGGTCAGCCGGTCGATGGCGGACTTCGTGGCCGAGTAGACGCTGATGCCGGGGAAGGCGATGGTCGCCGCGACGGACGCGACGCTGATGATCGAGCCGCCGTTGCCCGCGGCGCCGCCGGGACGCATGGCGCGCAGGCCGTGCTTCATGCCGAGCGCGGTGCCCAGCACGTTCACGTCCAGCATCTTGCGGACGTCCTCGGTCTCGAGCTCGGTGATCAGGCTGGTGATCTCGATGCCCGCGTTGTTCACGAGGATGTCGAGGCCGCCGATCGCGTCGACGGCCGTGCTCACCGCGGAGGCCCAGCTCGCGTCGTCGGTGACGTCCAACGGCACGAACTCCGCCGCCGCTCCCGAGTCGCGCAACGCCTGGGCGGTCTGCTTGCCCTCGTCCTCCAGGACGTCGCCGATCAGGACCGACGCCCCGGCCGCCGCGAGGGCCTGCGCCATGCCCGCTCCCAGGCCGCGCGCACCGCCTGTGACCAGCGCTTTTCGTCCGCTCAGCTGATAACTCGTCATTGAGTCGCCTCCTCGGTGAGTTGGCTCACACACTAGCTATTCCTTGACAGTCGTCAAGTTTTTCCTTGACGACTGTCCAAGATTTTTTGGACGAATGGTCAAGGTTTGTCGCAGTGAGCGGTAGGCTCCGGGGCGTGACAGAAGTCGCTTCGCGCAAGCAGGACCGCATCGCCCGCCGGCAGGTCGACAAGTTCGACGCCCGGCGGACCGAGCTCGCCGTGGCGACGCTGCACACGCTCGCCGAACTGGGGTACGCGCGGACGAGCCTGCGGGAGATCGCGCAGAACTCCGAGTTCTCGCACGGCGTCCTGCACTACTACTTCGAGGACAAGCGCGACCTGATCACCCAGGCGGTGCGCCAGTACGAGGTCGTGTGCGTGACGCGCTACGACGAGGTCGTGGCGACGTCGACGACGGCGGAGCAGCTGCGCTCCGGTTTCGTGGCGATGTTCTTCGACACCCTCGGCCAGGACGCGACGCTGCACCGCCTCTGGTACGACCTGCGCAACCAGAGCCTGTTCGACGCGTCGTTCCGCGCCGACGTGCTGGAGATCGACGGCCACCGCGAGGACATGGTGTGGCGGGTGGTCGGCCGCTACGCCGAGCTGCTCGGCGGCGTGCCCGCCGCGTCGTCCGGCACGATCTACGTGACGCTCGACGGAATCTTCCAGCGCGCGTTGCTGCACCACTTCACGGGTGACGCCGACACGGTCGCGCAGTTGCGCGCCGAGCTTCCGGGCGTGATCGACATGCTGGTGACGAAGGCGGAATAGCGCTGTATCGCGGGTGTGTCGAAAAGCGCATACCCGCTCGCAACGGCGTGCCTCGTTGACTGTGAGGCATGGCAACAGGCATCACGATCTACGGGTGCGATCCGGACGAGGAAGTCCTGTTCCGGGAAATGGCGCCCCGCTGCGGTGTCGCGCCGACCATCACCTCGTCGGCTGTCTCCGAGGCCACTGCTGAACTGGCGCGAGGAAATCTCTGCGTCAGCGTCGGCCACAAATCGCGGGTCACTGGTTCCGCTCTGCTGGCTTTGAGCCGTGCGGGCGTCCGGTACGTCTCGACCCGGAGTGCCGGCTTCGACCACATCGACGTGGAGCACGCCGAGAGCCTGGGCCTCACCGTCGGGAACGTCGCCTACTCGCCCGACAGCGTCGCCGACTTCACGGTGATGGCGATGCTGATGGCGGTGCGCGACGTGAAGTCCGTCGTCAGGCGCGCTGACCTGCACGACTACCGGTTGAACGCGACGCGCGGCCGGGAGCTGCGCGACCTGACGATCGGGGTGATCGGCACCGGGCGCATCGGCGTCGCCGTGCTGGACCGGCTGCGGGGCTTCGGCTGTGGCGTGCTCGCCCACGACAGCAGGCCTCGCAACTCCGCGGACTACGCACCGCTCGACGAACTGCTGCGGGTGAGCGACGTCGTCACGTTGCACGTGCCGTTGAATCCGGGAACACGCCATTTGCTCGACCGCGATCGAATCGCGCGGATGAAAGACGGCGCGATCATCGTCAACACCGGACGCGGCCCGCTCATCGACACAAAAGCTCTGGTCGAAGCGTTGGAAAGCGGGAAGCTCGGCGGGGCGGCGTTGGACGTCCTCGAAGGCGAGGAAGGAATCTTCTACGCCGATTGCCGGGCCCGGGACGTCGGCGGTGACCTGACCCGGTTGCAGGGAATGCCGAACGTGCTGATCACCCCGCACACGGCTTATCACACGGACCACGCCCTGAGCGACATCGTGGAGAACACGCTCGTCAATTGCCTGGGTTTCGAAGAAGGGGGAGTGCGATGACCAAGAGGAAGATCGGGATCATCTTCGGCGGGTCGTTCGAGGAGCATCCCGTCTCGGTGAAGTCCGCGCAGGAGGTCGCGCGGAGCCTCGACGAGACGACGTACGACCCGTTCTGGGTCAAGATCACGCGCGGTGGCGACTGGAGGCTGTGCTCGGGACCGGGCGCGGAGGACGGCCGCCCGGTCGTGCTCTCGCCCGACGGCCTGCTCGTCCTGGACGACGGGCGGTTCGAGACGATCGCCCTGGACGTGATCTTCCCGGTGCTGCACGGCAGGCACGGCGAGGACGGCGCGGTGCAGGGTCTGCTGGAGCTGTCCGGCATTCCGTACGTCGGCTGCGACGTGCAGAGCTCCGCGCTGTGCATGGACAAGTCGCTCACGTACCTCGTCGCCCGCGGTGCCGGGGTCGCGACGCCGCGCTTCTGGACGGACGTGCCCGACGCGCCCGCCAACCCGCTCTTCGTCAAGCCGGCGCGATCGGGGTCGTCGTTCGGCGTGACGAAGGTGTCCACCGAGGACGAACTGCGCGTCGCCCTGGAGGTCGCCCGGCGGTACGACTCGAAGGTGGTGATCGAGGAGGCCGTGGCGGGCAGCGAGATCGGCTGTTCGATCCTCGGCGACGGTGACGAGCTGGTCGTCGGAGAGCTGGACCGGGTGGCGCTGACCCACGGGTTCTTCCGGATCCACCAGGAGAACACGCCCGAGACGGGGTCGGAGAACTCGACGTTCATCGTGCCCGCGGACATCCCTGCCGAGTCGCGCGCGCTCGTCCGGGAGACGGCGGAGGTCGTCTACCGCGCGTTGGGCTGCACAGGGCTGGCTCGGGTGGACATGTTCCTGACTCCGGAAGGGGAAGTGGTCCTCAACGAGGTCAACACCATGCCCGGCCTCACCTCGTACAGCCGCTACCCGAGGATGATGGCCGCGGCCGGGCTGTCGCTCGGCGACGTGATCGACCGGCTGGTGTCCCTCGCGCTGACGGGAAAGCTCCGGTGAACGCCGACTTCGTCTTCGTGGACGTGCCGGGGATCCGCTGGGACGCCAAGTACGCGACGTGGGACAACTTCACCGGCAAGCCCGTCGACGGTTACCTCGTCAACCGCGTCGTCGGCACCCGCGCGTTGGTCGCGGCACTGGAGAAGGCCCACGAGAAGGCCGAATCACTCGGCTTCGGCCTGCTGCTGTGGGACGGCTACCGCCCACAACGCGCCGTCGACTGCTTCCTGCGCTGGGCGTCGCAGCCCGAGGACGGCCGTACGAAGGCGAGGCACCACCCACGCATCACCAGGGCCGAGATGTTCGAACAGGGTTACGTGGCAGCGAAGTCCGGCCACAGCCGCGGCAGCACCGTCGACCTCACGCTCTACCGCCTGGACACCGGCGACCTCGCGCCGATGGGCGGCGACCACGACCTGATGGACCCGATCTCGCACCACGGCGCCCTGGTCGGCGAGGCCGAGACGGCCAACCGCGAGCACCTCTGCTCGATCATGGAGGCCTGCGGTTTCCGGCGCTACGACAGCGAATGGTGGCACTACACGTTGATCGACGAGCCCTACCCGGACACGTACTTCGACTTCCCGATCGCCTGACCTGCTCGGCCGTCCGCCCGCGGAACCAGCACTCCGTCACGCGGCTCACCTCGGTCAGAGGAGGCTGGACACCACGGCACCCCGCTCGTCCAGCACGCGAATGCTCGGCACGTCCTGGGCGTCCACCGAGAGGACGATGCGCGGCCGGCCGTGAGAGTCGTTGAGCGCGAGCACGGCACCGTCCCCGGTGGACCAGACGAGCTCGACCCTGGTCGGCATCGGAGGCGTCTGCCCGACCGGTAGCCGCGGGTCCGGCATCTGCTTGAAGAACAACGCCGCAGCACCGTGCTCGCCCTCCCACTTCGTGCCGAGCGTGAGCGCCTGCGCGTTGACGTAGTCGAGCGAGAGGCTGGCCTCCGACGCCCCGGCGACGACGCCGCCGCGTTCGGAGCCGTTCTCGTCGTTGAAGATGAGGTAGGTGCCGCGTTCGGGACCTCGGCGCTGCTCGGCCGGGATGACCTCGCCGCCGGTGAGGACGGGCGGGCGCCGGGTGTCGGCGAGGACGCGTTGCCTGCCTCGGTTGTCGCGCACGGTGAAGGAGTCGCGGACCTCCCTGCCGCGGGACTCGGTGTGGGCGGCGGGGGTGGCGACGGCCGCGGTGGTGACGGTGACGGCGGTGGTGGTGGCGAGGGTGGCGGCGCGCAGGGCGGTGCGCCGGGACACGGGTGAGGTCATGCGGGAAGTCAACCGGGGTCGGCGCGGATGATCACTGGGGTGGGCCGGAGTGCTGGTGGTGGGGAAGGCCCCCGCGTGAGCCGTGCAGGGCTGGTGCGGCGGGCTTTCCGGTGTCGCGCCCGCCGCCGGCCGTTGAGCTGTCGGCCCGCCGGCTGTCACGGGTGTAAGCCCGGCCCCGGCTCCGTGCTCGGCGCGATCGGCGTAGGGCTGAGCGCCGTGTCGTCCTCGCCCTCCTCCAGCAACGTCGCCGCCGGCCCCACGATGCGGACGTCCGGGGTGCCGACCACCTCGAAGTCCTTGTCGTCGTAGTCGAAGCGGGCGAGGACGCTGCGCATCGCCTCGATGCGGGCGCGCTTCTTGTCGTTGCTCTTGACCACGGTCCACGGCGCGATCTCGGTGTCGGTGGACCGCAGCATCGCCACCTTGGCCTCGGTGTAGTCGTCCCAGCGGTCCAGCGACTTGATGTCGTTGGGGCTGAGCTTCCACTGGCGCACCGGGTCGATCTGGCGGATGACGAACCGGGTCCGCTGTTCGTTGCGGGACACGGAGAACCACAGCTTCACGAGCAGCACGCCGTCCTCGACGAGCATCTGCTCGAACAGCGGGGCCTGCCGCATGAACAGGTCGTACTCGTCCTTTGTGCAGTAGTCCATGACGTGCTCGACGACGGCGCGGTTGTACCAGGAGCGGTCGAACAGCACGATCTCACCGGCCGTGGGGAGCTCGCGGACGTAGCGCTGGAAGTACCACTCGCCGCGTTCGCGTTCGCTCGGCTTGTCGAGTGCCACGGTGCGGGCGCCGCGGGGGTCGAGGTGTTCGGTGAACCGCTTGATGGTGCCGCCCTTGCCGGCGGCGTCCCTGCCCTCGAAGAGGATCACGAGGCGTTGGCCCGTCTCGGCGACCCAGTGCTGGAGCTTGAGCAGCTCGATCTGCAGCACGCGCTTGAGGTGGTCGTACTCGGAGCGGGGCATCCGTTCGGTGAACGGGTAGTTCTCCTGCCACGTGAGCACCTCGCGGCCGTGCGCGTCCAGAAGGATCGGTTCGTCGGCGTCGGGGAACTCGGCGGTGTAGCCCTCAGCGAGCAGCTCTGCGGAATCGACGGTCACGAAATCGTACATACCCGACGTATCAAGGCTAAAACCGACTCGAACCGCTGTGCTGGCGTCGTTGTGCCGAAAAGACGTGAGGCGCCCGCCAGGGTGGTGGTCGGGCCCCGCAGTCGACACGTCCTCGGGGTCTCCGCAGCCACGGCATCTCACCGTCACGGGCTTCGCCGACGCCGAGACCGCCGCCCTCCGGCACCGCGAGATCTACGGCGCCTCCGTGCCCGCCGAGCGTTGCTCACGGCATGGATCGTCGGCCACCGCGGCCGTCCTGGTGGCGAAGGACCGCGTCAGGACCTCCGGAACAGCAGCTTCCACGGCATGACCGCGGACTCCACCTGCACCGCGAAGCTCATCTTCGACGCGCCCTCGGCCCGTTCCTCGAACCGGATCGGGACCTCGGCGATCCGCATCCCGCGCCGGACCACGCGGTGGTTCATCTCGACCTGGAACGCGTACCCGTTGCTGCGCACCGACGCCACGTCGATCCGCCGGAGCGTGTCGGCACGCCAGGCCTTGAAGCCGGCGGTGGCGTCCTTGACGCGCAGCCGCAGGACGGCGTTGACGTAGAAGTTCGCCCAGGCTGACAACGCCTTGCGGTGCCACTTCCACTCGTCGGCGACCGAGCCGCCCGGCACGTAGCGGGAGCCGATGACGACGGCGGCGTCGGTGGTGCGCAGCACGTCGAGCATCGCGGGGATGGCGCCGGCCGGGTGGGAGAGGTCGGCGTCCATCTGCACGACCACGTCGGCGCCGTCGTCCAGCGCCTTCAGGATGCCCGCCACGTAGGCGCGGCCGAGGCCGTTCTTCTCGGTGCGGTGCAGCACGGTGAGCGGGAGCGGGCCGTCGAGCGCCAGGTCGTCGGCGAGGGCGCCCGTGCCGTCGGGGGAGCCGTCGTCGACGACGAGGACGTGCAGGTCCGGCACGTCCAGCCCGGCGAGCAGGTCCACCAGCACGGGCAGGTTCTCGCGCTCGTCGTAGGTCGGCACCACCACGGTGACCTTCCGGTCCATCGTCATCCTCGCGAGTCGGAGTAGGAGCGCAGGGCGCGCAGGAAGTCCAGGTACCGGAAGCCCGGCCAGTGGACGTCGCAGAAGTGCAGTTCCGCGAAAGCCGCCTGCCACAACAGGAAACCGGACATCCGCACCTCGCCGCTGGTGCGGATCACCAGGTCGGGGTCGGGTTGCCCGGCGGTGTAGAGGTGCCGGGCGATGTCGTCCGGGGTGATGCTCGCGGCCAGCTCGTCGAGGCTCGTCCCGGACTCGAGCAACGAGCGCACCGCGTCCACCAGCTCGTAGCGGCCGTCGTAGCCCACGGCGATGGTGAGGTGGAACTCGGCGTCCCGGTCGCGGGTCTCCTCCTCGGCGAGCTTCAGCGCGTGCCGGGTGGTGTCGGGCAGGAGGTCCACGCGGCCGGCGACGTGCGTCTGCCAGCGTGCGGACCCGACGGCCCGCGGGACCACGATCCGCTCGACGACCTCCTCCATCAGGAACCGCATCTCGGCGTCGGCGCGCTTGTGCAGGTTGTCCGCGGAGGCGAGGTACACCGTCAGGTGGCGGATGCCCAGGTCCTCGCACCAGTCCATGACGCTCCGCAGGTGCTCGCCGCCGCGCCGGTGGCCCGCGCTCGCGTTCTCCAGGCCCTCCTGCCTGGCCCAGCGCCGGTTGCCGTCCATGATCACGGCGATGTGCCCCGGCAGCACGGCGTCCTCCAGCCGCTTGCGGAGGCGGCGCGCGTAGAGATCCTGCAGAACGGCACGCATGATCATCACGAAACGCACGCTAACACCGGCACCGAGGCGGCAAGGGCGGACTCGGGGCCGTCCGCCCGAACCTTCACAGATCCTCCACACCTCGCGGCATCGGGTGCGCCCGCGTCCAGTCGTCGACGTGGAACGGCGAGCCGCCGACCGCACGTGCCGCGTGCGAGACCACGGCGGACGGCAGCTCCCCGTCGGTCATGTCGAGCCGCTCGCGGTAGTCCGCCACGAACGCGGCGGCGACCTCGTCCGAGGTCAGCGCGGGTTCGTAGTCGGCCAGGCCCGCGATGGAGCTCTCCCGGAGGACGTAGCCGAGCGCCTTCGAGACGTCCGTGATCACGGCCCGCACCCGGTCCGAGACGGCGACCTGGACGACCGTGCTGAACAGCGACCCGGTGGAGGTCACGCGCTGCGCCGAGCCGATGACCTTCGTGTCGCCCCCGACGTTCACGCTGAACTCGCCGGGGCAGTACTCGCCCTCCACCTCGCCGACGCGGGCGTCGATGGCACCGAGCCCGCGCAGCACCAGGGCGTGGCTCTCGGCGTTCGCGGCGAACGTCGCGCTGCCCGCGTGCCGGATGTCCGTGGTGCTGTCGAGGTGGTCGATGACGACGGCGCCGCTGTCGTAGGCCACCATCCGGCCGCCCGGCGACCGGACCACCGGCTCGAACCCCGCCGCACGGGCGAGCGCGGTGGCCTCGGTGATGCCGGGCGAGCGGAGGTCCCGGCCGCTGAACGCGACGGTGGGACCGTCCGGCACGTAGACGTGGACGAGCTGGGACCAGGCCGCGCCGGGTGTGCGCAGCAGCAGCGCCGGGACCACCAGGTCGGTGACCGCGTGCCCGGTGGTCCCGGTGACCAGCAGGCGGGGGTTCGTCGCAGTTGACACGCCGTGATTCTCGGCCACGACGGATCAGCCCGCGGCGCGGTACGCCTCACCGGCCTCGTTCGGCGTGCCGCCTGCCTTGTAGAGGCCGGTGCCGGGCTTGCCCTCGTCGGGCAGCGCGAACCAGGCGTAGCGCTCGACGTAGGGGAGACCCTCCATCATCGCGCTGGAGCCGCGGGCGAACGCCGCGAGCTTGGCCTGGGTCGGGAACCGCGCGGTGCCGCCCGAGAAGTCGATCAGCGCGTACTCGGTCAGCCAGATCGGCTTGCCGTACCGGGCGTGCACCGCGGCCAGGTAGTTCTTCAGGTGACCGACGGCCGCGTCGCTGAAGTCCGAGCCGTACCAGTGCACCGCGATGAAGTCGACGCGCAGGCCCCGCTGGGCGGCCCCCGTCATGAACCGGTCGAGCCAGCCGCCGGCCTTGTCCCCGCTGTGCGCGACGGCGGGGCTGCCGAGCCGCAGACCGGTCGCCTGGAGCTTCGGCCACAGGTCGAGGGCCTGCTCCGGGGTCATGTTCGCCTGCTCGGGGAAGTCCGGCTCGTTGAACCCGAGCAGCACCTTGCCGTTCGCCTTGGCCTTCGCGAGCGTCGCGTCGTCGGTGGACTTCGTGCCCCAGATCATCGGCACGAACTCGACGTTCGGCGGCGTGGGGATGCCGTCCGGCTGCGCCGCCCAGTTGTAGTACCAGCCGGCGCGGACGTCGGTGAGCGCCTTGCCGACCCCGGTGAAGTTCCAGGTGCTGACGCCCTTCTTCACCGACGCCGTCACGGGTACGGCGGGCGGCGGCACGGGCTTGGCGGGCGCCGTGGTCGTCGAGGGCGGCACCGGCGACGAGGAGGTCAGGGTGGTGGTGGGAGCGGTGGTCGTCGTGGTGCTCTGGGTGGAGGCCACGGGGAGCGCGCGGGCGACCGGCTCCTCACCGGAGGGCAGCACGGCGATCACGACGCCCGTGGCCACCACCGCGGCCGCGGCCGCCGCGAGGGGCTTCACGAACGCGCCCTTCACCAGCAGGCTGAGCTTGCCGCCGGTGACGGGGGCGGAGGTGACCTGGGTGACGGCCACCTGCGACCCGGTCAGCGTCGCCGGGTCGAACCCGAGCGCGGCCGGCAGCGGTACCAGCGGCAGCCGCGCGAGCAGCCCCTCGACGGACGCGAGGTCCTGACCGCAGCGTGAGCACTGGACGCAGTCGCGGCTGTGCCGGGCGATCCGCTTGCGCCACAACGGGCTGGGCACGCCGTCCCACTCCGCGACGACGTAGGCCAGCTCGGGGCAGCGCGACGTGCGCTCCAACGTCCGCACGACGACGCGTGCGGCGTCGAGCTGGGCCTTGACCCGTTGCACGCGCACGGCGGTGTGCTGCGGGGTGAGCTCCAGCGCGTTGGCGACCTCCGTGCGGGTCAGCCGCCCGGCCGCCTCCAGCCACCACAGCGACAGCAGCTCGCGCTCGTCCTCGCTGAGCCAGCGGGTGGCCGCGACGACCTCGCGGCGCTGCCCGGACAGCTGCAGCCGCATGATCGTGAGGTCGACGAAGTCCGCGCCGGGGTCGGCCACGTCCTCCGGGACCGGTCCGGTGACCGGGACGCGCTGGTGGTCGCGGTGCCGCAGCCGGATCTGGTTCATCGCGATGACGACGAGCCACGACCGGAACCCGGCGGGGTCGCGCAGCCCGGGCAGCCCGTGCACGGCCCGCAGCATGGTCTCCTGGACCACGTCGTCGGTGTCCGGGTGGCCGCCGAGCGCGTGCCCGACGATGTTGTAGACGAGGGGCAGGTACCCGCTCACCAGGTCGTCCAACGCCCGCTGGTCACCGTCGCGCGCGGCCACCACCGTCGCGACGCCGGGTTCCTCGGTCATCGCCATGCCCACCTCACTCGCCAGTTCGGGTCCTCTGACCAGGAGATGTCCCGGGCGTCCGGCGATAACGGAAAATTTCGACCGGGTTGCACCCTACGGCGTGCGCCGATGTGTGCGGAGGCGATCACATCGGCGGTCGTGTGAAGGACCGGACGGAACCGGATTGAACCCCTTTCGTCCCTTGACGGGGGCCGGACCTGCGGCAACACTGCCCCGGACAACGACGACCGAAGCCAGGAGTGCTCTTTGCCCCACGCCTCCGAGCCCACGACGCCCGCGCCGAGTCCGGGGATCGTTCGCCGCTTCTGGTGGCGCAGCGGCCAACGGGCGAGGCTCGCGATCGCGTGCACCGGTGTCCTCGGGGTGCTCGCGGTCACGGGCGCGGCCGGCTTCAGCGGTCAGGACCGGCCCGGCGTGCTCGCTCCCGCCGCCGCTGCCGCCGTGCACCGGGGCGACTCGTTCGAGGTGACCGTCCGCGCGGTGTCCGACGTGGACTCCTTCGAGGGCGTGGAACCCGACACCGGACGTGCCTTCGGCGCCCGTGTCGCCGGGGTGAGCCCGGCGCCGTGCTGGCAGTCGCAGTCCCTGGCGGTCGCGGAGAACCTGCTGCGCGGCAAGAAGGTGCGGCTCACCGTCAAGAAGGAGGGCGAGACCGCGACGGATCGCCTGGTGGTCGACGTGCGGCTGCCGGACGGCTCCGACTACGCGAAGACGATCGTCGGCGACGGCACGGCGTCCGCGGACCTGGCCGCGCGCGGCGACCTCGCAGCGGACGAGACGGCCGCCCGCCAGCAGCGCCGCGGCCTGTGGTCGACCGGGTGCAAGGGCTACCAGGACGACCTGCTGGGGACGACGTCCAGTGTCCCGCTCACCTCGTCCACCACGCCGGTCCCGACGACCACCACGACGACCCCGCCTCCTCCGCCCCCGCCGACGCAGAAGCCCACCCCGAAACCGCCGCCGCCCCCGGAGACCACCGAGCCCGACGACGACGCCGAGTGGCTCGGGCGGTTCGTGGGCAAGCGGTGCTTCCTCAAAGGGGCGACCAAGACGTCGCCGAAGGGCTCCCAGGTCGTCTGCACCCGCGGCGCCCGGGATCAGCTGAGGTGGCAGCGTGCCGACTGAGGAGCACGTCGACCTGGTCACCGCGCGCGGTGGGACGGTCGGCCCAGCGCCCGCGCCGGCCGAGGAACACGACCTGATCACCGCGGCGGATGGGCCGGCAGCCTGGCCGACCGAGGAGCACGACCTGATCACCGCAGCGGAGTGGACGACAAGCTCGGCACCCGCGCGGCCCGAGGAGCACGTCGACCTGTTCACCGCACCGGACGAGACGGTAGTCCTCGCACCCGCGCCCGCGGACGACATGACCGGCCCCGCACCCGCCCTGGCGGACGGCGGACGGCCGCGCGGCCTCACCGAAGACGGCTGGGTGCGCACGACCGGCTGGCTGCAGGTCGGCGACCACCCCGTGAGCTCGGCCCTCCTGGCGACGCTCGCGGGCCTGCTGTGGGCACTGGTGGGAGCCGCCGCGCTGGTGACCGAGCGACCGGTCGCCGCGGGAGTCCTCACGTTGGCGCTCCCGGTGCTGTTCGGCACGTCGTGGTGGCTCCTCACCACCCGGCTGCGTCCCGCCTCGACGGCCCGCAACGTCGGCACCAGCCGGGCGGACGAGCTGGAGCCGGGCGATCTGGTCCGGCTGCACGGGTCGATCGGGCCCGTCGGCCGGGTGACCGACGTGTCGGTGGGGGAGGACGTGCAGGTCGTGTTCCACGGTGCGCGGCAGCGGCGCACGTGGCCTCGCGACCAGGTGGTCCACCTCGCCGAACTGCTCGCCTGAATTGCCGGTTCCGTCCCACGATCAGCGCTGCCACCAGCGCATTCCGCGAGCTAACGTAACGCGGTGTGCTGAGAACAGGTGGCGAGGTGAGGATCCTCGGTCCGGTCGAGGTGTGCGGCCCGCACGGTCGTGCGGTGCTGACCGGGACCAGGCAGCGCAGCATCGTCGCCGTGCTGGCCCTGCGCGCCGGCACACCGGTTCCCGTAGATCGTCTCGTGGACGTGCTGTGGGGTGAGGACCCGCCGCGCACGGCCGTGCGGTCGTTGCACAGCCACGTCGCGCGGGTGCGGCAGGCGCTCGCCGACTGCGGCATGCCCGGCGCGCTGATGACCAAGCCCGGCGGCTACCAGCTCGACGCGTCCGTCGACGCGGTGACGTTCGACCGGACCAGGGACCTGGGGCTGTGGCGGGGCGAGCCGCTGGAGGACGTGGAGCTGTTCGGCTGGGGCCGCGCGGAGATCGACCGGTTGCGGGAACAGCGGGTCGCCGCGCTGGAGTCGTACTGGGGTGAGCGGCTCGACCGGCGGAACGCGGTCGAGGAGCTGGAACGGCTGGTCGTCGTCCATCCGACGCGGGAACGGCTCGTCGGCCTGCTGATGCGGGCGTTGCACCTCGACGGACGGCAGGCCGACGCCCTGGAGGCGTTCCGAAGACTCAGACACCGGCTCGCCGACGAGCTCGGCGCCGACCCCGGACCGGACGTCACCGCCCTGCACACCGCGATCCTGCGCCGCGACCCGTCACTGCACAGCGCGAGACCCGCCCAGCTGCCGGCCCGCGCGGGCCACTTCACCGGCCGCGCCGCCGAGTTCGCCTCGCTCGCGGGCCTTCCCCCGATCGTCGTCGTCTCCGGTGTCGCCGGGGTCGGCAAGACCACGTTCGCCGTCGAGTGGGCCCGCCGCGTCGCCGACCGCTTCCCGGACGGGCAGGTGTTCCTCGACCTGCAACGGCTCACCCCGGCCCAGGCGCTCACCGAGATGCTGCACAGCCTCGGCGTGCCGGCCGACCGGGTGCCCGCCGACCCGGCCGCGACGTACCGGACCCTGTTGCACGGCAAGCGAGTGCTGATCCTGCTCGACGACGTGCGCCGCGCGCGGGACGTGCTGCCGCTCGTGCCGGGCGACCAGGGGAACCTGCTGCTGATCACCAGCCGGGACGCGCTCTCGGCGCTCGGCACGCGCCACGCCGTGCACACCGTCAGCCTCGGCCTGCTCAGCGAGCCCGAGGCGCACGACCTGTTCGCCGACATCCTCGGCGAGTCCAGGGTGCGCGCCGAGTCCGACGCCACCGCGGAGCTGGTGGTCCACTGTGGACGGCTGCCGCTCGCGTTGCGCATCGCCGCCGCCCGGCTCGCGATCCGGCCTGGCAGGCGGATCGCCGACCTGGTGCGGGAACTGACCCGCAACGACCCGCTGGACGTCCTGTCGGTCGACGGCGACGACCGCACGGTCCGCACCGTGTTCGCGAGCGCGCACCGCACGCTGAGCCCGCAGGCCGCCCGATTGTTCCGGATCCTCGGCGAGCACCCCGGCGCGAGCTTCCCCGCCGACCTCGCCGACGCGATGGGCCCGGGCCTCGACGAGCTCGTCGCCTCGCACCTCGTCAGCGAGATGGGCAACGGCCGGTACGCGCTGCACGACCTCATCCGGTTGTTCGCGCGGCAGAGCGGCGACATCGGCGACGGCGTGGAGCGCCTGCTCGACCGGTACCTCACGATCGCGCACGCGGCGGGCGAGGTCCTCAACCCGCGCCACGACCTGGTGGCGCGGCCGCGCTGCGACGACCTCCCGTTCACTGCGGACCGCATCGAGGTGCTGGCCTGCCTCGACGCCGAACGCGACAACGTGCTGCACATGATCCGGCTGGCCGCGCGCTCCGGCCTGCACCGCGAGACGTGGCAGCTGGCCTACCTGATGACGGCCTACTTCGAAGCGCGCGGCAACTGGGCGGCGCGCGTCGAGCAGTGCGAGCACGCCGTCACGGCCGCCCGCGCGCTCGGTGACCAGCGGGCCGAGGCGGAGATGTTGCGGGGACAGGGCATCGCGTTGCAGATGACCTCCCGCATCGCCGAGGCCATGGTGGTGCAACGACAGGCGCTCGCCCTCGTGCGCGAGGCAGGCGACCTGCGCGGGGAAGCCAGGCTGCACAACAACATCGCGAACGCGCACTCCGAGCTGCGCGAGTTCGACCTGGCGCTGGACTCGTACCGCGCGGCGATGGACGTGCACGGCGCGGCGGGGGACGAGGTGGGCGTGGCGCTCGCCCGGCGCAACCTCGGCTACACCTACGTCCGGATGGGCAGGCCCGAGCTGGCCACCGAGCCGTTGTTCGCGGCGCTGGAGACGTTCCGCGCCGAGGAGAACCTCCGGCTGGAGGCGGCGACGCTGATGTCGCTCGGCAACGCGCACCACCGGCTCGCCGACCTCGCACCGGCGCTGCGGTACTTCGGCGACGCGCTGCGGATCAGCCGCGAGGTCACCGACGACCGCTTCGAGGCCGACGCGCTGACCGGGCTCGGCGTCACCCACCTCGCGCTCGCAGATCCCGCAGCGGCAAGGGAATGCCTGAGCGCCGCTCTCGTCGTGTGCCGCGCGCTCGGTGACGGCCACCGCGAGGCCTCGACCCTGCGCGACCTGGCCGAGGCAGACCTGGCACTCGGGGACCTCACGGCCGCCCGCGAGCACCTGACGGCCGCGCTGGAGGCGAGGACCCTGGCACCGGACGAGTTCGAGCGGGCCAAGGTCCACCGCACGTTCGCCGACCTGGAGGGCCGGAGCGGGCGGTGGACCGAGGCTGCCCGGCACCTGGCTCAGGCCGTCACGCTGGTCACCTCTTGCCGGCGATCATGAACACGGCGACGCGCTTGCCGATCTGACCGGGCTTCACCGACGTGATCTCCAGCGTGAACGTCTTCTTCTCCGGTGTCACGAGCAGCACCTCGTACGGCACGAGCGCCTGGCTCTCGCCCGCCTTGATGGTGACCGTGCCGCGCGGCGTGGCCCTGTAGTCCTGGCCCTGCTTCGCGGTGCCGTCGACGAACCTGTAGGCGACCTCGACGTTCTGTTGTGCCGCCGCGGTCTGCTGGGCCGGTCCGTAACGCAGCTTCAGCACCGCTGTGTAGGAGTCCGCCGACTCGTGCACCGGCCCGTCGATCGCGTCCACGACGACCGGGCAGTCCGGCGGGTCGCAGTCCGCTGCTCCGTGCGCGGGCACGATCCCTAGCAGAAGCAGCAACAACACCATGATGGTCTTCATTGACAACCCTTTCGGTGGGTCCGTCTCCGCAATGCGGAGACGGACCCACCGGGGTTGATACTCAGTCCTTCTCGTTGATCAGGTATTGCGCTCCGCCGAGATCCGTGCCCTGCGCGTCGGTCTGGCGCACGTGCAGCTCGGCCGGACCGGTCTCCCTGTCGGTCGCGAACGTCAGCGCGGTCTCGACGCGCTCGTCACCCTTGAGCGTCAGGTTGTCGAACCGGGCCTTCGCGTCGGCGAGCTGGAACTGCGTCTCGCCCACCTGCTTCACGCCCGTCGCCCGGCCACCGGCGGCCTTCCACCGGGCCGTGAGCTCCTGGCCGAGGTCGATCGTGATCGTGCCGGCGAACGCGCGGGTCTGCTCGAGGATCAGGTTCTGCCGGGCGTCGGCGCGCTCGGGGTTGCCGATCGTGTACGGCACGCGGACGGGCTCGAACGGCCGCACCCGCACGGAGTCGACGTTGCGCCACGCGATGTTGTTGTTCCGCTGCGCGTTCTGCTGGGTGTTGCTGCCCTCGGCGAACGTCATCGGGTCGGCGTTCGACACCCACCGGGCGAGCAGGCAGAAGTGCGCCGGGCCGGGCACGTTCCAGCCGGGCCAGGTGATCATCACCGTCGTGCCGCTCACCGGCACGGTCGAGCCGGCGGTGCCGATGTAGGTCCAGCCGCCCGGCCACGCCGTGCCGCCGCCGAGGTTGCTGCGGTAGAGGTGGAGGCTGCCGTCGACGGTGCCGATGGCGCCGGCCTTCCGTCTCAAGGTGACGAAGACGTAGTTGTTCACGCCCACCACGGGGTTCTGGGACACCGCGCACGGCACCGGCGTCGAGCACACCTTGATGTCCGGGCTGTAGTAGATGCTGCCGGTGCTGGGCTCGTTCCCGACGTCGGCGACGTTGTCGCGGACGAACACGTCGCGTTGGAACGGCGTCGCGCTCACGGTGGGCGCGATCAGCGTCGCGACCGCCAGCAACCCGGCCAGCACCGTCGCCAGTTTGGCTTTCACCATGTCCTCCATCGGTTGAGGTCTGCCGAGGGAAGAAGTACCGGCGCGACGTTGTGGCGACGTTGTCGCGCGGTTGTCGAGCCTTGACCGGTTTGCCTCCTCCTGACCGGCCTGTCCGGAGCAGACGATCTAGGCTGTCGCGGTGATCACCGGGTGGCGGCACCCAGCCCGCCTCGTCGTCCTCGCCTTCCTGGCGGCCACCGCGGCCGGCACGGTGCTGCTGATGCTGCCTGTGTCGGCCGAGTCCGGGCAGGCCACCGGGTTCATGCGGGCGCTGTTCACGTCGGTCTCCGGCATCACCGGCACGGGGCTCGCCGTGGTCGACACCGGGTCGCACTGGTCGGTGTTCGGCGAGGTCCTGCTGCTGGTGCTGTGGCAGATCGGCGGCTTCGGCATCATGACGCTCGCGTCGGTGCTGGCGTTGCTGATCCAGCACCGGCTGGGCCTGCAGCTGCAGCTCACCGTGAAGACCGAGACGAACACGCTGAACCTCGGTCACGTCCGCGGGGTCGTCGCCGGTGTCGTCCGGATCAGCCTGATCGTCGAGGCTGTCGGCGCGGTGGCGCTCGCGCTGCGGTTCTGGCTCGGGTACGGCGAGTCGTTCGGGCGAGCGCTCTACTCGGGGGTCTTCCACTCGATCTCGGCGTTCAACAGCGTCGGCCTGTCGCTGTACGCGGACAGCCTCATGAGGTACGCGACGGATCCGTGGGTCTGCCTGCCGATCGTGCTGGTCTCGGTGACGGGCGGGCTGGGGTTCCCGGTGCTGTTCGAGCTCCTGCGCCGCAACCGCAAGCGGTGGTCCCTGCACACCAAGATCACCGTGCCGGTGTACCTGGGGCTCATGGCGTTCGGGATGCTGGCCATGCTCGTCTTCGAGTGGGCGCGCGCGGGCACGCTCGGGCCGTACGGGGTCGGCGAGAAGCTCCTCATCGGACTGTTCCACGGCGTCATGCCGGGCAGCGCCGGGTTCAACACCGTCGACGTGGCCCAGCTGCAGCCCGCCACGATGCTCGTCGGCGACGTGCTGATGTTCGTCGGCGGCGGCAGCGCGGGCACGACCGGCGGCATCAAGGTCACGACGTTCGCCCTGCTCGCGTTCGTGATGCTGGCGGAGGTCCGTGCCGAGCCGAGCGTGCACGTCATGGGCCGCCGGATCAGCAACGAGGTGCAGCGGCAGGCCGTCACGGTCGCGCTGCTGGGGATCGGCGTGGTGATGGCCGCGACGCTGATCCTGCTGAGCACCAGCTCGTTCCGGCTCGACGACGTGCTGTACGAGACGACTGCCGCGTTCGGTGGCGTCGGCATGTCCACCGGCATCACCGACGACCTGTCCGTCACCGGCCAGCTCGTCATCATCGTGCTCATGTTCATCGGCAGGGTCGGGCCGATCACCCTGGTCTCGTCCCTCGCGCTGCGGGAACGCCGCCGGCGCTTCGAACTACCCGAGGAGCGACCCATTGTCGGATAAGCACCCGTCCCGCGTCGTCGTGCTCGGACTGGGCCGCTTCGGCCGTTCGGTCGCGCTCGAACTGGTCGCCCTGGGCACCGAGGTCATGGCGATCGACTCGGACCCGAAGCTGGTCCAGCGCTACGCCGACGACGTCACCCACGCCGTCGTCGCCGACACCACCGACGCCGAGGTCATGCGCCAGCTGGGAGTCGACGAGTTCCAGCGCGCGGTCGTCGGCATCGGCAACAACCTCGAAGCCAGCATCCTCACCACCGCCGTGCTGGTCGACTTCGGCGTCGACGACATCTTCGCCAAGGCCATCAGCCGGGAACACGGCCGCATCCTCGAACGCATCGGTGCCCACCACGTCGTGCTGCCCGAACACGAGATGGGCGAACGCGTCGCGCACGTCGTGGCCGGCCGCGTGCTCGACTACATCGAGATCGAGAACGACTACGCGATGATCAAGGCCCGGCCGCCGGAGGAGGCGGTCGGCAAGCCGCTCGGCACGAGCAAGCTGCGGGCCAAGTACGGCGTGACCGTGGTGGGGGTGAAGCGTCCCGGAGCCGACTTCACCTATGCCACCGCGGAGACCGTGGTCGAGAGCGGTGACGTGCTGATCCTCGCCGGGAAGGTCGCCGACGTGGAGCGGCTCGCGGCCAAGACGTGACCGGTTCGTTCTGGTGGGACCTGCTGATCGGCGTCGCGGCGGCCCTGCTGCTGACCTGGGTGGTGCTGCTCGTCGCGCTGGCCGTCGTCCGCCCGCGCGGAGGCCTGCTGCGCGAGGCGCTGCGCCTGCTGCCCGACGTGCTGCGCCTCGTGCGCCGGCTCGCCGCCGACAGGTCGTTGCCGCGCGGGACCAGGGTCCGGCTGTGGCTGCTGATGGCCTACCTCGCCCTGCCGATCGACCTGATCCCCGACTTCATCCCGGTGCTCGGGTACGCCGACGACGCCATCATCGTCACGGCCGTGCTGCGCAGCGTCGTGCGGCGGGCGGGGATCGACGCGGTGCGCGCGCACTGGCCCGGCACGGACGACGGCTTCGCGGCCGTCGTCCGGCTCACCGGGTTGTGACCGTCACTCCGTCCCTTCGAACGTCACCGCCGCGTCGGTCCGCGCGGGCTGGCCCCACACGAAGTCCCGCGCCGCCGCGTCACCCGCGAGGTAGAAGCGGAACCACGACGTGAGCACCCTCTT
The DNA here is from genome assembly GCF_053608005.1 of Lentzea sp. NPDC055074. Lineage (NCBI taxonomy): Bacteria > Bacillati > Actinomycetota > Actinomycetes > Pseudonocardiales > Pseudonocardiaceae > Lentzea > Lentzea sp. NPDC055074. Next base: position 135,113 of record NZ_JBSGUQ010000015.1, read on the forward strand.
CGAGGCGACGAGCTGCGCGGCCCTGGTGACGGACCCGCTGTCGCAGAAGATCCCCGAGGAGTCCATGAAGCCGCAGTGGAACCCGCCGGTGACCGTCCGGAGCTGCTTGGCGGGCTGCTTCGCCGCGAACATCGGCCGCTGGTGCTCACCGACCGGGGTGATCGTGTCCTGCGACCCGGCGAGGAACTGCGCCGGCACCCGCAGTGTCGCGGCCGCGGCCTTCGCCGAGGGGTTCGTCTCCGCCGCCGCGTAGGTCGAGATCGTCTTGATCTGCGGGTTGCGCGCCGCTGCCAGGACGGCGGCACCGCCTCCCATCGAGTGTCCCGAGGCACCCAGTGCCGTGGTGGTGATGTGCTCGCGGAACCGGGAACCCGTCGTGCCGTCCTGCGCCACGAGCCAGGTCAGACCGGTGTTGAGGTCGTCGGCGAACGCGCTGTGGCTCGGGCTCAGGCCGCCCTGGGTCGTGGGCACCACCACGACGAAGCCCCAGGACGCGAGGTGGTTGCTCGTGCTCGTGTACTTCGACGTGGCCTGAAAGAAGCCGTGGCCGAAGGCGATCGCGGGGAACCTGCCCGCGGCGACAGGCTGGTTCGTGCCCGCGGCCGTCGCGGGGTAGTGCACCCGTGCGGAGACGGACCGGCCGTTCGCGACGGCCGTGACATCGCTGTACGCCACCGGGTACGTGCCGGGCAGGCCGTAGTCCGGTGGCGCGGCTAACGCGGGGGTGGCGACCGTGGAGGCCACCAGGGCGAGCGTGATCGCGAGAACGCGCATGAGCTTCTCCTCATGAGATCAGGAAGATCCGAACCGCATGTGCAGGGTGGAGACGGCCACGTGCAGGCGTGGCCGCGCCGCCCCGAGCCAGCCGAACTCGCTGTCCGGCGTGAAGTGCCAGCGCAGGCGGGTGAGGCCGATCCGGGCGGACGTGCGTAGTTGCGTGCGTGTCGTCTTGCCGTGCAGGGCCTGCCAGACCGAGGTGGTCAGCCGGACCGGGAAGGCTCGTGAAGGCTTGCGGGTCTCGCTGGCGGACGCGATGACGTCGCCGTCCTCGTGAGCTGTCGCCTCCAGCCGCGTTCCGGGGGAGAAGGTGAAGCCGGCCAGCAGTTTCGGGATGCCCCACAGTTCTCGCGCGCCCTGCTGGGAGGTGCTGTCGTCCACCAGGATGTCCAGAATGGACAGACCGAGGCCGGCCTTGCGGCGGACCAGCACCGCGGCCATCACCTCGTGGTAGCTCAGCACACCCGGCGGCTGGTAGTCGACGAACGCCGACACCACGATCACGCGGCCGAACAGCGTCAACGGCACCACGTCCGGCGGTGGCAGGGGCACGGCCGAACGTGGTGCCGTCCACACGGTGAGCCAGCCCCGTCCGTGCAGGTCCCACGGCTCAGCGGGCCACTCACTTGGCATAGCGCACCTCCAAGGCACCGGGGGCGTCGGCCGGGACCACGGGGTTACCCGGTGGCACGGCGCGGACGCGCTGGTAAGGGCTGCCCGGGGCGGGACGCGGGTCGGGCTCGCCCTTCTTGGGCCACAACGACATCGCCCGCTCTGCCAGGGCGGTGATGGTGAGCGCCGGGTTCACCCCGAGGTTCGCGGGGATCGCGGACCCGTCGACGACGTGCAGGCCGGGGCAGCCGTACACCCGCTGGTACGGGTCGAGGACACCGGTGGCGGGGGAGTCGCCGATCACGCAGCCGCCGATGAGGTGACCGGTCAGCGGGACGTTCACCAGGTCCGGCCACGATCCCCGCGCCACCCCGCCCGCCTTGGCCGCGAGACGCCGCGCCACCTCGTGCCCTGCGGGGATCCAGGACGGGTTCGGAGCACCCTCGCCCTGCGTGGTGGTCATCCGGCCACGCCGGAGCACCGTGGTGAGCGAGTTGTCGAGACTTTGCATGACCAGCAGGGCGATCGTCTCCTCCGACCACGCGCGCGGGGTGTGCATCCGCAGCAGCGAGCCGCGTTCGCGCAGGAGCTGGGCCAGGCCGCGCCGCAACCTCGCCGGGCCGCCGTCGACGAGGGTCGTCATCAGCAGGCCCATCAGGTTGCTGCCCCGGCCGTACCGGACCACCTCGACGTGCGTGTCGGCGTCCGGGTGGATCGACGACGTGATGGCGAGACCGCGGGACTGGTCGACCCGGCCACCCGGCACCCGCACGGCCACGATCGCCTCGGAGTTGGTGCGGCACAGGAACCCGAGCCGCGGCGAGAGACCGGGCAGCCCGCCGCGGTCGCGGATGCGGTGCAGCAGGCGCTGCGTGCCCAGGGAGGCCGCGGCGAACACGACCTGACCGCTGGTGAACGTGCGGGTCGCCCGTCCTCCGGTGCGTCGTGCCGTGACCTTGTACCCGCTCAGGTGCGGACGCACGTCGACCACCGTGGTCAACGGCCACACCTGCGCACCCGCCTTCTCGGCGAGGTACAGGTAGTTCTTCGGCAGGGTGTTCTTCGCGTTGTGGCGGCACCCGGTCATGCACGAGCCGCAACCGACGCAGGTGTCCCGCAGCGGACCGGCGCCGCCGAAGAACGGGTCGGTGCCGCCGGGTCCGAAGTGGACACCGACCTGGGACGTGCGGAACGTCGGTGCGACACCGAGGTCGACCGCCACGTCCCGCAGGTGCCGGTCCGCCGGGGTGCGGCACTGGTTGGCGGTCACGCCGAGCATCCGGGACGCCTGGTCGTAGTGCGGTGCCAGCTCGTCCTCCCAGTCGGTGATGTGCCCCCACCGGGAGTCGCGGAAGAAGGCCTGCGGCGGTTGGTACAGGGTGTTGGCGTACACGAGCGAACCACCGCCGACGCCCGCGCCGCTCAGCACGGCGACGTCGCGCAACGCGGTGATCCGCTGGATGCCTGTGCAGCCGAACGCCGGTGCGAACAGGTAGTCGCGCACCTGCCAGGAGGTCTCGGGGAGGTCGTGGTCGGCGAAGCGCCGCCCGGCCTCCAGCACGCCGACCCGGTAGCCCTTCTCGGTCAGCCGCAGCGCGGTCACCGCACCACCGAACCCGGACCCGATCACCAGCACGTCGTAGTCCACCGGTCACACCCTCACACGAGCGGGCTCGAAGTCGGCCGGCCGGAGCCGGGCGCGGCGCAGGTACTCCCACGTGGTGCCGGGCCAGTTGGTCGTGATCGACCCGTCGGCGGTCCGGTACCAGGAGGAGCACGTGCTCCACACGCCTCCCGCCAGCCTCCTGGTCATCTCGGAGTCGAACGCCGCCGCGACCTCGGGCCGCACCTCCAGCGCCGTGCCGGACCGCGCGAGATGACGCACGGCCGACACGACGTACCGGCACTGCGCCTCGATCATGGTGACCACCGAGTTGCCGCCGAGGTTGGTGTTGGGGCCGTAGACCAGGAAGAGGTTCGGGAAGCCGGGCACGGTCAGGCCCAGGTGGGCACGCGGGCGGCCGGCCCACGTCTCCGCGAGGTCCCGGCCGTCCCTGCCGGTGATCCGCAGGCCGAACCCGAAGCCGGACACCGTGAACCCGGTGCCCCAGATCAGCACGTCCGCCCGGTGCTCGCGGCCGTCGGCGGTGCGCAGGCCGTGCGGGGTGACCTCGGTGATGCGCTCGGCCACCACGTCGACGTCCGGCCTGGCGAGGGCGGGGTACCAGTCGTTGCTGAACAACACCCGCTTGCAGCCGGGCCGCGTCGTGGGCTTCAACGCCGCCCTCAGCACGCGGTCGCGGACCTGCCGCCGCCGGTGAGCCGCCGCGACGGCGGAGACGAGCGAACGGGACAGGCGGCTGTTGAGCAGCCTGGTCAGCGTCTCGCCGGCGAGCCACACACCGCCCCGTGCGGCGCGCAACCTCGCCGGGTGGGACCGGCCCGTCAACGGCGCGTCGGGCTTCGGCAGGACGTGCGGGGCCGATCGCTGGAACACCGTCAGGTGCTCGGTGAGGGGCGCGATCTCCGGCACGAACTGGGCGGCGCTCGCCCCCGTGCCGACCACGGCCACCCGCCTGCCGCGCAGGTCGACGTCGTGGCGCCAGCCGGCGCTGTGGAAGACCTCCCCGGCGAACCGGCCTAGTCCGGGCAGGGCGGGGATCGACGGGGTGGTGAGCTGGCCGACCGCGCAGACCAGCACGTCGGCCTCGACGACGTCGCCGTCCGCGAGAGCGACGCTCCACCGGTTCCGCGACTCGTCGAACGTCGCGGCCACCACCTCCGCGCCGAACCTGATGTGGTCGCGCACGGTCTCCGCCGTGGTGCGCAGGTAGTCCAGGATGTCGGGCTGCGCCGAGTACCGGCGTGGCCACGAGGTGCTGGGGGCGAAGGAGTACGAGTAGAGCGACGACGGCACGTCGCACGCGGCGCCCGGATAGGTGTTGTCCCGCCACACCCCACCGGGCCCGCTCGCCCGCTCCAGCACGGTGAACCGGTCGAACCCGGCTCTGTGCAGCGACAACGCGACGCCCAGCCCGCCGAATCCGGCTCCGATGACGATCACTTCGGGGTTCGCGTCCACGTCGTCGACGCTAGGAACAACCACCCGTTCGCACCAGGACAACACCGGCCGGGCAGTTGACAATCGCGGCCATGAGGTCGTTGGCCGAGCCGGTCGTCCGGCACTGGGACTTCCCGCGGGGCATCGCGAGCGTCGCACTCCTGCTGCGCTTCGGCGCCGAGCACGGGGTCGAGCTGGACGTGCTGCTGGAGGGCAGCGAGATCGACGCCGGGATCCTCGCCGACCCGGCCGCCGAGATCGACGCCCGGCAGGAGCTCACGGTCGTGCGCAACCTCGCGCGCCGCCTGCCGCACGCGGGCGTCGCCGTCGGACGTCGTTACCACGCCACGACTTTCGGCGTGCTGGGCTACGCGTTCCTCAGCGCGGCCACGCTGCAGGACGCGATCACCACCGCGCTGCGCTACCTGGACCTCAGCTTCGCGTTCACCGCGCCCTCCGCCGTGATCGACGGCGACCGGCTCGTGCTGGCGCTCGACACCACCTCGCTGCCCGCCGACGTGGTCCCGTTCCTCGTCGAGCGGGATCTCGCTGCGATCCACACCGTCGTCGGAGAGCTGCTGACCGGCGCGGTCCCGGTGCTGGGCGTGGACTTCGCCCACGCCTGCCCGGCGGACGTGCGCGAGCACGAGGAGGTGTTCGGCGTCCGCCCGCGCTTCGGGGCCGGCTCCGACCAGTCCGTTGTGGACGTCGCCGTGCTGGCCGAGGCGTTGCGGCTGGCCAGCCCCGAGACGACGGCCGTGTGCGAGGAGCAGTGCCGCGTCCTCGCCGAACGCCGCCGGGAGAGCCCTGGAGCGGCGCAGGAGGTGCGGCGGCTGCTCGAGTCGTCGGACAGGTTCGGGGAGAGCATGCCCGCGGTGGCCCGTGCGCTCGGCACAAGCCCGCGGACGTTGCGGCGGCGCCTGGCGTCGTCCGGCACGAGCTACCAGGCGTTGCTCGACGAGGTGCGGTCGAAACGGGCGGTCGCGCTGCTGTCCCGCGGCGACCTCTCGGTGGAGGCCGTCGCGGAACGGCTCGGGTTCGCCGAGGCGGCGAGCTTCATCCACGCCTTCCGCCGCTGGTTCGGCGTGACGCCGAGCAGGTACGGCCGCCCGCAGCGGTGATCAGCCGTAGCAGGCGCCGAACGAGATGTTGACCTGCGTCGAGGTGATGCTGCGGCCCTGCTCCGACGCGACGAACGCGGCGACGTTGCCCACGTCGGCCATCGTCGCGGCGCGCTTGAACGGCGAGGCGTCGAGGATGCCCTGCCGGGGGACCTCCATCTCCGGGATGTCCGGGAACGTGTCGATGATGCCGCCGGTCAGCAGCGTCACCGTGCGGACGCCGTGCGGCGCGAGCTCGACGGCCCACTGCTTGCGCAACGACTCGACGGCGTCGAAGCCGATCTGCACGTTCCCCATGCCGGGCAGGACGTTCGCGTGGTCCGAGCCGCCGAAGAACAGCAGCACGCCGGACTGCTGCTTCACCATGTGCCGGGCCGCGGCCTTCGTGGTGATCAGCTGCGTGGTCAGGCCCCTGCCGACGGCCGCGACGAGGTCCGTCGTCGAGATGTCGGCGAGCGGCTGGAAGAGTCCCTCGCCGGTGATGACGTTGACCGAGATGTCCACGCCGCCGGACTTCTCCGCGACGGCGTCGACGTGGTCGTTGACGGCGGCGGCGTCCGTCGCGTCGACGACGGCGGTCTCCACCTGGCCGCCCACGGCGCGGATGCGGTCCGCGACGGCCTCGAGCGACGCCGGCGTCCGGCCGGCCAGGAAGACCCGCGCGCCCTGGGCGGCGAAGGCGTCCGCCATGGCACCGCCGATCTTCCCGCCGCCCCCGTAGATCACCGCGGTCTTGTTCTCCAGCAACATCGTCTTCTCCTTGTCGTCGGAGGAGACGCTAGGCGGGGTCGCGCCGGTCCACATCGGTCACGTGACTGGCGTGCGACCGGCGGACAGGCCCGCGGGTAAGTCATCCGAGTCCGAGCTGCGCCAGTTCGATCCGCCTGGTGACACCGAGCTTGGGGTAGGCGCGGTACAGGTGGTGGCCGATCGTGCGCGGGCTCAGGAACAGCTGGGCGCCGATCTCCTTGTTGCTGAGGCCGGCCGCCGCCAGCCGGACGACCTGCACCTCCTGCGGCGTCAGGTTCTTCAGCACGTCGACGGCGGCCGGTTCGAGCGGACGTTCGCCGAGCTCGCTCGCGGCGCGTGCCTCCCAGACCGAGGCGCCCAGCCGGGCGAAACCGCTGAGCGCGGCGGTCAGTTCCGTTCGTGCCTCTCCGCGACGGCGCCGGCGGCGCAGCCATTCGCCGTACAGCAACCGGGTCCTGGCCTCGTCGAACCGTCCGGCGGGCAGGCCGAGCGCCGCGCGGTACCGCTCCTCGGAGTCGTCGAGCATCGCGTGGCAGCGGTGGGACAACGCCGTCGAGACAGGACTGTCCACGTGCGCCGCCCAGTGGTCGAACGCCTTGACGTGCTCGGTGACGCGGTCCGGGTCGCCGTCGCGGACCGCCGCCTCCACCAGGTCCGGGACGGCGCGGATCAGGAAGTCGTAGCGGGCGGGACCCGTGCAGACGGCGTGCAGCGCCTCGAACGCCGCGCCGTAGCGCCCGGCGGCGAGGTCGAGCAGGCCGAGACCCCACCGCACCAGCGCGGTGCCGACGGCGTGCCGTCCTTCCAGGACCGGCAGCACCTCGGCGGCGAGCTCACGGCAGCGCTCCTCCTCGCCCGTCACCGCGGCCAGCCAGACCGAGGCCGACCGCAGCACGGCGACCTCCACGTCCAGGCCGAACTCGGTGCCGAGGGCGACCGCCTCGGCCAGACAGGTCTGCGCGGTCAGGAAGTCACCGCGCAGGGCGTGGGCGAACGCGAGGACCTCCTGCGCGTAGGGGATCCACATCAGGGCCCCGGCGGCACGCGTCTCGGCCACCATCGTGTCCATCGCCGCGACGGTCGCGTCGTCGTCGGCCAGCATCAGGCCGCTGAACCCGGCGACGACCCGGTGCATCACGTCCTCGCCCGGCAGGTGCCCGATCTCCAGCACCGCGCGCAACGGCCCGGGCTCCGGCCGCCCGCTCAGCAGGCCGCCCCAGCTGGTCAGCGCGTCGGCGGCCAGCCGCGACCGCGAACCCGGCTCCAGCGCGAGGCCCTTCATGAGCTCTCCGCCCTCGGCGATCAGCGGCAGCACGCCCGCGTCCCGGCCGGCGCAGATCATCTCGGTGAGCATGACGACGGCCCGTTCGGGGTCGCTGTCCTTGATCAGTCGTGCGGCCTCGGCCGCGAGGGCGGCGTCGGCCTCGGGGGACGTCCGTTCGTACTCGATCTGGCCGCGCAGCAGCGTCACGTCCGCGAGGACGGCCGGGTCGCGGGTGAGGGACGTGACCTCGACGGCCAGGCGGGCCGCGCGGTCGGGTCTGCCCGCGTCGTAGGCGGCGAGCGCGGCCTTGGCGATGCGCCGCGCCTTGAGCTCGGGATCGACGCTCAGCCGTCCGGCCCGGTCGTACGCGGCGGACACCGCCATCGCGCCGCCCCGGCGTTCGGCCCGCAGCGCGGTGCGTTCGAGCTCGGCCGCGACCTCCTCGTCCGGTTCGGTGGTGGCGGCCGCGAGGTGCCAGGCCCGGCGGTCCGGCGTGGTCAGCGCGTCGGCGAACGCCCGGTGCACCGCGATCCGCTGGTGGTGGGTGGCGCACTGGTAGGCGGCGGCGCGCACCAGGGGGTGCCGGAACGCCAGCTCACCGTCCGCCACGCTGATCAGCCCGGCGCGTTCGGCAGGCTCCAGGTCGGCGGTGTCCGCGCCGACCGCGCGGGCGACCCGCAGGACCGCGTCCATCCCGGCGAACCGGTCGGCCGCTGCGACGAGCAGGATCGACTGGGACGCCCGGGGGAGTCCGACGATCTGGTCGCGGAACGTGTCCTGCACCCGCCGCGTGACCGGCAGCGGCCCGACCTGGTGCGCCGGTTCGGCCCGCCCCTCGCGCTGGGCCGCCAGCCGGGCCGCGCCGAGCTCGAGCAACGCGAGCGGGTTCCCGTCGGCCTCCTCCAGGACGCGTGCCCGCATCGGCGCCGTCAGCCCGGCACAGCGCTCGTCGAGCAACGCGCCCGCCGCGTCCGGCGAGAGCCTGGACAGCCGCAGCTCCTCGATGCCGGGCGTGCGGAACGGCACGGCGGTGTCCCGGACGCCGAACAGCATCACCACCGGATCGGCCTGGAACCGCCGCGCCGCGAACAGCAACGCGTCCGACGACCCGCGATCGAGCCACTGCGCGTCATCGACCACGCACACCAACGGCCGTTCGGCCGCGAGCTCGGCGAGCAACGTCAGCGTCGCCGCGCCGATCAGGAACGGCGTGGCCGTGTCCCCGCTCAGCCCGAACGCACCGCGCAACGCGGCGGCCTGCGGACCGGGCAGCAGGTCGAGCCGGTCGAGGTGGGGGTAGAGCAGCAGGTGCAGCGCGCCGAACGCCAGCTCGGCCTCGGACTCGATCCCGACGCCGCGCAGCACCCGCGCGTTACCCGCCGAGGCCACGGCGTGGTCGAGCAGGGCGGACTTGCCGATCCCCGCGTCACCGCGCACGGTCAGCGCGGTGCTGTGCCCGTGGGACGCGTCGCGCAGCAACCGCTCCACGTGAGCGCGTTCGCCATCCCGGCCGACCAACATGGCCCAGGAGCCTAGTTGCCGGGGATCACCCGAGTGAGCGACCTTCGCGGTTGCCGGACTTTCCGGAGGTGCGAATGGTGGCCCGATGCCGGGACCGGGTTCGGGGAGGAGCTCGACGCACGCCGTCACGAGCCGACCAGCGCGTCCGCCCGGAACACCTGCCGGACAACGCCGATCCACCACAGGAACGTGAGCGCGATGACGGTCGGGTTCTTGAGGAACAGCAGGACGGCCAGGTAGGTCTGCCTGGCCTCGGGAGGCAGCAGCGCCGAGACGACGTGCTCGGCGAGCACTTCGAACACGGCGAACGCCACGCCGAGGAAGACGACCTGCCACACGAGGCTGGGCCAGTGCCGGCGCGCGAACTCGCGGCCGGCACCCCAGCGCAACGTCAGGCCGGCCGTGGCGATCCGCCACACGAGCACGACGAGCAGGATCCGCGCGGCCAGCACGACGAGCTCGGAGGCCGTCGCGAGGGCGGGGTCGATCTCGTCCGTCCAGTTCACCGTCACCAGCCGCTGGACCGACGCGACCAGCGACAGTCCGACCACCAGCCAGAAGTGCCGGGTGTAGCAGTGCCACGTCCATCTCGGCACCTCGAGTGCCAGTCTCCACTCGCTCACGCGTCCCCCTTGATGCTTCAGTCGACTGAACAATTTAGTTCAGCATACTGAAATATCGACTGAGGTAAAGTGGCGGCGTGGAAGGTCGAGATGCCGGACGTGAGCTGAGCACCGCCGTGGTCGCGTTCCACGAGGCGGTGGGCGCGAGCCTCGGGGTGACGGCGGTCGACCAGCGCGCGCTGGCCGTGATCATGGGCGCCGGGTCGGTGTCGGCGGGGGAGCTGGCCAGGGAGATCGGCCTGACCCCCGGCGCGGTCACGGGCGTGGTCGACCGGCTGGCGCGGGCCGGGCTCGCCCGCCGCGAACCGCACCCGGAGGACCGCCGCAGGCTGGTGATCACGGCGGCCCCCGGCGCCTTCGGCGACGCCTTCGCCGGGCTGGCGAAGGCGATGGCCGGGCTGACCGAGCGTTACTCGCCCGCCGAGCAGGCGGTGATCGGCGACTGGGTGGCCAGGACGATCGAGGTGCTGCGCGAGCAGACCCGGATCCTCACCGAGCGGTCAGCGTCACCTCCCAGTCGCCCGTGACGCGTTCGGGGACGACGGTGAGCTTGACCGTCTGCCCCTCCTTCAGGTCGAGCCCGTAGTGCTTCTTCCAGTCCATGGGGGAGTTCTGCGCGCTGCGCGCGTCGTAGGACCAGCTGGAGAAGTCGAGGACCAGGACGTCCTCGACGAACACCTGGATCCTGCCGGGGGTGTTCATCTGCCCCAGCACCGAGGCGGTGCCGGGCCAGCGCACGCTGAGCTCCTTGCGCCGCAACGGGTCCGCGTCGGACTTCAGCTCGACGAGCGGCTCCGGGAGGTGCTCGACGAACGTCGCGGGCGTCGGCGGGCGCGTCGGGAACGGGTACTCGCTCACCGGCACGGGTTCACCGATCCCGACGGCGAACGTGCCGCTCGGCGGCGCGCTGTCCACGGTCAGCGTGATGACGGACGGTTGTCCCACCACGATGTCGAAGCCTTCCCAGCCGGGCACCTTGTGCGAGCCCCCGCACGAGTTGCCCTCCTGGAGCAGATGACCGTTGATCGTCACGGTGATGTGCATGACCTCGTGGGGAGGGGTCTCGCACCGGGTGAACACCAGGAAGTCCATCGACTCCGGCACGAACCGCGTGCTGGCGCTGGTCGTCGGGAGGTCGCCCCAGGCCTGGGCGACGAGCCGGGTGCCCTCCTGGTACTGCGGCAGGCTGCGCGGCGGCACGGCGGGTTCGGGCTGGTCGGCACGGGGGAGCACCGCGTAGACGATGCCGACGAGCGCGAGCACGACGCCCGCGACACCGGCGACGGCACGCCGCCGCCTGGTGGCGGACACCCTGGCCCGCACTCCGGCCATGCGTGCCTCGTGGGACGAGTCGGCGAGGTCCGCCCGCTCGCGCAACACCTCGGTGAGGTCGCTCAGGTTCATCGCCACACACCTTCGAACGTGATCGTGTCGTCGAGCCGCAGCTTCGCGAGCGCCTTGCTCGCCTGGCTCTTGACGGTCCCGACGGAACAGCCGAGCAGCCCGGCCACCTGCGCCTCGGTGAGGTCCTCGTAGAACCGCAGCACGAGCACCGCGCATTGCCTGCGGGGAAGCCGGCCCAGCGCCTGCCAGAGCCACTCGCGTTCGTCGACGGCGTTCTGCGGTGACTCGCCGACGCTTTCCGGCAAGTCACCGGTCGGGTCCTCGCCTCTCCAGCGCCGCCGCCACCAGGTGGCGTGAGAGGTCACGATGATCCGCCGCACGTACGGCTCCGGGTCGCCGTCGACGCGGCTCCACGCCCGCCAGGCCTTGGCCAGCGCGGTCTGCAGCAGGTCCTCCGCGTGACCGGTGTCCCGCGTCAGCAGAAAAGCCGTTCGCAGCAGCCGTGGCGACGCCTCCGCCACGAACTCCTCGAATCCCTCGGGTGAGTGCAGCAACTTCAGGGCCTTTCGCTGTGTCCGTCACCGCTACTACCAGTCGGGAGGCGCGAATGGTTGCCCTGGTGGCTGATCGCTCTAGTACGCCCCGAGCGCGTACTGCTGAAGTGTCCAGATGACTACTGCCAGCTAACCCGAATCGAGATGCAATGGACAAGGCATCCGTCGCGCGCTTCCTGCTGCTGGCGCTGCTGTGGGGAAGCAGCTTCACCTTCATCAAGGTGTCCCTCGAAGGTCTGACACCGGGACAGCTCGTGCTCGGCAGACTCGTCCTCGGCGCGGCGGTGCTGCTCTCGATCGCGGCCGTCCGCAAGGTCACCCTGCCGCGGTCCGCGCAGGTCTGGGGCCACATCGCGGCCGCCGGCCTGTTCGGCAACGTGATCCCGTTCCTCCTGCTGTCCTACGGCGAGAAGACCACGGGCGCGGGCATCGCGGGCGTGCTCATCGGTGCCACCCCGTTGCTGACGCTGGCGCTCGCCACGGCCGCGCTGCCGACCGAGCGGGCCACGTCGCGCAAGGCGATCGGCCTCGCGCTGGGGTTCGTCGGCGTGGTGCTGCTGATCGGGCCGTGGCACGAGTCGCTCGGCTCGCTCAACGGCCGGATGGCCTGCTTCGGCGCGGCTGTCAGCTACGCGATCGGCTTCGTGTACGTGCGGAAGTACCTGTCGCCGCTCGGTGTGGCGCCTTTGGCGCTCGCCGCGTCGCAGCTCGTGGCGGCGGCCGTGCTGCAGGCGGTCGTGACGCCGTTCCTCGCCTGGCGCACGCCCGGCTTCACCGGTCCGGTGACGCTGAGCATCGTGCTGCTCGGGGTGTTGAGCACCGGGTTGGCCTACGTGCTCTACTTCCGCCTCATCGGTGACGTCGGTGCCACCACGGCCTCCGCCGTCAACTACGTGGTACCGGTGTTCGCGGTGCTCGTCAGCGTGCTGTTCCTCGGTGAGCACGTCACGTGGAACCTCTTGGCCGGTGGCCTGGTCGTGCTCGTCGGCGTGGCCTACGCGGAGAACCGGGTCGGTCAGCTGCGCAAGGAGAAGGCCACCGCGGGAGCGGTCCGATGAACCCGCGGGCGCTGTTCCGCACGATCACCGCCGACCTCGACATGGTCATGGACCGCGACCCGTCGATCCTGTCCCGCAGCGAGGCGTTGCTGCACCCCACTGTCATCGCGCTCTGGGGTCATCGCGTGTCGCACGTGTTGCACCTGCGGGGACACCGGCGCAGCGCCCGGCTGGTCATGGTCGTCGCGAGGTTGCTGACCGGGGGCATCGAGATCCACCCCGGCGCGACGATCGGCCGCGGCTTCTTCATCGACCACGGCGCGGGCGTGGTGATCGGCGAGACGGTCGTCATCGGTGACGACGTCACGATCTTCCACCAGGTGACGCTCGGCGCCGTCGGGTGGTGGCACGACAACCAGCGGCCCGAGGGCTCGCGGCGGCACCCGAAGCTCGGCGACCGGGTCGTCGTCGGGGCCAACGCCACGATCCTCGGCCCGGTCACCATCGGCCACGACTCCGTGGTGGGCGCCCAGGCGCTCGTGATCCGGGACGTGCCGGCGGACTCCCGCGTCCTCGCCCCGTTCTCCGTCCCGAACCTGAGGTCGAGCCGCAGCGTCGCGAAGGCGGCCCGGCCTCGCCAGTCCGTCGTGGTCGCGGGGCAGAAGCACAAGGGAGCGGCAGTCTTCCCCAGCTGGTGACACCTAACCGATCGGAGTGCTCGTGAACACCCGACTCAGTCAGCCCCTCACCAAGCGGCCGCCCGCCGACTCGCTGGTCGACCTGATCGGCGGCACACCCACCGTCAGGCTCGACCTCGGCGTCACCACCGCGAACCTCTACGCCAAGCTGGAGATGGCGAACCCGCTGTCCAGCGTGAAGGACCGCGCCGCGCTCTACATGATCAACGGCGCGGAGGAGCGCGGGCAGCTCACCAGGGGCTCGGGCACGATCGTCGAGGCGACGTCGGGCAACACCGGCATCTCCATGGCGGCGATCGCGGCCGCGCGCGGCTACAAGTGCGTGATCGTGCTGCCGGACAGCGCGACCAGCGAACGCCTCCAGCTGCTGCGCGCGTTCGGTGCCGAGATCGTCCTGACGCCCTACCAGGACGGCTACGTCGCGGCGATCGCCAAGGCCGAGGAGATCTACCGCGAACGGCCCGGCTCGTGGTTCGCCTGCCAGCACGAGAACTCCGACAACGTGGCCGCGCACCACGCCACCACCGGGCCGGAGATCTGGAACGACACCGACGGCGAGATCGACGTCTTCGTCTGTGGCGTCGGCACCGGCGGCACGCTCAGCGGTACCGCGAAGTACCTGAAGGAACGCAACCCCGCCATCCGCGTGGTCGCGGTGGAGCCGGAGGGGTCACCGGTGCTCAGCCAGGGATGGGGCGGCCTGCACCGCATCCCCGGCCTCAACGGCGGTTTCGTCGCGGCGACGACCGACGTCGACCTCATCGACGATGTCCTGACCGTGTCCAATGAGGACGCTTACGCCACGGCGCGCGAGCTCGCCAGGACGGCGGGACTGCTCGTCGGCGTCTCCTCCGGCGCGGCCGCCCACGCCTGCCGAGTGCTGGCCGGACGGCCCGAGTACGCGGGCAAGAACCTGGTCACCGTGTTCCCGGACACGGGCGAGCGCTACCTCTCGTGGTTCAACCAGGACGACATCGCCAGCAACGAGGCGTGACCAGGAGTACTTCCGAGGCCTCTCCGAGATTTGCGTGGACGGCAACCAGCCCGGCGAGGACGAGCTGCTGACGCTGTTGGCGAAGTGCGACCAGTTCGAGGTCACGATGAACGGCTTCGACGTGCCGAACCGGGGTCGGCACCGAGGTGAGACGCGCCCCTGGGCAGGGCACGACGAAAGGAACCCGCGACGGCGGCCGGACGCTCGAAACGGCCGCCGTCGCGGCGCTTTCCCGCTGGTGCCGCGAGTCCTCGCCTCCCGAGCTGGAGCCTGGTCAGCGGCCCGCTCGTGTCTCAACTGGTGGTTTGACGGTTGACAGTCGGGCCACGGGTGGAATATTCCAACCCCGGCAGAGTGTCCGGCGCGGTCTGGTGGGCGGGGCCACCCGACCGGCGCCGCCGGCGACGAGGTGACGAATGACAGAGGAGTTACCGGAGATCCCCGGGTTCCGGTACGTCCGACCGCTGGGCAAGAACGTCCACCTGTACCGCGCCGCGGACGGCGAGGTCGCGGTGAAGCTGCTCGTCGACCCGCCGCGGGCAGGCGAGATCAGGACGGTGGCGGGCCTGGGGCATCCCGGGATCGCGAGCGCGGACCGCGCCGGACGGACCCGCGCGGGTCTGCCGTACCTGGTCATGAGGTACTTCCCGGACGGTGACCTGGCCGCCGCGGCGCCGTTGCCCTTCGCGCGGGTGCTGGAGATCGGGATCGAGGTCGCCGACGCGCTGCACGCCGCGCACAGGGCTGGTGTCCTGCACCGGGATGTCAAGCCCGCCAACGTTTTTTGCGGCGAGCGCGGGCAGGTGTACCTGACCGACTTCGGCACCACCGGCGGTGACCACCTGCTGTGGTCGGCGCCCGAGGTGATCAGCAGCGGCACGCACTCCGTCCGTGCGGACGTCTTTTCGCTCGGTGCGACGCTGTGGCACCTGCTCGCGGGCTACTCGCCGTTCGTGGTGCCGCGCGGGGACAACTCCCGTGCGGCTATCACGCAGCGGATCCTGCTCGGCGCCACGCGGCCGTCGGGCCGGGCACCGCAGCCGCTGGAAGACCTGCTGCGCCAAGCGATGGCAGCCGACTCGGCCGTGCGACCGGCGTCGGCCGGTGAGTTCGCCGAACGGCTCCGGCGGATCCACGAGGAGTCGGCTCCCACGGCCGCGCTGGCGGCGGTCGTCGTCCCGGCGGCGGATGTGCCCGCGCGCAGGAGGGCCCGGTGGCCGGTGTACGCCGGGGTCGCCGGTGCCGTCGCCGTCGTCGGAGTGACGAGCGCGCTTCTCATGCAGGAAAAGGGTTCCCTGGAGGTGCCGGTCGGTGCACAGCCGGACAGCGCCGCCGGGAGCGGAGCCCCCGGCAACGCCGTGGTCACCGCGAGCCGGGTGAACCCGCAGACGCTCCGCTTCGCGTGGACCTACCCGTCACCGCGGCCCGGTGACACCTTCGTCTGGCGTACCAACGACGAGCTGAAGACCGGCACCGTCGGCGAGCCGTCGGTCGAGCTGCCCGCGTCGGGCACGCTGTGCGTCGAGGTGCGGGTCGTGCGGGCCGGCGGCGAGTCGGACGCGCGTGACTGGTCGCCGGAGGGCTGCGGCTTCTGACCCGCGGGGCCGGGCAACGCCGTCGTCGCCCGGCCCGTTCGGCCTACCCGGCGGCCACGACGGTCGTCTCGACCACGCGCTCGTTGTCGACGGGGTTGTTGTCGTCACGGCCGTCGAGGCGCACGCGCGCCTTCAACGTCGCCTTGCCCAGCGCCGCGTCGTCCGCCGAGTAGGTGTAGTCGAACGGCACGACCAGCGTGCCGTCCTCCGCCACCTGCCCGCGCACCGTGCCGACCACGTCGTGGTAGCCGTCCCACCTGCGGCGGAGCAGTTCGACGACGACGGCCTCGGCGTAGCGGGTGCTCGTGACCGACACCGCGACCCGTCCGGTCTCGCCGACCGTCGCGGTGGCGGGCCCGGCCACGTCCGACACCATCACGTCGTGCGTCTCCACCTTCAGGGTGCGGGTGGTGGAGCCGGAGCGGCCGTCGGCCGTGTAGCCGGAGATCGTCACCTCGTACTCGCCATCGGTGGTGTACCGGTGCCGGACCTCCGGCGTGCCGGGCACCGCCGGGATCGGGGCGGTCGCGCCGTCCCCGAACCGCACCTCGCCGCCCGCGAGCCAGCGTACCGCCGGGTCGCCCGGATCGATGCCGAACCGGACGTCGTCGAAGACACCGGGCTGCTGGGGCGACACCCAGTAGGCGTGGGGCTCGATCCGCGGCGCCTCGGCAAGCCGCAGCGACAGCGGCCCCGAGCCGTAGATGCCGTCCGAGACGCGCACGTAGTAGGTTTCGCCGGGCGTGGCGGCGAAGATGGCCGGGTCGTGGGAAGTCTGCCGGCAGTCGACCTCGGTCAGCGCGCTGCCGCGGAACACGGCGACACCCGGCCCGTTCAGGTCCTGCGTCACCTTCGCCGAGACGAAGAGGGCCTGGTCGGCCGTGTAGCGGTACCAGAGCGACCGGGTGGACGAACGGTCGCAGCTCGGCTTCGGTTCGTTCGTCTCCAGCGAGGCGGGACCGGTGTCACCGGCGGCGTCGGTGTCGAGCCGCACGTCCACGGCCGCCGAGAGGTCGTCGTTGGCCGACCGCGGTACGAGCTCGAGCCCGAACGTGACGGGCCCGGCGAACCGGTTGTCCTGCAGCAGGAAGTGGTAGGTGGTGCCGGCGGTGACCGCGAAGGTGTCCGAACCGCCGCCGTGCGGGTGCTGGCAGGCGCCCGGTGTCCAGGTCAGGGCGCCGCGTGCGCCGGTGTAGGCGGAGATCGAGGGCTTCTGGTCGTCCGGGCGATCGGTCGTCATCCGGGCGAAACCGTCGGCGGGAGCGGTGTAGCGGAACCAGACGCTGCCGGTGCTCCACCCGCAGTGGGACGGGTCGTCGGCGCCTGGTGTGGCGTCGCTGGTGTCCACTGTGGACGAGAACGGGAGCGAGGTGATCGCGGTGGCGCCGGCGAAGTCGTCGTTGGACGGTGCCGCCGAAGCGGCGCCGGGCGCCAGCGCCGCGGTCAGCACGACCGCGGCACCGATGGTCAAAGCACGCAAATGGAACCCCAGTTTCCACGGGCCGCTTCCGTGCGGCCCCTCGATGCCTGGAGACGCACCGGGCGGCGCTGGGGATGCTTCGTGTGGAAAGTTGCGCCTTGTGCCGCAGGGAAGTGCGGCCAACAGGTCACTTGCGTTGCTCGGCCACCAGCCAACAGAGGCAGAACGGATGCCCGGCGGGGTCGGCGTAGACCTGGAAGTCGTCGCCCTCGGTCCTGCCCAGCGCCGGCCTCAGCACCGTGGCGCCCAGGGCCATGACCTGCTCGTGCGCCTCGGCGAAGTCCTCCACCCACAGGTCGAGGTGGATCTGCTGCTTGGTCGGGCCGTCCGGCCACTGCGGCGGCGTGTGGTCGGGGGCGAGCTGGACGCCGACCCGCGGCACGCCGTCGACGACCACCATGTGCCAGTCGTCGTCCTCGTCCACCTTGCCGCCGAGCACTCCGGCCCAGAACCGGCTCTCCGGCGCGAGATCGGCAGCGTCGAAGGTGATGACCTCGAATTTGATCCGCATCACCGCATTCTGCCAACGGCCGCGGTGTCCCGCACCGCAGCCGGCCGGGCAAGCAGCACGAAGCGCCCGAAAACCTCGCCCGCGTCCATCTTGCGGTGGGCGAGCGCCGCGTCCTCCAGCGGCAGCCGCTCGTGCACCACGGTCTGCAGCTCTCCGCGGGCCGCGGCGGCGAACTGCGCGGCACGCACCGCACGTCTGTCCGCTTCGGACACGCTGGCGGCACTGAAGGTCGCGAACGACAACGACTTCTGGAACGCCGCCATCATCCGGCCGCTGATCTCCGGTGGCATGCCGCCGACGGCGCCGACCACGACGATCCGTCCGTTCGGACTCAGCCTGTCGACGAACGACGGCAGGTCCGGCCCGGCCACGACGTCGATGATCACGTCGAATCCGCCGGGAAAGCCCGCGCCGGACCGGTCCAGCACGTCGGTAGCGCCGAGTGCGCGGAGCCGGTCGCCGCGCGCGGCCGACGACGTGGTGACCGCGATCGTCCCGGCACCGCCCAGCGCCGCGAGCTGCACCGTCGTGATGCCGAGGCTGCCCGCCGCGCCGCGCACCAGCACGGACTCGCCGGGGGAGAAGCGGGCGTGGGCCAACCCGAAGTGCGCCACCACCCCGGCGCTCCCGAGCGCCACCGCGTCGACGGCGGTGAGGCCGCCGGGAAGCTCGACGAGGTCGCCGGCCGAGGCGACGGCCTGCTCGGCGTACCCACCCCCGGTGCCGGTGGACGCCCACACCCGCCTGCCGACCCAGGAGCCGTCGACGTCGTCGCCCACGGACGTCACGGTGCCCGCGACCTCACCACCCGGAACGTGCCCCTTCCGGAACCCGTAGGAGGCGAGGTCACCACGCCGGACCACGGCGTCGACACCGCCCACCCCGATCGCCTCGACGTCGACCAGCACCTGCCCGCTGCCGGGCACCGGGACCGCGACGTCCACGACCGCCATGCCCTCGGGCCCGCCGAACTCCTGCACCGCAACGGCTCTCATGACACCGAAGCTAGCCGGACGCCCCCGTCCGTTTCGCTAAAGTGAGAGCGTGGCCGATCGTTTGTCTCGGACCGTGCGTTCCGACGCCCGGTACAACCGCGAGCACATCCTCGACGTGGCGCGGGAGGTGTTCGCCGAAGAGGGCCTGACCGCGCCGATGCGGGAGGTGGCCCGCCGCGCCGGAGTCGGTCCCGCCACCCTGTACCGGCACTTCCCGACGAAGGAGCTGCTGGCGACCGAGGCGTTCGCCGACCGGATGCGGGCCTGCGAGACGATCGTGGCGGAAGGGCTCGCGGATCCCGATCCGTGGCAGGGCTTCTGCTCGGTCGTCGAACGGATCTGCGAGCTGCACGCCCGTGATCGCGGCTTCACCGCGGCGTTCACGGCGAGCTTCCCGCACGCGGGTGATTTCGCGGCGCGCCGTGAGGGCACGCTCCGGTCCGTCGCGAAACTGGCGCGGAAGGCCAGGAAGTCCGGCCGGCTGCGTGCGGACTTCGTGCTGGACGACCTGATCCTCGTGCTCATGGCCAACAACGGCATCCACGCCACCTCGACGGTCACTCGCGCCGCCGCGTCCCGGCGCTTCGCCACGCTCGCGATCAGGGCGTTCGAGGCTTAGTCCTCTGTGGACGCACCGTTGCCCGGTAGGTCGACCCGGCACTCCCTCGCGGTCCGCGAGCCGGTCAGGGAGCTGTGAGCGGGCTGATCCCGGCCACCGCCAGCGCGAACAACCGCTCGGCCGACCCCGCCGGATCCCGGTGGTGCTCCGTCACCGTCACGATGCCGACGATCAACGTCACGAGCTCGGCGGCCGTGACGTCCGCCGCGACCGCCCCGTCCGCCACCGCCCGGCGCAGCAACGGCTCGGCGGCCTCGCCGATCGTCGACGCGCAGGAGTTCCCGTCCACCGGATCGCCCTCGAACGCCAGCGCCGTCGCGAGCCCCTTCGCCGTCACGCAGTACGAGACGAGCTCGCCCAGCCACGTGAGCAGCGCCTCCCGCCCGTCGCCCGTCCCGGCCAGCTCCCGGGCCCGGTCGCACAGCACCTCGATCCGGTGCCCCAGCACGGCTTCCAGCAACGCCTGACGGGTGGGGAAGTGCCGTCGCACCGTCGCCGACCCGACCCCGGCCACCCGGGCGATCTGCTCGAGCGAGGCCGCGGCGCCGTGCACGGCGACCTCCTGCTCGGCGACGGCGAGGATCCGCCCGTGGTTGCGCCGGGCGTCGGCGCGCTGGCGATCGGTCATGGCACACCTCGGGGTTGATAAACGGCGGGGCCCGCCATATCGTAGCGAACACCAAAACGGCGGCCCCCGCCGTTTTGTGTCGAGTCCCCCGAGGAGAGCCATGTCCGAGCCAGTTCTGGTCACCGGAGCCACCGGCAAGCAGGGAGGTGCCGCCTTGGAAGCGTTGAAGGCCGCAGGCGTCCCCGTGCGCGCGTTGGTCCGCGATCCCGACCGAGCCACCTCACTGGGCGTGGAACTCGTCGTCGGTGACCTGCGCGACCGCGCCTCGCTGCTCGCCGCGACCAAGGGCGCCGGCGCCGTGTTCTCCGTGCAGATGCCCGAGTTCACCGCCGACGGCTTCGACTTCGAGGGCGAGGTCGCCCAGGCGAGGAACCTGATCGACGCCGCACGGGAGTCCGGCGTCCCGCAGTTCATCCAGACCACAGTCGACGGCGCCGGCGCGCACACCGTGGACGAGCTCTACCCGGTGCGAGCGGCCTCCATGAACGCCAAGGCCGCCATCCAGGACCACCTCCGCGCCGCCGGCTTCGAGCGGTGGACGTTGCTCAAGCCGGGCTTCTTCATGGAGAACTTCCTGCCCTCGTCGGCCTTCCTGTTCCCGCGCGGCGTCGAGGGAGGTCTGGTCAGCTTGCTCAAACCCACCACCCGCCTCTCGCTGGTCGCCGTCCAGGACATCGGCACGGCGGTCGCCGCCGCCGTCGCCGACCCCGGCCGGTTCGACCGCGTCGAGCTGGAGCTCGCGAGCGACCACCTGTCGATGGCCGAGATCGCCGAGGTGCTCTCCGACGCGCTCGGCGTCCGTCTCAATGCACCGGACCTGACCCTGGACGAGGCCCGCGCCGCCGGGATGCCCGAGATGGCCGCCGGGCACGACCGGATGAACGAGACCGGGATGGCGGGCCGTCCGGAGTATGCCGAGGCGCTGGGTCTGCCGCTCACGAGCTTCAGGCAGTGGGCGGAGGGTTGCTTCGGGCCGACCGGGTCGGGTGCAAGGAACGTAGTTGAGTCTTAGCTCGTGCCGTTCTTGAGCGAAGGTGAAATTTACACGCGATTGCTGGCTCGTCGTCAATACCGTGCAGTGCCGATGATCACCTCGTCACTCAATGACCTCGATCGCGTTGGCTCTCGGATCGCCTGGCGTGTCGTGGAGGTCGTTGTGCCAGCCCGGTGGCGATGGGCCAAGGGCGAGATGGGTTGACCGCCTGCCGCGCCGCACGTGGTGTCTTCGGAGCGGGTAATCGGCGGAGATGTGCGCGAAGCAACCCAGTGCGGTCGCCAGGTCCCTCGTGAGGAGCCGGCCGTGCAGCGGTCGAGCGTGGGCCGCCGAGATCGTCAGCTCGGCGTATACGGCCGCACGATGTCGCCCTGAAAAATGGTCCGAATGTGTCGCGGAACGCTGGTCCTGTTTTGGGAAATGTCCACTTAATGTCACGAATTCGTGGAACTCGTCCATTTGTCGGGCGCGCGTACGAGTGAAATAGTTCGACGGAGTGCGAACGCTGTAGATACTCGATGGATGAGCACGATCCGTCTACCTGAGTTCTTGACCGTCGAGTCGTGGGAACGCAACCTCGGCGTCGACGACGGCCCGCTGAACAACGACGGATCATGGAGCGACGAAGCGTTGTACGAGGGTATTCACCTCGATTTCAGCGTGGTGGAGTTCGCCTACCTCGGTGCTTTGGCGCGGGCGTTGCTCCTGTTGGATGCCGCCGTCCGGGACGGTGTTCCGGTGACCGTGATGCTGCCGAACGGGCCGCACGAGGCGGCGGGCATCGAACCGTTTGCAGTCGAGGTGACCGACGGTTCGGTTGAGCGCCGTTGGGCGAGAAAAGCCCGCGCCCGGGCGGAAGCGCTCGCATTCATGAGTGACGTGGGGTTCACGAAGGCCCTGCATGCAGCGCACTGGCCTTCCGGTGCTGTGGAGGTCACGGACGCGGACGGGACCCATGACAACGCGGCCGAGTCGACAGGAAACTACGACCACGCGTTCGACCTGGCGTCCAGGTTGGACGGAGAAGAGTTCCGGCCGCGTCGTATCGTGCCGTTCCGCTGGCTGAGCCGAGATCATGACGTTGAACAGATGTTCAAGAGCGCCACCCGGCGGTTGCTGGACATCGGGTTGTCGGCGGCGGACTCGAGAGCTGTTGGCCATGCCCTGATGACTGAGTTGTTCGACAACGTCGACCGGCACGCCGGGACCGATCGTCTGGAAGTCCCCCACGCCCTGGTAGCGGGTGTGCTGGTGGGGGACTGGCTGTACGCGTCCCGGCAGACGCAGTTGCCGCCTGCCGCCGATCCGCTCATCGACCTGCTGCGCCAGGGGACCGGCAGGTACGTCCTCGACCTCGTCGTGGGCGACAGCGGGCAAGGCCTGGTGAGGAGGCAGACGGGCGACGAAGCCACGAGGGAGGCGGCGAACCGCGTCGTGCTCGCGACGTTCGACGGCAGGCTCACCGCCACAGATGGTCACCGGCGCGAGGCGAACGGGCTTTGGCGGGTGGCTCACCTCGTCCGCGGCTACCGGGGCACTGTTCAGGTGAGCACGGCGGGCATCATCGCCGGCAAGGTGTACGCGCTGCCCGGTGCCCCCGACGTGCAGAGCTACCTTCCGGCGACGGCTCCTGGCACGTTGGTGGAGGTCACTCTGCCGATCGCGGAGACTGCGCCTCGTGCCGAACATGCGCCGTGGCTAGGTCGTTCCAGCCTTGGTGAAGCCGCTCGGCTGGGTGTGCTGGCGTGCAAGTTCGACACCGAGCACGGGCTCGGTCACAACGATCTTCGCCTCGCCAAGATCGCACACGGTGCGGAAGACACGGAGGGTGTCGTTCTCACGGTTCCGGTGCGAAGCGCTCGTGCCTGGCTACCTGACGGCGCGATGAGCATGGCGCTTACACGCGTGGTCGATTTGGCGCAGGAACCGCCACTCAGGTTTGTCGCGGTCCTGTTTCCCGACGCAGATCCGCAGATCGTCGATCTGACCGTTGCGGGCGTCAACGCCACCAGGGCTGAGGACACGAGTCCTGTGCTCGTGCTGGGCGCGGCTGGGCCACCGCACTGGTGTGGTGGCCCAAGTCCGATGCGGAACGTGCTGGACGCCCTGACCGCTGCAGGGGGCGTGCTGACGGCGGAGCTGGTGGAGCGAGCGTGGAAGGACGGCGGTGGTTCTCTGGACGATCTCGCCGCAGGGTTGGCAGCGCACGCACATCTGATCTCCGCTGGGGAGACCGAAACACTGCTCCGCGTATCAGCGGCGGACGTGGTCCGCGCGACGCGGGAGTGGGCGGCGGTGAAACTGGCGGAGCAGGTGGGCCACGGCGGTGCCGGTGTGGCAGTGGGACACTTCCGCACCCCGACGTTGCGTCGCACTAACCGGTGGATCTCGGCAGATCCTCTGGTCGCGGCGACGATCGGAACCGAGCTCACGGCCTGGCTGCTCGCTCGTCAGGTCGAGGAGTGCGTGGTGCTGCCGGCTCGCTCTGGTGATCCGATGGCGGTCGCACGTGTCGCCGCCGCGGTCGAAAGCATCTCGAGACTGCTCAGCGAGTGCCTGTCGGTCGGTGGCAGGTTCTACGAGATGCCGGGCGAGCTCGACCTCGAGGGCATTCAGGTGAGCGACCAGGTGCCACACCACGCGAACGTGGTGTTGTGCACCGACATCGTGTCCTCGGAGAACGCCGTGCGCAGAGCGGTGACCGCAGTGGTGAACAAGGGTGCCGTGCCCGTCGCGATCGTGTGCGTTGTGGACAGTCGTAGCGATCGCAAGCCCATCCGGATGTTCAACCGGGACATCCCAGTCCTGTCGCTGGTGGCGGCAGACCTCGCTGCTGGTGGCGACGAGCGGTCAGATCCTGTCGACATCGACCCACTGCTGCTGGACCCGGTGCGGGTAGCCCCCCAGACGACCGGTCGGACCTTGATAGACGAGGAGACAGTCCTCGACTGGTGCCGCGAAGCCGACTGGCTTCGCTTGGGGCACGTGGAGAGGGTGCCCGGAACACGGCACTTCAGTGCCTACCTCCAGTTCGCGAGCTTGTTCAAACAACCGGCGATCGCGTCCCAGCTGCGCGAGGTCGTGCGCTCGGCCATCGGGGAGGTCGTCCAGCTGTGGAGCAACGGCACTCAGACCGCGGACCCCTTCGGTGAGTGTCAGATCTGGTATCCCGGTCCAGAGGTCGACTACGCCGCACTGCTCGCGCAACTCGTGAGCGACGTGCTGACGGCAGACGGTCGTGAGGTAGACGCGCTCAGAGCGGTCCCTCGTGCGATGGCGGGTGTTCGCTGGACGTTTCCGGCGAGCCTCGACGTGCGTCCCGCACCCGGCACGGTGATCGTCGTGGACTGGGGAACCCAGAGTTCTACCTCGCTGAACCAGATGATCAGGCTGGCGACCGAGTCGGGGGCGACCGCGATCCTGGTACTGGTCCTGCTGAACCAGCTCGACGATCAAGAAGCCGACGCGTTGCGCGGGATCGGGGCCACGCAATCGACACGGTCCGGCGTGTTCGGGCCGATGGTGCCCACCCAGGTGCGGTTCCTCGCAACGAGCAGCCTCGGAGGCGTCTCGGCGCAGAACTGCTCCCTGTGTGAGATGCGGCGCCGGGCAGCGATCATCATCGAGAACGCGCCTTCCGCCTTGCGTGAACATGCCAAACAACTGCGTGAGAGAACCAGGGTCCGCAGTCGTAAGCAGGTCTTCTCCTCTCCTGCCGCCGACGTGTTCAACGTCCCGGTCAATAGCCATGACCTCGCTGACTACCTGCGTTGGCGAGGCCTGTTCGTGCGCGCGCTGCGTGTCACCGAGGCAAGGCAAGAGGTGATGGAGCGGCTGAAGCTCCTGGAGAGTCGTGACGCAGCCAGTCTCGACGGCCTGAGATGGACCCGCAGGAACCTCTTGCGCCTCGCTGCCGCCGAGGAACAGTGGTTGAAGCTTCCTCCGCTGCGTTTTGAGGAGGCCCGTGACCTGCTCGCACGGATCTGCACGGTCGTACTTCGGCAACCTCCGACAACGTCACCGTGGCTGCGCGCTCAGGCGGTGATGGTGATGGTCGCGTCGGCGCCGGGCGAGCTCGTGCGCCTGCTGCCGAGACTCATCGCCCGGACGATCGACGAACCGGTTTTGATCAACCACCTGCTGCTGGAGTGCCACCGAATCCTGGATCGCTCCGCCGCCGACTCGCCGGTGGACCTCGACGAGATGCGGCTGTGCCTTCAGCGATGCCGCAACACACTGGAGAGCATGCTCGACGAGCACGACTCGGTCGTGCGCAAGTACCTCAGAGTGCTCAAGCAGCTCATCGCGGTGCTGGACGCGCAGACGAAGCGCAAGCCACGCAGCGCACAGGAAGCCTGGTACCTGCTGCAAGAGGACTTCCAGCGTCACGTGGAGACCCACAGCATGGAGGCAACGGTTCTGCGGGTCCGGGATTTTGTCGAGGACCTCGTCGTCAGGCCGGCGCCGTCGCACCGGATCGCGGAAGCTGCTGCGGACTGGGAGCGGTGCGCCACCCAGTTGCGTGAACGGGTCATGGTGAGTCTGTCGGCACTGACCGAGGTTCTCGCGGGTGACTACGTGGGCGACCGGCTCGGATTGCAGGAACAGCGCAACGTGCTGGCCATCGCCGAAGGGAGCGGGGTGCGGGAGTTGCGTGAGGTCGAGGACCTGCTGCACGAACTCGAGGAGCTCCCGTGGGACAACGCGAACGAGGAGTGGAGTGCCAAACGAGCGAAGCTGCACGCGAAACTCCTTTGGTGGCACCAGATGTTCATGGCACCGCACGTGAGCGGAACCACCTCGGCCCCTGTGGTCGAGCTGGTGCGCTCGATGCCCGCAGAGCCTGCTGAGAGCGTTGAGCGGATCCTGAGGCCCAAGCACCCCGGGCTCTCTGTGGTGAACCCAGCGGCGGGCATGGGCAACCGGGTCTTCTGCCCGGTTCCCCTGCTGGACAACATTCTCGAACACGTGCTGAACAACCTGAGCCGGCATTCTCAGCCTGGGCAGGTGGTGAACCTCGAGGTGGAACACGGTGTGCGCGACGGGCTCGTCGACCTGGTGGTGCGCAACAGCGGCACCCGCCCGCGGCTACCGGCGGGCCACGGAATGCGGGCGCTCAACGAGAAGCTGCGACCGTTCGGCGGTTCACTGGAAGGCATGCCGAGCGACCGCGGCGTTTGGTCTTTCACCACGAAGGTGACATTTGCGCTCTGGCGAGGAGTGTGATGACCCAAACCATCCGAGGATTGATCGTCGACGACTCGAAGCTGAACTTGAGCAACGTCGTGAACAGGCTGGACACCTATCTCCACCAGCTGGAGTGGATGGTGGACTGGGAGAAGCTGACCGATCCGGACGAGGCTTTCCGGTCGCTTTCCCGTCGCGACGGGTTCGACCTGGTGGTCATCGACCTGCTCTTCGAACGTCCCGACATGGAGTACGAGGAGGTGCGCGGACACGAGCTCGTCGAGCTCGCGAGGCAGAACTCTCCCAACGCCTTCGTGCTCGTGATCAGCAGCGGAGACAAGAACAGGCCGGATCTGTTCTCCGAAGCGGAACAGGCGGGCGCCCACAGAGTGCTGCGCCGACGCGAGTTCACCACCGACTCGAAGGACAAGCACCCTGCGGTCATCGCTCGTGACATCCGGAAGCACCTGCTGGAGAACGGGTCGGTCCGGGAGATTCCCGTTACCGCGGACCGCCACGATCCATCCGTGCAGTCGTTCCTGTTCGACATCGGCGAAGCCACGTTGCCTCTCCTGCACCAGCAAGTGCTGGATGCGACGAAGGACTTGGCGACCACGATCGAGGTGCGCTACCTGGCGCCGGGGGCTTCGGGTGCGTCGGTGTGCGAGACCGTCGCTCGGCTCAAGCGGGGTCAGACGGTCCACCACGTGCTCAAGGTGAGCCGCGCGCTGAGCGCCCTGCAGACCGAGACGGACAAGGCACTGCTCGCGAGGCAGTCTTTACCGTCTCGCTTCTTGGTTCCGATTCACCCCGACCGCCCGGTGGGGCCGATCAACGGCTGGTACGCGACGGGCGCTCCCCGTGACCAGAAGGTGGTGACGCTGAGACAGTGGCTAGCCAGCGGCCCCGCGCCCACTCAGGTGGAGGAGCTGTTCGAGGCGTTGTTCGCCCTGTGTCTGGGGCCGATGTACCGCGACACTCTTGAGCAGGTGCGCGAACAACCGCTGGACTTCCTGGACTTCAAGCATTACAAGCAGCGGCTCATTTTGTACGCGATCGAGGAGCTCGTTCCGTGCTTGGTCCGGCCAGAGGGTGGGGGTATCGGTGAGGCGACAAAGCTGCGGGCGGATCTCAGTGCGTTCGTGACAGAACGACGGATGACAGGCGTCCTGACCCGGCAGGTACCCGCGACGTGCTTTCTCACCTACGCACACGGTGATCTGCACGGTGGCAACATCCTTCTGTACGACGGGAAGCACCCTGCTCCGGCGCTGATCGACTTCAGTGAGTTCGGCCCGGCACATTGGGCGACCGACGTCGCACGTCTGGCTGTGGACCTGGTTCTGCGGGTGGTCGACACGGGAGCAGAGTCGATGTTCTTCACGGGCATCGGTTCGTGGCGGAGACTGGTCGATGCTGTCGGTGACCTGTCGCCTGACCTCACCGCCGCTTCACGTACGCCGGCGACGAGCGCGGCGCTGGCGGGTCTCAAGTGGATCGTGGAGCACCTGCGAGAGATCTGTCCGCCGTTGCAGGAGAACTTCGACGCGCACGTGTGGGAGTGGCACGCGGCGTTGTCGGTGTACCTGCTAAGAGGGACCTATCGGCACGAGATACCGGGACCCAAGAGGGCATTGGCCCTCCTGGCTGCCCATGACCAGCTGCTGAAATCAGTCTCAGCGTTGCGCCGGGCAGAGGCGTTGTGAGCACCGGGGACGTCACGCACAACATTGCCAAAGGACGGATCGAGAAGATCGTGCAGGCGGGTACGGTGCACGGCGGAGTGCATCTTCACGGTGGCGGGTCGCTGCCAACTCCTCACCAGCTTCCTCACGACATCACCGCGTTCAGCGGTCGCGAACAGGAACTACGTGCGCTGGACGCCCTCGTCGGCAGGCGAAGCACGGTGTGCCTGGTGACCGGGCCACCGGGAGTCGGCAAGACCGCGCTGGTGGTGCGTTGGGCGCACAGGGTCAAGGCAGACTTCCCCGACGGACAGCTTTACGTCAATCTCGGCGGTTTCGACCGGTACAACGCCCCTGCGAATCCCAGTTCAGTGTTGGACGACTTCCTCACTGCGCTCGACATCCCGCCTGATCGGATCCCGTCAGTGCTCGACGGCAAAGCAGGACTTTTCCGGTCGCTGCTCGTCGATCGGACGATGTTGCTCCTGCTCGACAACGCTCGCTCACCCGAGCAGGTTCGGCCGCTGCTGCCGGCCGCACCGCCGAGTCTGGTCGTGGTGACGGGACGCGGCGTGATGCCGGGCATGGTGGCCGAAGACGGGGCGGAGTCCATCGAAGTGCGTCCACTGTCGCGCTCGAACGGCGCCCTCATGCTGACGATGGTGGTCAGCACTCGCCGCGACAGCCACACGGATTCGGAGCTCGCGCGGCTGTCTGAACTCTGCGGCGGACTTCCCCTCGCCTTGCGGATCGTGTCGCAACGACTCGTTGTGTCGCCGTACCTTCCGCTGAGCGAGATCGTGGACGACCTGGCTGCAGAAAACTCGAGGCTGGGGGAACTCGTTTCCGAAGATGACTCGTCGGCGGTGCGGACTGCGTTCTCGTGGTCGTACGAGGCGCTAGCGGCTGAACCCGCGAGGATGTTTCGCTTGTTGGGCTTGCACGGCGGCCCGCATTTCGACGCGGCGACCGCGGCCGCTGTCGCTGACCGCCCGATTGCGGGCACACGCCGGTCCCTCGCCTCACTCGTGGCAGCGCACCTGGTCGAACACGGTGCCCGGAACCGATACCAGTTTCATGACCTGCTGCGGTTGTACGCGCTGGAAAGGGTGACGACCGAGTGCACAGCGGCTGAGCGAGAGGCGGCTGTGCAGCGACTCGTTCAACGCTATCGAGCTGTCGCGGGTGGTGCTTGTGAGGTCATCCGATCGGTTCGTCCTCCGTTCAAGGCAGAACCTCGATCACGAGAGTTCGAGGACTACGACAGTGCGTTGACGTGGCTGGACGACGAGCGCGAGAACCTGCTTGCAGCGGTGAGGCAGGCGTCGATTCTCGGATCTCCGGAACTCGCCTGGCGGTTGGCGGGAACGTTGTGGGCGTACTTCGACCTGCGCAAGGCATTCGGCGCCTGGGGAGAGATGCTGGAGACCGGACTCGCTTGTGCCCGACTTTGCCGGGACGAGCTGGGGATCGGCCTGATGTTGCTGGATCTGGGAACCGTCCGCCGTGACCAGGGTGATTTCGAAGCGGGTGCCGCACTTCTCGCTGAGGCACTCGCCGCGTTCGAGCACCTCGGCGACGCCTGGGGTGTCGGATCGTCCCTCATGAAGCTCGGAGACGTGCACCGTGACCTGGCGAGCTATGAGACGTCCCTCAGGTTTTCCGAGCGCGCACTCGAGGTCTGGCGCTCCGGCGCGGATCTGGGAGGCGAGGCGTGGACGCTGCGCAACCAAGGCTTGGTCTACCGGGACCTGGGACGTGATCGTGAGGCATTGGATGCTTTCCGGCGGTGCCGTGAGTTGTTCGAAGAACTGGGTGATGTGCGCGGCGCGGGATCGGCGTTGCGCAACGAAGGAGTTGTGCAACGCGCGCTCGGGGAGCTCATGTCCTCACGACAGAGCCTGGAGCGCGCGCTGGCTGTTCAACGAGCGGCTGGAGATGCCTGGAACGAGGCCTGCACGTTGGAACGCCTCGGGGAGACGTTGCGAGATCTCGGGGAAGATCCACATGAGGTGTGGGTCTCCGCGTTGCTGATCTTCGAGGGCCTGCAGGATCGTCGGGTACCCCGGGTTCGAGCTTTGCTCGACCGTCTTGGCAAGTGACTGAGAAAGGAATTCTGTTCTCGTTGCGCCTGCAAGACGGAGGCTCGGAAAGGATGCGACGTCGACGCCTCCGGCAACTCGATGTCCGATCGAGTCCGATGGTCCGTCCGGTAGGGCTCAGAGCCTCTCCCCGGCGGTCACGAACAGCCGCTCGGCCGCGTCCAGCAGCACCTCGCGCAACGCCGCCGAGGTCGTCGCCACCGCTGCCGCCCGGAACCGCGTGCCAACGCCCATCAGGTCCACCCGGGACAGTCGTTCGCCGTGGTCCCAGTGCGGCGGCACCGGCACGGGCGTCACGGACGGGACGACGACCACCATTCCGCCGATGACCACGGTGACGCCGTGCGGGCCGGACTCGTGCAGGTGCAGCGAGTCGAGGTCGGCGCGGAAGGTGAAGCTCCGGGGTTCCAGCGGCTCGGGCTGGTCGGTGTGGTCGCCCGCCGGGTCCTCCGGCATCTCCCTGGTCCGGACGGACTTCTCCGGTGTCAGTTCCAGCCTGTCACCGGCCGCGTGTAGGTGCCTTCTTGGGTGCGGCGAAAGACGAACCGGCCCGCGGGCACGTTGTGTTCCATTGCTTCCCGGGACGCGTACCGGCCGTCGGCCGAGAAGCGGTGGCGCATCTCGGTGCAGACCCACTCGCCGACGATCCGGGCAGGGCTCGAATCGCCGGCGGGCGGGGGAGGGGCGCAGGCAGGACCCGCGCTCGGCGGTGGTGCGGACGAACTCGGCGGACGTCGTGGCGGCGCGAACGGGCCCGTGCACCCCGGCCTGGGAAAAGACGGTGAAAACCACGATGAATGCGACGATAAGACGCCTCGGCGCAGGTGCTGCCATGGCGGCGACTATACGTTCGTCACGCGGAAGAAGGCATGGAGAATATTTGTCTTGGCGTTCGATTGGGATATCTGTTGCGGAACTGAGAAATCGCCGGAAATGGCTTTCCGTTCACGACGCGGTCAGCCGATGGTCACCACCCTCGCCCACGACGGCGGAGCGTCCGGCCGGTAGTCGGGATCGTCCTCGTCGACCTGGGACGGCCGCGGGAACAGGCCCACCACCGTCCGGCAGGAAGGCGCCGCCTCGGGCCAGGGCGTCTGGCCGTCGGTCAGGACGACCACGACGTCGGGACGGGAGTGCAGGGCCTTGGCGAATCCCTCGCGCAGGTCCGTGCCGCCCCCGCCCACCAACGGGATTCCCTCCGCCCGGCACAGCGGACCGGTGACGTGGGCGGCGGCGTCGCACGACACCACCGAGACGAGGTCACGCCGCCCGCCGACGGCGCGGACGATCTCGGCGATCTCCAGGATCGCGCTGCCCAGCTCGGTGTCGCTCACCGAGCCGGACGTGTCGACGATGACGACGACCCGCGGCGGCCGGCGCCGCAGGCTCGGCATGATCACCTTCGGGACACCGGCAGACCTGCGCGAAGGCCGGCCGTAGGTGTAGTCCTCGCCCACACCAGGACCGGAGACGGCCGACCGGACCGCCGCTCCCAGCAGCACCCGCCACGGCTGCGGCGGGTGGAACACCTCCTCCGCCCAGCGCAACCAGCCCTGCGGGACGGAGCCGGGATGGCCCTTGATGCTCTGCGCCACGCGGAACCGGACGGCGTCCTGCTCCTGCGCGGTGAGCACCTGCGCGCCGTCCGGCCCGAGGTCCCACGCGCGTTCCAGACCGTCGGCACCGCTGCCGCAGTCGAGCCAGGCGAACGCGTTGGTGTGCGGGCCGAGCCGGAACTGCCGCAGATAGTCCTCCATCAGCTGTCCCGGCGTCAGCCTGAGGTCCGCCGGGCGCACCGCGTCCTTCGGGCACACCAGGCCCTCGCCGAAGACGTCGTCGTTGATCTCGCAGTCCGCCGCGATGTTCATCCGCAGCCGTTCGCCCGGCCCGGACAGTTCGTGCCGCGCCCCGAACCGGTCGCCGCGGCCGTGGTGGTCGCGGATCAGGTGGGAGACCTCGTGCACCCAGATCCCGGCGAGCTCCTCCACCGGTCTCCTGTCGACGAACGCGGGGGAGACGTAACAGCGCCAGTGCCGGTCCACGGCCATCGTCGGAACGTGCCTGGACTCCACCACTTTCAGCGCGAACAACGCCGTCGCCAGGTACGGCTGGCACCGCACCGCGTACAGCCGGGCGGCGAACAGCTTCTCCTCGTCCAGGGTTCCCGCCGTCATCGGCGGGCACCCGACAGGGCCGCGGTGCGGTCCGCCCGCTGCGACAGCGACACGGCACCGGCCAGCAGTTCGATCTCCGCGGGCACCTCCCAGTCCTCCTGGCGAAACGAGGCGAGCGTCGCCGCCGGGACCACCACCAGATCCGGGGCGCCGGTCTCGACGGCGAGGGTCAGCAGGGTCCACGCCGCCTGCCAGCGGGCCTCGTCCGGCCGGTTGCGCACCGCCGCGACCACCCCGTCGAGCACGACCTGCCGCAGGTCGCCGCGTTCGGGCAGCACCGCGGACGCCGGGTCCGCGAGCAGGTCCTCGGGGTCCGGCAGGTCCATCCGGTCGAGGCTCGCCAGCAGCTCCAGTCCGGGACCGTCGCCCACCGTGCCGCGCACCAGCATCGACAGCACGTCGCGGGAGGTGTCCGCCGCGGTCGCGAACGCGATCAGCCGCAACGCCATCTCCCAGCTGCGCGGGGAAGGCCAGGCACCGCCGCGCAGCGTCTCGTTCTTGGGCATCTGGTGCACGAGGTTCGGCCGCGCGGCCAGCAGTTCGCACACAGCGCGGCGCGCGAACGCCACCGCGTCCGTCAGCCGGTGCGGGGCCAGCGGGGGAAGCGCGGCGACCGGCCAGGTCCCGCCCAGCCCGCGCACCACGACCTCGTGGTCGAACGTCCACTGGAGATGGACGAACCGGTTCGCGAGCGGCGGGCTCAGCTCCCAGCCGTCGGCGGCCGAGGACCGCGGGTTCGCGGCCGCCACGATCCGCACGCCCGGCGGCAGTTTCAGGGCGCCCACCCGGCGTTCGAGGACGACGCGCAGCAACGCTGCCTGGACGGCCGGCGGTGCGGTCGACAGCTCGTCCAGGAACAGCAGACCGCGTCCGGCCTCGACCAGGCGGACCGCCCAGTCGGGTGGCGCCATCGGGACGCCCCGGGTCGCCGGGTCGTCCCCGACCACCGGGAGCCCGGAGAAGTCCGAGGGCTCGTGGACGCTGGCGATCACCGTGGTCAGCGGCAGTTCGAGGGTGTCGGCGAGCTGGGTGAGGGCCGCGGTCTTCCCGATTCCCGGCACACCCCACAGCAGTACTGGCAGGTCGGCGGACACGGCCAGCATCAGGGCTTCGAGCTGGGGGTCGGCCCGCGGCTCGGTGGCCGTGTCGCCGAGCAGGGCGAGCAGATCGGCGGCCACGTCGAGCCGGCGAACGGTTGACACTCCATTGTGGACAGTCATTTCAGGCATGCTTCTTCTCGCCTCGGGTCAAGTCGTGGGCCGTGCTCCGGCCGAAGGGAAAGTGAGTCAGGGGCGGCGGAAGGCCGCGTTGCGACGGGCACGGGTGCCCGTGTGGAGGCAGTCCCCGGCGGGTGGGAGTGCGCGGACGTCGTGGAGTTCCGCCCGGTACAGCCCGTGCACGACCTTGCGCTCGGCCGCCGTCACCAGCTCGTCGCGCAACGGTCCGCTGAGCAGCGGCGCGTCGGGTCCGAGCAGGTCCTCGACGACCGCCAGGGCACCGGCCACGTCGCCGTGGTCCAGCCGGGCGCGGACGTCGTCGAGGTCCTCCGGATGCCGGTGTACGGCGTCGATCGCCTGCAGGCAGGGGAGTCCCCGCCCGCCCAGCGCGACCAGCAGTGCCTCGCGGCGGAGGTCGTCGGCGTCGTGGTCGAGCGGGGTGAGCACCCCGTCGACCACGCCGATCCGGTGCGTGCTGCCACGGCAGTCGACGAGCCGCGGATCCCTTGTGCCGCCGGGACTTCGCGGCGGTCCAGCCGGGTGGTCCGGAAGCAGTGCGGACCTGACGAGGGGGTGCAGCCGGTCGGCGTCGATCGCGCCGGCGTGCCACAGCTCCAGGTCGGGCAGCACCCACGTGGCCGCGTCCGGCAGGACCGGCAGAGCGCTGGTGCGCCGGGAGGCGGTGGCCGCCGACGAGTCCGGGCCGAGCACGATCCGGCGCCGGGAACCGAGCCGGACGACCACGGCGCTGTCCGCACGTCCCTCGGCGCGGAGCAGCAGCTCGGCCTCGGCCGCCCACCGGTGCGTGGCGAGGCCGTCCGACGCGTCGAACTGCTCGACGCCGCACCGTTCTCGCAGCTCCGAGGTCCTGCGCGCGTCCCAGAGGTGACGGTGCAGGTCGAGCCGGAAACGCCGGTCGGGCCGCGGGTGAGGATGCCCGCCCGCCCTGCAGAGCGACCCGGAGCGCTCCCACAGCGCGAGGCTGATCCGTTGCCCCGCGTCAGCCCAGGCCGGCGGTGTGCGGGCGACGAGGTGCACGTCGCCGCCGTCGAGGCGGTAGCGGGCGAGGGAGACGGTCAGACCGGGCCGCAGCAGGCCGTCGGGCCTGATCCGCGGGAAGTGCCACCGGAGCAGGTCCGGTGCCAGGTGACGCAGGTCGGCGCGGACCACGTCCGCGAGCGGCCTGCCGTGGGTGCGGACCAGGCCGCGGAGGGGGATGTCGACGTCGACCCGCGCGGCGGCACAGGCTGCCGACCAGTCGCCGGCCTGACGGCGGGCGGTCGCGGACTCGATCATCGATGCCGGCACGGCGAACTCGCGCACGTGCGACCAGAAGGTGAGGCGGGACTGTCCGTTCACGGTCGAGTGGTGCATCAGCACTCACCTTCGGTGAACGTGACCCCCGATCTGCTCGAGTTGGTGATCATCGAGAAGACCGTAGCAGGCCGCGCAAGAGACTTTCCGGCGCTCGCCGTGCCGATCGCGTCGCCACCGCGTCCTGTGGTCAGTCCGCGGTGGACGGTTCCACCCCTCGCGGAGCGTCCTGCCGGGTCCGGCGCCGGTTCCGCACCACGAGGAGGATCGCGCCGGTCAGGACGGCGGCGATCGACACGACGGTCAGCACGGCCGCCAGGTCGACGTTCTCGTTGTGGGAGTCCAGGTCGCTCTCGGCGTAGGAGACGTACCTCCCCGCCTTCTGCAGCTCCTCGTCCTTCCTCGGGTCGGACTCCTCGTACTGCGACGAGGCGCGGAGCGCGTCCTGCGCCATGGCCGCGTTGCGCTCGGACCGGTCCATGGCCTCCGCGGCGATGGAGTAGTGGCTGGTGCTGACCACGGCGGCGGCGACGCCGAGGACGATCGACAGGATGCCGGTGATCAGGAGGGTTCTCACGGGTGATCGCGCTCCGGGGTCGTGGCGAGGTGGTCGAGCAGGGCGAAGTGGCGGAACCGGTAGCGGGGGCCGTCCTGGTGCAGCACGCCGCGGCGGTGCGCGTCGGCGAGGAACGCCGGCAGCGCCCAGGGAAGCCTGCCGGTGAGCGGGTACCAGAGACGGGTCAGCACGAGCCACTGCGTCCACGCGGTCATGGCCAGTGCGTTGGGGCGCGACGCCATCAGCCACACCAGTGCCGCGACACCGGCGGCGATCCCCAGCGTCACCACCACCGCGGCCTCGGTGCCGAACCCGATCCAGACCTGGAACGCGAGCTGGCGGCCGGCGACGTAGACGAACGCCGTCGCGAGGGCGATCCAGCGCAGGAAGAACACCAGCACCGCCGACACCAGTGCGACGACCGGACGGTCCGGTGACACCGTCCACACGGCCAGCCCGGCCGCGGTGGCGAGGATCCAGCCCGTTCGCACGCTGCTCGCCCGGTCGGCTCGCAGGGCGGTCTCGGCGGTGATCGCGCTGTCCGGGTCCTTGTAGGTCACCGATCCGGCCAGCACACCGGCCGCGACGCCGACGGCCCCGCCGATCGCCACCCCGGCGAAGCTCCGGGTCACCCCTCCGGCCAGCACGCCCAGCCCGAGGCCGACCAGGACGAGCTCGAGCAGGCGCCGGTTGCATCCGAAGTGGACCTGCGCGAGCACCGGTTCCGGGCCGTGGCGCGGGATTCCGACGCCCAGCGCGCAGACCGCGGCGACGATCGCGACGAAGTCCGGGCTGAACACCGGGAGCAGGACGGCGGCGCAGGCCAGCGCCACGAGCGCGACCCGGACCGCGCGGGGCACCCGGTCACGCAGCTGCCACCAGGCGAGGTGCTTGGTGTCCGTCGCGGCGACCTGGGTCGCGAGGAACGACAGCCAGCGTTGCGCGGAGGCCGGTGACCACCGGCGTGCCGCGGGCCCGGCGGTGGGGATGTCGGCGCGGTAGGCGCCCTCGACGAACCCCTCGAGCAGAACGGCGCGGGGGTCGGCGGCGGCCACCAGGTCGCCGGGATCCTCCGGAGACCCGGGCCGGTAGACGGCCTGGGCGAGTCCGATCACGAGCGGGTTGCCGAGCGCGCGGGCCAGCGGTCCGTCCTCGTCGGCGGTGATCCTCTCGGCCACCCTGTGCCAGCGGTCCGTCTCCGCGCGGCCGCCGAGGAACGTCAGCGCCGTCTCGCGCGGCACGGGTTCCAGCTCCACCACCACGGCGCCGGACACCGTGTTCTCACAGGCTTTCACGGCCTGCGCGAACTCGTCGGCACGGCACGTGATCACGACGTGCGCACGGGAGTCCGCGAGTGCCTGGTTGATCTTCCGGAGCGCGTCGGCGCGGACGGCGGGCCCGAGCTCGTCGAGGCCGTCGAGGACCGGGAGGACCCGCTGCTCGTCCACGAGCCTCGCGACGACGTCCTGGCCGAACTTCTCGACCAGCGCCGGGTGGTCTTGCGCCAGATGCCTCTGCAACCACGTGTGCAGGTGAACGGCCGGATCCCACGACGCCAGCGGCACCAGGACCGGCACGGGTTCGGCGGGGTCGCGGTCCTCCACCAGCGCCTTCGTCAGCAGCATCGCCAGCACGCTCTTGCCCGACCCGGCCTCACCGAGCACGACGAGCCGCCGGGCCGGGATCGAGCGGAACGCGGCCAGCACCCCGGTGACGTCCCCGGTCAGCCGCGGACGCGCGTTCGCGGGCAGGGAGCGCAGGCTCTCGTCCCGGAGCACCGACGCGGGGTGGTCGCTGATCTCCGCGCGCCGGGTGACGTGGAACCGGACGGGCAGGGGCGCGGGGTCGAACACCCCGCGCCGCAACGCCTCGTCCGCCCACTCACGGCGCACGGCCACGGCCAGGAACTCCTCGGCCTCGCGCAACGAGCCGGCCGAGACCGACCGCCGCGCCTTCGCGACCTCCAGCGCCACGACGGACGCGGTGAGCACGCCCAGCACGACCCAGATCGCGACCGCCCTCCACGACTCCATGTCCGGCACGGTGTCGGTGGCGACGTTGGCCGCCAGCCCCAC
The DNA here is from genome assembly GCF_053608005.1 of Lentzea sp. NPDC055074. NCBI lineage: Bacteria > Bacillati > Actinomycetota > Actinomycetes > Pseudonocardiales > Pseudonocardiaceae > Lentzea > Lentzea sp. NPDC055074. The sequence goes on from NZ_JBSGUQ010000015.1 coordinate 172,562, forward strand.
CATGACCGTCACGACGACCGAGAGCACGAGTACCGTGTTCTGCGAGGGCCGCCAGCCCATTCAGTTCCCCCTGTGGTTCCGGATACCGCCTCTCTCCTGTCGTTCGGGTCCATGTCGGCGTTTCACGCGGTTCGACCGGCCGGGATCACGAAGTCCGCGACCCGCCGCCCGCGAGCCATTCGGCGAGCGCGGTCAGCGTGGTCTCGGCGCTCGCGGCCATGTAGTCGCGCAACCCGGCCAGGTCGGCACCGAGGACGGGGTCGGTGCGCAGCAGCCGCCACGACTGCCGCGCCACGGTGCCGCGGCCCTGGGCGCGCAGGGTCCAGCTCCACTCGACGATGCCGTCCTCGGCACCGCCGACCACGAAGGCGAAGGCGGCGCCGGGGTCGGCTCTCACGACCTGAGAGCGGCTGGTCCACTCCTTGCCGTCCTTGCGGTTGTGGCCGCTGAACCACGCGCCGACCTCGGGGCCCGCGCCCTCGTCGTAGACGACGTCGCTCGCGTTCGGGCTCCAGCGGCCGATCGCGGACACGTCGCTGACGAGCCGGTAGACGTCGTCGGGAGCGGCGTCGACCCATGCCTGACGGGTGAAGGCCAACTCGGACAGGTTCATGGTGAGGTCCTCGGGGCAGAAGTTGTTCGGCAGCACCATCCGACCGGGCGTCCGGGGCCTGAGCCATCCCCGGCTCTGCGTATCCCCGGCAGGGGCAGGTAAGGCGTCCGGATCGGGCACATACTCGAATCCATGAACGACACCGCACGCCTCGGAGAGTTCCTCAGGACGCGGCGCTCGCAGCTCCGTCCCGAGGACGTCGGCGTGCGGACGTACGACGAACGCCGCCGCGTACCCGGTCTGCGCCGCGACGAACTGGCCCGGCTCGCCGGCGTGAGCAGCTCCTACTACACGAGGCTCGAACAGGGGCACTCGACGAGCGCCTCGCCCGAGGTGCTGGACGCGCTCGCCACGGCGTTGCGGCTGGACGAGTCCGAGCGGCAGCACCTCCACGTCCTGGCCACGCCGCCGAAGCGGGCACGGGTGCGCAGAGCGCCCGAACGCGTCGACGAGGCGACCGGCCAGCTGCTCGACGCGCTGGCGGGTGTTCCCGCCGTCGTGCTGGGCCGGCGCAGCGACGTGCTGGCGTGGAACGGACTCGGGCACGCGCTGTTCGCCGGTCACCTCGACCTCGCCGCCGTGCAGGAGAAGGCGGACCGGCCCAACATGGCGCGGCTGGTGTTCCTCGACCCGCACACCCGCGAGCTGTACGCGGACTGGCCGAGCAAGGCCAGGGCGGTGGTCGGGAACCTGCGCCTCGTCGTCGGCCTGCACCCGGACGACGCCACCCTGCACGAACTGGTCGGAGAACTGAGCGCGAAGAGCACCGAGTTCGCCTCGATGTGGGCCGACCACCGCGTCAAAGCCTGCGCCACGGCCGTCTACGAGATGCGGCACCCGCTCGTCGGTCCGCTGACCGTCACGCAGCAGACCCTGACCAACGGCCTGGGCCCGAGCGTCGTCGTGGCCACCGCGCGACCGGGCTCGTCGTCGCACACCGCACTCGCACTGCTCGCCCAGGCCACGGCCTGACCCCTCGAACGCACCCAGAAGGGCGCGGCGCTGCCGCATGCCCGAAAACAGTGAGGAAAGCATGTCCGCGAAGCACGCCCGCAAGACCCTCGTCGCCGCCGTCCTGGCCGCGACCACCCTCCTCCCGCTCCCGGCGTCCGCCGCCACGTACCCGTTGTGCGCGGCGCAGATCGTCCAGCACTTCGACCTGGGCAAGGGGCAGACGCCCGAGAGCATGGTGTTCGCCCCGGACGGCACGGCCTACGTGACGTTCGCCAAGGCCCGCCAGATCGCCGAGATCACGCCGGGTGGCCGCGTCAGGATCCTCGCCACGCTGCCCGCACCCGCGGACGGCGGGGTGAACACGCCCGCGCTCGGCTTCCCGCTGACCGTCGGCATCGACCGAGCCCCCGACGGCACCCTGTACTTCGCCTACGCCACCGGCACCGCGGACCTCACCGGCGTGTGGAGCCTGCGCCCCGGCGGCACCCCGCGACGCATCGCCGCACTGCCCGCCACCAGCCTCCCGAACGGCATCGCGCTCGACCACCGCACCCTCTACGTCGCGGACTCCAGCGGCGCGGTCTGGCAGGTGCCCACGGCCGGTGGCACCGCCACGGTCTGGTCGTCGGACCAGGAGCTCGCGCCCGCCGGGTTCCTCGGCGCGAACGGCCTGCGCCTGCGGGACGGCGCGGTGTGGGTGACCAACCTCGACCGCGGGACGATCGTGCGCATCCCGGTGCGGGGCAACGGAACCGCAGGTCGTCCGAAGGTGGTCGCCACCGGCCTGGCCGGCATCGACGACTTCGCCTTCACCGGCCGCGGCACCGAGATCATCGCCGCGCTGGACACCGTCAACCAGGTGGCGCTGGTCAGGCCCGACGGCACGCACACCGTCGTGCTGACCGAGACCGACGGCCTGCAGGGACCGACCACGGTCGTCCTGCGCGGCCGCGACGTCTACGTGCCGAGCGCCGCCTACCTCACGGCGAAGGACCCGAACCTGGTGCGCGCCCGCCTGAGGTGAGCGCCGCCAAGCCACCGGCCGCAGCCGACGACCACCACCACCGCTCCGACCAGTGCTTCCGAGGTCGCCGACCCGACCACCACGACCCCTCCGCCGGCCTCCCCGCTGCCCGCCGGCCTGGTGGGCGAGTGGAGCGCGCGCACGAGCAGGTCCGGCAAGCTGGAGCTCGTGCTGGCGGCAGACGGCGGGTTTCGCCAGTTGGGAGCCACGTTCGACTGGCGCGGCACGCGGCGGTGCGGGGGTCGCGGATCACGTTCACCGGCACCGACGGCAAGTCCGCGACGGAGGACTGGTCGATCAGCGGCGGCACGCTCACCCTGGCCGGCTCGTGGATGGGCCTGGACGACATCTTCGAGACGCTGACGTTCGACGAGAACGGCACGTACCGAAGTGAGCGGGACGGCGGAGCAACGGCGAGCGGCACTTTCAAGGTGCAGGGCGACCAGCTCACAACGCACCCGTCCGGTGGCTCGGCGACGAAGGCGACTTTCTCCGTCGCCGACGCGACCCTGACCCTCAGAACGAGCGCGGGGACCGTGCAGTACGTGCGATCGTCCTGATCGTGGCGAACGGTGTCGTGCTCGGCGAGGCGGAACTGGAGGCCCGCTGGGCGACCGCGTGGCACCCCGGCGAGATCGCTCGGCGGCTCGCCGGGGTGGGCACTCCCTGGTACGTCGCGGCGGGCTGGGCGCTGGACCTGTTCCGAGGGAAGCAGTCCCGCCCGCACGATGATCTGGAGATCGCCGTGCCCGCCGCGGGGTTCGCGGAGATCCGCGACCGCTTCCCCGGCCACGTCCTCGACGTCGCGTCGGCGGGCCGCGTCTGGTTCGACGCGGACGCCGCCGTGCTGGCGGCGACGCACCAGACGTGGCTGCGCGACCCGGCGACCGGCGGCTGGGTGTGCGACGTGTTCCGCGAGCCGCACGACGGTGGCACGTGGATCTGCCGGCGGGACGAGGGCATCCGGCTGCCGTACGACGCGATCGTCGAACGCACGGCGGACCGGATCCCGTTCCTCGCACCGGAGGTGGTGCTGCTCTTCAAAGCTGCGCACGTGCGGCCCAAGGACCAGCAGGACTTCGACGGCGTGCTGCCCCTGCTCGAACCGCGGCGGCGTGCGCGGCTGGGGGAGTGGCTGCAACGCGTGCACCCGGCCACGCCTGGCTGGAGGGCCTTTAGACCGTCACCAGCCGCGGTGGCGGGTCCAGACCTCGCCGCTCACGAGGTGGTACCGGTCGTGCTGCGCGGCCGTGGCACAGGCGTGGTTCGGCAGGATCCGCAGGCGGGTGCCGATCGGCAGGTCCGGCACCGGTTCGCCGTCCCGCGTGCTCAGCACGCCGTGTTCCTGGCTGGCGCCCGTCATGACGAGTCCGGGGACCAGCCGGCCGTCGACGTCCGCGACGAGGCCGTAGCCCTGGTCGACGGCCTGCGCCTGCGTGCCGCGGTCCCGCGAGGTGGCCATCCAGCCGCCGTCGGTGATCACCTGGTTCCTGTCGGGCTGGTGGCCGATCACCGTGACCGCCACGGTGAGGGCGAGGTCGTCGGTGGTGCAGACGCCGATGCCCGCCATGACGAGGTCGAAGAACACGTAGTTGCCCGCACGGACCTCGGTGACGCCGCTCAGGTCGGTCGCCGCGTGAGCCGTGGGAGTGGAGCCGACGCTCACGATCTCGCAGCGCAGACCGGCGGCGCGCAGCGCGGTGGCGGCTGCGACGGCGACGTCGCGTTCGTTCTGGGCGGCTTGCCGCAAAGCCTCTGGCGTGTAGGCGAAGTAGGACTCGCCCGCGTGGGTGAGGACACCGGCGAGGTTGTCGCCGAGCGCCCGTCCGATCTCCGCGAGGGCGGGATCGGTGGCCGCGACACCGCCGCGGTGGCGGTCGCAGTCGATCTCGACCAACGCCGGTACGCGGAGGTTCTCCTCGCGTGCGAAAGAGGTCACGGCCTCGGCTTGTGCGAGCGAGTCGAGCAGGACGGTCAGGGTCACGCCGCGGCGCAGGAGGGCGGCGACGCGCGGGAGCTTGTGCGGGGCGATGCCGACGGCGTAGAGGACGTCCCGGTAGCCCGCGCAGGCGAAGTGCTCGGCCTCGGCGAGCGTCGACACGGTGATCGGCCCGTCCTCGTGCACGCGCCGGGCGACCTCGACGGACTTGGACGTCTTGACGTGCAACCGAAGCGGCACACCGAGCGTGGCGAGGTGGTCGCGCAGCCGGGCCGCGTTGCGGTCGAGCCGGTCGGTGTCGAGCACGGCGAACGGCGTGTCCACAGTGGTCACTCGGAGACTCCTGACGTCTTGCGGCGCAGCAGGGCGGCGGCGAGGGTGAGGTCCTGCAGGGCGAAGCCGGAGCTGTCGAAGACCGTGATCTCCTCGGGCGACGTCCGGCCGGTGGCGTCCCCGGCCAGAACGGCTCCGAGTGCGACGGGCACGGTCGAGGCGTGCTGGAACTCGCCGATCGCGCGCGACTGCTCCGGCAGGTCGCAGAACAGCGAGGCGCGCTCGTACAACTCCACGGGCAGTTCCTGCTTGCCCGGGCCGTCGGCGCCCATCGCGGAGACGTGCGTGCCCGGCGCGACCCAGCCCGCGTCGAACAGCGGCGCGCGGGAGGTGGTGGCGGTGACGAGCACGTCCGCGGCGGCGACTCCGGCCTGCGCGTCGACGGGTTCGGCGGGCAGGCCGGTCCGCTCGGTCACGGCGGCGGCGAACTCCTGTGCCGCGTCGGCACGGCGACCGACGACGAGCACGCGTTCGACCGGTCGCACCCGGCTGACGGCGCGCACCTCGTGCAGGGCCTGGTGTCCGGTGCCGATGATGGTCAGCGTGCGGGAGTCCTCGCGGGCCAGCGCGCTGACGGCCAGCGCGTCGGCGGCGGCGGTGCGGTAGGCGTTGGCGGCCGCGGCCTCGACGACGGCGCTGAGCCGTCCGGTGGCCGGGTCGAGCAGCACGATCGTCGAGCTGTGGCGGGGCAGGTCCGTGTTGCCCGGCCAGAAGCTGCCGATCTTCACGCCGGCCAGGTCGCCCGCGGAACCGGACTTCAGGGTGAACCTGTTGTGCGGCACCGAGGAGTGCCCGATCACCACGGGGAACGTCGTTCCCGTCCCGGTGGCGAGGAACGCCTCCCTCGCGGCCTCCAGGGCCAGTTCGTCGTCGACGAGCCTCGCCGATTCGGCCTCACTGATGAACGTCGTCACGGTGTGTCCTTCTTCAGTTCGGCGAGGTCGTTGTAGAGGCCGGTGCGGGAGATGCCGAGGCGCTTCGCGATGCGGGCGGGCGCGCCGCGCAAGCTGAACACCCCGGCGTCGTTCAGCGAGCGCACGAGCACCAGCCGTTCGTCGCGGCCCAGCGCGGCCACGGGGACGGCGTGCGCGCGCTCGGCCCGTGCGATCAGCGACTCGACCACCTGGTCCAGGTCGCCGGAGAAGTTCGTCGTCGCGCTGATCTCCTCGACGGGAGTCAGCCCGAGGAGGTCGGAGAGCACGCCGGTGGCCCGGTTGATGGCCGACACGTCGATGTTGATGCAGAGCGCGCCGATCAGCGTGCCGTCGACGTCGCGCAACGGCAGCGTCGTGCACTTGAGCACCCGCCCGTCCTGCGCGCGGGTGAGGTAGCCGACCTCGTTGCGGGCGTCGGCACCCGCGCCGAGCACCCGCAGCCCGATCTCGCTCATCGCGTCGCCGGGCACGCGCCCGGTGACCGACCCGGCGACCGCGACGACGGACCGTTCCTGGTCGCGGTAGTCGTGCAGCACCACCTCGCAGCTGCGCCCGAACGTCGCCACGATGCCGTCGATCACGGGGGTGAGCGCGGCGAACACGGCGTCCGCGGTGTCATTCGGCACGCTGACCTCCAGTTCTGAACGAAGTGTCAACTTCTGGACGAACTGTCTCACGGCGGTCCCGTGTTTGTCAGGGCCGTGTGGGAGGCGCCACGCCCCAGCCCCACTTCGGCACCGGCGCCCGGTGGAACGGCCTGGCGTCCGGAGCGGAGTTCGCCACCGCGAGCCGGGTGCCCCACTCCAGGTAGGACACGAACGCGGCGCGGAACTCCGGGTCGTCCGGCAACCCCACGTCGTCGGCCGCGTCCATGATCAGATCGAGCCAGCGGCGGCGCTGCGGTTCGGTGATCGCCCGCCCGAGGTGCTGGGAGAGCATGAACTCGTAACCGCCGCGTTCCTCGCTGTACGCGGCCGGTCCGCCGAACACCTCGCCGAGCCACAGAGCCACGTACCGCGCGTGGCCGGGGTCCATGCCGGCGAACACCGGCGCGAGCAGTGCGTCGTCCGCGACCTTGCGGTAGAACGCCTCGGTCAGCCGTGACAGCGCCTCCGCGCCGCCGGCCCAGGTGTAGAGAGAAGGTGTCGACTGGTCGTCGTTGATCATGGCGTCCACTCCAGCAGCGCGCGAAAAGCCCGGCAAGTACGCACTTTTTGGTGAGGAGCACCCCATGTACCACTGTCCGGTCGAGCTGGCTCTCGACGTCATCGGCGGCAAGTGGCGCACGGTGATCCTGGCCCATCTCAAGGAACGTCCGCACCACTACGGCGAACTGCGCCGCAAGGTGCCGGGCATCAGCGAGAAGATGTTCGTGCAGCGGCTCCGTGAACTGCAGGACTCGGGCCTCGTGGCGAGGACCGAGATGCCGCCGCACGTCCAGTACTCGCTGACCGAGGAGGGCCGGAGCCTAGGCCCCGCGCTCCAGGCCCTGTACGACTGGGGTGTCGAGCGCGCCGCCCGCACAGGTGCGAGCATTGTGGGGACATGATCACGACACCTTTGACCGAGGCGCTCGTCCGCGGCGCCGCCGAACTGGAGGCCGTGGCGCGCGGCGTCCGGCCGCACCGCCTGCCCGCCTGGGTGCGGGAGCGCTTCCCCGACCCGCAGCTGATGGGCGCGGAGAGCAGGCCGTCCGGGGTGCGCGTGGTGATGGCGACCGAGGCCCGGGCGATCGAGCTGGTCCTGCGCCCCGGGTCCGTCTCCTACCGCGGCGTCGCACGGCCGCGGGGCAGCGTCGACCTGGTGGTCGACGGTGAGCTGGTCGCGAGCGAGCTTCTCGACGGCGGCGACCACGCCGAGCTCGACATGATGACCGGCGAACGCGAGTTCCACGAGGGGCCGGCGTTCACCGCGCGGTTCACGTTGGCGCCCGGCGACAAGCTCGTCGAGATCTGGTTGCCCCACAACGAGATGGTGGACCTGATCGCCCTGCGCACGGACGCCCCGGTGCGGCCGGCCGACCAGAACCGGCGGATCTGGCTGCACCACGGCAGTTCGATCAGCAACGGCTCCAACGCGGCCACCCCGGCCCGCACCTGGCCCGCCGTCGCCGCCCGCCGCGGCGGGGTCGACCTGCACAACCTCGGGTTCGGCGGCAGCGCGCTGGTCGACCCGTTCGTCGCGCGGGTGATGCGGGACCTCCCCGCCGACCTCGTCAGCGTCAAGTTCGGCATCAACGTCGTGAACTTCGACGTCATGCGGCTGCGGGCGTTCGTGCCTGCCGTGCACGGCTTCCTCGACACGATCCGCGACGGCCACCCCCGCACGCCGCTGGTGCTGATGTCGCCGATCTTCTGCGGCATCTACGAGGACACGCCGGGGCCGGGCGGGATGGACCTGGACGCACTCGCGGCGGGCGAGGTCGTCTTCACCGCCACCGGACCGCACGGGGACGCGCCGCAGCTGACGTTGCGGATCATCCGCGAGGCGCTGGCGTCGCTGGCCGAACGCCGCGCGGAGGACCCGAACCTCCACTTCCTGGACGGCATCCGCCTGTACGGCGAGCAGGACGCCTTGACGCACCCGCTGCCGGACGCGCTGCACCCGGACACGGCGACGCACGAGCTGATCGGTGAGCGCTTCGCCCGGTACGCGTTCCTGCCCGGCGGACCGTTCGAGGCCGGGCAGGCGGTCACGCGGTAGGCGTCGATCATGCCCACCGCCGGCCGTCGCAGAGCCTCTCCACCTCGTCGCGCTCACCGGCGAGCTTCGAGTCGGGCGGCCGGTCGCCGTACGGGAACACCGGATCGCTGACCTCGGCGAGCAGCCGATAGCGGATGAGCCGTGTGGCCACGTCGAGCCAGGGCCTGATCTGACTGGGTTCCCTCGGCGGGAACAGGCCGAGCGCGCTCTCGAACCACGGGGGAGGGACGAGGTCCTGGGCGAGTGCGGCGACGACGCGCTCGCGGATCACCGCGCAGGCGGCCGTGTCCGCCGCCTCGGACTTCGCCTCGGCCACCGTTGCCGCCTGGTGCGCTCGTCGCGCTTCGTAGTGCCGACGGCGTGCTTGCTCTTCCTTGTCCACGGGTCGCTCACCCGCGTCGCGGAACGCGAGCCACGTCCGCACCTCCCTGCGCCACAACCGTTCCGCGCCGGCGGGCAGTTCGGTCAGCGTGCGGACAGCCGCGATCGCGGCCTCCAGCGACTTGTCCCACTGCACGCGTTGCTCCCGAGCCTTCTCCTGCTGCTCGAGCAACCGCTCGATCTCGGTCTCGGACACCGGTGTCGCCGCGAGCCTCGTGCGGATCAGCTGGATCATCTCGGGTGTGATCTCCGGCCAGGAGTCGTAGTCGGATCGGGGCAGCCCGCTGTTGAGACGCACCGTTCTGTGCAGGATGTCGACGTCCCGGCGCAGCTTGACGACCCTCGCGGACGCCTCGGCCAGCCGTGTGTCCGTCTCGGCGGCTTGCGTGCCGATCTTCTTGATCTTCTTCTGCAGTTCACCGACCGAGTGGTCGCCGACCTTGCTCTCCAGCTTCCCCAGCCGCGTGACGATTCTGTCGAGTTTCTCCGCCTTGCTCTCCAGCAAGTCGATGCGCTGCTTCTGACGACTGGTGGTCTGCGTCAGTTCGTGGATCGGGTCGTTGTTGTTCACCTCACGTACCTCCAAGCCCACCAACCGATTCCGGCGAGAACCACCACCGCCGACCAGCCGCCCACGAGCGGCGTCAGCAGCACGCCCGCCATGGCCGCGGCCCCCGCCCACGTGCGAGCACGCGGCTCCCACACACCGCGCACGGCCGGGTTCGCCAGGAGCACGACGGCGACGGCGAGCGCCAGCCCCGCCGGGAGCACGTTCCACGCGCTGAAGAAGAAGACGAGCACCGCCACCGAGGCCACCGCCGCGACCACGCCGATCACGCGGTGGAGGAGCAGGAGTGCGTCCGCCTCGGTGTCGCGCCGTGCTCGGAGGACGGCCTCGACGCCCTTGTGCAGGTTCTCGGCGAGCTCGGGCCACCGGGGGTCGTCCGGGCCGGCCTCGGTCAGGGCGTTGAGTCTGGTGAGCAGCGCGCTCTTCTCCACCGCGAGCAGGGAGTCGGGGTCATCCGCCATGGCAGAAGATGGTCGGGCGCGCCGCGGTGCCGATCCAGGGCTACCGCGCGGAATAGGCCGCTTGCCGATCAACGTCACCCGTACAGCCGGAACGGATGTCCAGTTCCGCGAGGAGAAGTGGACATCCAGTCCATTGAGGACTCAGAGTCCGTGCAGCCACTCGGTGAGCGTGACGAGGTCGGCCTCGGTGATGCCCACCTGGGAGTCGACGCGCAGCAGCAGGGCCTCTCCGGGGTGCTGGGCCTCGACCCAGATGCGGTCGAGGTTGCCGATCTCGTCGTCCACCCAGGCGAACGGGCGTCCTGCCGCGGTGTTGACGAGAGCCCGCGTCTTCCAGTGCAGTGCGGCCGGGTCGTCCTCGTCGGGTGCGTCGGGCAGGTCGGCCACCGGCAGTTCCGGCAGGCCCAGGAGCGGTGCGATCACGTCGTTGGCGTCGTGCATCCACGCGGTGGCCCAGACCAGGTCGCACGGCAGGGCGAGCAGCCTCGGGCCGTGCGCGCGAGTGATCTTGGCCAGCTGCGGGTTGGACGTGTGCTGCCAGTCGGTCCAGCGGTCGGCGGTGGTCGGCAGCTGAACCCCGCCGTAGGGCAGGAGGGTTCCGTCGACGTCCAGGAAGAGCAGTGGGCGGTCGGCCATGGGGCCTACGGTAGCGGCGCGTCAGTCCGGCGGTGGCAGGTAGTAGAAGCGGCGGCGGCTCAGCAGCAGGGAGTCCTCCGACAACGTGAAGAAGTCGGCGAAATCGAATTCACGGGGTGTGGCGCCAGGCGGGGAGTAATGCCCGACCGCCACCACGCAATACCCTTCGCCGATCACCTTGAACAGTTCGTGCGTGCCTCCGGTGGTTCCCGCGAGGCGCACTGCGTCCGTGCGGTTGTGGCAGGCCGGGGCGTCGGGTGTCCGCACCTGCATGTCCTCGTGCAGCAGTGACGCGTAGGCGTCCAGATCGCCCTCGTCCAGGTACAGATACGACAACCGGACGTGGTCCACGCCCGCGGCCAGCGTCGCCGCGCTGGGTGGCGTGTGGCCGTCTCCCGTCATGGCGAACTCCTTCGGGCGCCTTCGAAATGCAATGCCCAGAGTTCCATCTGCCGATAACCCAGGCCTATCACGGCGCTTTCCCGCCACCGGCCACTCCGCAATCCTCCCGGATGACGGGATGATCGAGCATCCGCCGGATATACAAGTACATCCGGAGCTGCATACATTGAGGAAGTCGGTCGCTGGGGGATGCACAAGGAGGGGCGGCGGACGTGAGTGCTGTGCTGCGCAGGTCCGGGGATTCCGTGTTCCGGATCCTCGGGCCGATCGAGGTCGAGGGGCCGGCCGGGCCGGTGTGGGTGACGCCTGGCCGCCAGCAGGTCGTCCTCGCGCTCCTGCTGATGGAGGCCAACCAGGTCGTCAGCACGGACCAGATCGTCGACACGCTGTGGAACCAGCTGCCTCCGGACACCGCGCGCACCCAGGTGCAGATCTGCGTGTCCCGGCTGCGCAAGAAGCTGGCCGACGCGGGTGTCGACCTGTCGATCGTCACGCGGATGCCCGGCTACCAGTTGCTGCTGGGCGACAACACGCTCGACATGCACGTGTTCGCCGGCAAGCTGGCCGAGGCCAGGGTCCTCGTCAAGGAGGGCCGCACGGCCGAGGCGGCGAACCTGCTGCGGTCGGCCGTCGCGTTGTGGCGCGGTCCGTGCCTGAGCGGGCTGGCGAACCCCGCGCTGCGCAACCGGGCGTCGCGGCTGGACGAGGACCTGCTCACCGCCACCGAGGACTACCTCGAACTGGAGCTCGAGCTCGGCCGCCACCACCAGATCGTCGGTGAGGTCACCCGGCTCGTCCACGAACACCCGATGCGCGAACGGCTGCGCGCCGTGCTGATGCTCGCGCTGCACCGCGCGGGCAGACAGGGCGAGGCGCTGGAGGCGTACCGGGCAGGCCGGCACCTGCTGGTCGAGGAACTGGGCCTGGAGCCGGGGGAACGGTTGCGGCTGCTCGAGTCGGCGATCCTCGCCGGGGACGTCGTCACCACCCAGGCCGAGCCGGGCCCGGCCGTCGTCCCGCCCGCGCCGAGCTTCGAACGTCCACGTCAGCTGCCCGCCGACACCGCCGACTTCATCGGCAACGACGCCCTGATCCGCACCGCCGAGGCCGTGCTCGTCGGCGGCGACCGAAGAGCCGTCGGCGTCGTGGTCGTCATCGGCAGACCCGGCAGCGGCAAGACGACCGTCGCCGCCCACATCGGCCACCGCATCGCCGACCGGTTCCCCGACGGCCAGCTCTACTGCGACCTGCGCGGCACGCGCGAGGAACCGGCCGCCGCCGCGGACGTGCTGGGCCGCTTCCTGCTGGCGCTGGGCATCCCGGGCACGGTCATCCCGATGGGCCTCGACGAGCGCATCGAGATGTACCGGACGTTGATGGCCGAACGGCGCACGCTCGTCGTGCTCGACGACGCGTCGGCCGAGAGCCAGGTGATCCCGTTGCTGCCGGGCAGCAACACGTGCGCCGTGCTGGTGACCAGCCGATCGCGGCTGACCGGTGTTCCGGGCGCGCGCCAGGTCGAGGTCGAGGTGTTCGACCCGGGCCAGTCACTGGACCTGCTGGGCCGGGTCATCGGCGCGGAACGGGTGGCGCGGGAACCCGAGGCCGCCGCCGCGCTCGTGCGGACCGTCGGCGGGCTGCCACTGGCGTTGCGGATCATCGCGGCCCGGCTCGCGGCCCGGCCGCACTGGTCGCTCGCCTCGATGGTGCACCGGCTGGCGAGCGAACGGCACCGGCTCGACGAGCTGGCGCACGGCGAGATGACCATCCGGGCCAGCCTGTCCCTGACGCACAACGGAATGGACCGGCGGTCGCGGACCCTGTTCGGCCTGCTCGGCCTCGCCGAGGGCCCGGAACTGCCCGGCTGGGTCGCGGGCGCGGTGCTGGACGACGACTCGCGGTACCCGTCGGACCTGCTGGAACCGTTGGTGGACGTGCAGATGCTCGACGTGACCACGGTCGAGCGCACCGGCGAGTTCCGCTACCGCTACCAGGACATCGTGCGGCTCTTCGCGCTGGAGAAGCTGAACGCCGAGGTGGCGCCGGACATGCGGCGCCGTGCCGTGGAACGGGTCCTCGGCGGCTGGCTCGCGCTCGCGGAACAGGCCCACCGCTCCGTCTACGGCGGCGACTACGCCGTGCTGCACGGCACCGCGCTGCGCTGGCTGCCCCCGGCGACGTACGTCCAGCAGGTGTCCGGCGACCCGCTGGAATGGCTGGACGGCGAGCAGGCCAACCTGTGCGCGGCGATCAGCCAGGCCGCCGACGCCGGGTTCGACGAGGCGTGCTGGGACCTCGCCGTCTCGGCCGCGACGCTGTTCGAGTCGCACGGCTACCTGGACGACTGGGAGAAGACGCACGAGAAGGCGTTGCAGGCCACCACTTCCGCCGGGAACGTGCGCGGCACGGCGGCGGTGCTGAGCTCGATGGGAACGCTGTACATCAACCGCGGCCAGACCACCCGCGCGCACGAGGCGCTGACAACGGCGCTGGCGACGTTCGAGGAGCTGGACGACCCGCGCGGCCTCGCGCTGTGCCGCCGCGACCTCGGCCTGCTCGCGCGCTGGTCGGGCGACGACGACCTGGCGCTCGACCTGTACGCCGCCGCGATGCGCGACCTCGACCGGGCGCAGGACCTCGTCGGCAGGGGCATCGTGCTGACGCACCAGACCGACGTCCTGTGCCGCCGCGGCCGGACCGACGAGGCCACGGCGCAGCTGCTCGAGGCGATGATGATCTTCGAGGGAGCGGGCTACCGCAACGGGATCCCGCACGCGCTGCGGCGGATCGGCCAGGTGCAGGTGCGGGCCGGGCAGCACCGCGACGCGCTGGCCACGTTCACGCGGGTGCTCGGGATGGTGCGCGAGAGCCGTGACGTGATCGGGGAGGGGCACCTGCTGCGCAACCTGGGCGAGGTGAGTGCCGCGCTCGGTCAGGACCGCGAGGCGCAGGCGTACTTCGAGCAGGCGCTGGCGGCGCGGGAGCGGATCATGGACCACGTGGGCGCCGCGGCGATCCGGGTGGACCTGGCGCCGGTGCTGGCCCGCCTCGGCGAGGGGAACCGGGCGTCGGAGCTCGTGCTGCACGCGGTGCAGATCTTCGGAGCCCGCGGGATGGATCGGGAACTGGCGGCGGCGGAGCAGGCGCTCACCGGTCTGTCGGCAAAGCTCTAGTTCCAGGGGTTGCTGCTCGCGGGAGCGGCGTTCCACGGGTTGCTGTCGTCCGTGCCGTTCCACGGGTTGCTGTCGCCGGCCGCACCGTTCCAGGGGTTGCTGTCGTCCTGGACCCCGTTCCACGGGTTGCTCTCCGCCGCGAGGACCGCGGCGCCGGCCTGCACGTCCGCGCCGATGATCGCCGCGCCGAGTCCGAACACGAGCGCGGCGCCGGCGACGGTGGTGGCGATCCGGGTGAACGCGGCGTGCTTCATGAGGTTTCTCCTCGCGGTTCTGGGTGGAATTTCAGCGGCTATTTCCGGCTGATGTCCAAAACGCTATTGGCCGCTGTAATCCCGCCCCTATCTCGTCGGCAATCCCGGCGCTATCACGACCGGTAGTTCCGTCCAGCGCGAGATAGTGAACGGGATATCCGCAGCTCAAAGCCCTGCGGTCGTCCCGTTTGGCGAGGTTCCGCTCGTATCTTTCGATGCGGATTGCCCTGAGATGCCGCCGAGATAGCGCGCTGTCCGAGATTGGTGCCTGTCCAGTCAACGGCAGCCCGGAAACCGCCTCGGAGGAATGATGTCCGCCAGCAGTCATCGACCGACCGCCCCCGCCGGGAACCCGCGGTGACCGCGGTGCCCGAGGTGGACGACCCCGGCGTGAAGGCCGAGGCCCCGCGCACCCTGTGGCGGGACCGCCGCGCACTGGGCTGGGCCTTCGCCACCGGCGTTTCGGCGGTCGGTGACGAGATCTGGTACGTCGCCCTGGCGTTCACCGCCGCCCAGCTCGGCAACGCCGCACTGGCTGGCCTGGTCCTGGCCTGCGCCACGATCCCGCGTTTCCTGCTGACGATCCTCGGCGGCGCGCTCACCGACCGCTTCGACGCCCGCCGCATGATGATCGGCGCGGACCTGGCGCGGATCGTCGTGCTGGCCGGCGCGTTGACCGCGCTCGCCGTGACCGGTGTGTCCGCGGGCCTGCTCATGGTCGTGGGCCTGCTGTTCGGTGTGGCGGACGCGTTCTACGGACCCGCGTCCGGCGCGTTCCCCCGGCAGCTGGTGCGCAGGACCGAACTGGTCAGGCTGTCGGCACTGCGGCAGTTGCTCGACCGGCTGGCCGGCGTGCTCGGCGCGCCTCTCGGTGGCCTCGTGCTGGTGGCGTGGGGACTGGGCGGCGCGATGTCGCTGAACCTCGTGTCGTTCGCGGTGGTCCTTCTCGTGCTCATCGCGGTCCGGCCGCGGTGGTCGCTGGCGCGCTCCAGCGGCGGCACGGTGCGTGCCGACATCGGCGACGGGATGTCCTACCTGCGGACCACGCCGAAGGTCCGCGATCTCGTGATCACGTTGTCCGGCCTCAACGTCTTCGTCAGCCCGGTGGTCGCGGTCGGTCTCGCACTGCACGCCGTGGCCAGCGGCTGGGGCGGCGTGGGCCTGGGCTGGCTGACCGCCTCGCTGGGCGCCGGCGCCGCGGTCGGCACCCTCATCGCCCTGAAGTGGCGCCCGGAACGACCGCTGCGTGCCGCCGTGCTGCTGCTGTTCGCCCAGGCCGCGTCACTCGGTCTGGTCGGCAACGCCGGCTACGCGGCGACGCTCGGCGGGATGGTCGTGGTCGGCGTCGTGGCGGGACTGGCCTCACCGATGCTGTCCGGTGCCTTCCAGGCGACCGTCGACGAGGAGTACCTCGGCAGGGTCGGCTCCGTGCTCTCGCTCACCGACGACGCGCTGATGCCCGTCACGATGGTCGGTTTCGGTTTCCTCGCCCAGCTCCTGGGCCTCGGTTTCGCCGCGCTGCTGTTCGCCGGCGGTTTCGCCGCGCTCCTCCTCTACGCCTTCTCCCGCCCACACGTGCGGGACCTGCGGATCCCGGACGAAAGGAACTCCTGATGACCACGCAGCTGAGCTCGCCCGCCACCAGCAACCCTGGCCACGGCGACGCTTTCACCGACCACATGGTCAGCCTCACCTGGAACTCCGTCGACGGCTGGCACGACCGCCGCGTCGGCCTGCTGGAGCCGTTGCCGCTGCACCCGGCGACCATCGGCCTGCACTACGCCCAGGTGATCTTCGAGGGGCTCAAGGCCCACCGCGGCCCCGACGGCTCGGTGTCGGTGTTCCGCCCGGACCGCAACGCCCTGCGGTTCCAGAGCTCCGCCCGCCGCCTCGCGATGCCGGAGCTCCCGGTCGAGGACTTCCTCACCGCGATCGACGACCTGGTGCTGCTCGACGGCGCCGGCCTGCCCGACGACCCGTCGATCAGCCTCTACCTGCGGCCGCTGATGTTCGCCACCGACCCGAACCTGATGCTGCGCCCGTCCGACGAGTACCGGTTCCTGCTGATGGCGTTCGTCGCCGGCGGGTTCTTCGGGGACAAGGCGCTGGAGCCGGTCTCGGTGCTGGTGAGCCGTGAGCACAGCCGCGCCGTGCAGGGCGGTACCGGCGACGTGAAGTGCGCCGCGAACTACGGCCCGTCGTTCGTCGCGCAGAACCTCGCCCGCCAGGCCGGCTGCCAGCAGGTCGTGTGGCTCGACGCCGCCGAGCACCGGTGGGTCGAGGAGATGGGCGGCATGAACCTGTTCTTCGTGCGCAGCACCGCTTTCGGCACCGAGGTCGTCACGCCCGGACTGACCGGCACGCTGCTGCCCGGCGTCACCCGCGAGTCGCTGATGGTGCTCGCGGACCGGCTCGGCCACACCGTCCGCGAGGAGCGGATCTCCGTCGACCAGTGGCGTGCGGAGTGCGCCTCCGGCCTCATCACCGAGGTCTTCGCCTGCGGCACGGCGGCCGTGGTCACGCCGGTCGGCACGGTGCGCGACCGCGACGGCGACTGGGTGATCGGCGACGGCACCGCCGGGCCGGTGACCCGCGAGCTGCGCCAGGCGCTGATCGACACCCAGCGCGGCGTCCTGCCCGACCCCGGCGGCTGGCGGCGCGTGATCGTCCCCGCGTCCGGCCTCTGACAAGCCCCGAACAGCGAAAACCCAAGGGTGGGAAAGAACATGGAGCACGCAACGACCGTCGCGATCGAGCCCGCCGCCGATCGCCGTCCGCCGCCGCTGGCCGAGCACCTCGACTCGGACACGACGAGGGCCGCGATGCTGATCCAGCAGGAGGTGCTCGGCGCCGCCAGGACGTTCCTGCGCGGTGAGGGCTTCGTCGAGATGCTGCCGCCGGTGATCGGCCCGGTGACCGACCCCGGCGCCCGCGGGTCCAAGCAGGTCGACGTCGACTACTACGGCCACAAGTACAAGGTCATGAGCAGCGGCATCCTCTACAAGCAGGCCTCGCTGCTGACGTTCGACAAGATCTTCTACGTCGCGCCCAACGTCCGAGCCGAACCGGTGGAGACCTGCAACACCCAGCGCCACCTCGCGGAGTTCCACCAGATCGACGTCGAGATGGCGCACGGCACCCGTGCCGACGCGATGCGCGTGGCGGAAGGGCTGCTGACCTACGTCGTGCGGCACGTGCTGACGGCGGTGCCCGAGCAGTTCGAGCTCCTCGGGCGTGACCCGCTGGCGTTCGCCTGGCTGCTGTCCGGACCGTTCGGCGTGCTCAGCCACCGCGAGGCGGTCGACGAGCTGCACCTGCTCGGCCACCCGCAGAGCCCGGACGCCGAGATCGCCTGGACGGGCGAGGAACTGCTGTCCCGCCAGAAGGACCGGCCGTTCTTCGTCACCGACTACCCGAAGGGCTCGCGCGGTTTCTACGACCGGGAGAGCACCACGGAACCGGGCCGGCTGCGCAACTTCGACCTGCTGGCGCCCGAGGGCTACGGCGAACTGGTCAGCGGCAGCGAGCGCGAGTCGGACTACGCCACGATCGTCACGCGGATGCGCGAGACGGGGGAGAACCCGGCGAAGTACCGCTGGTACCTCGACGTCATGCGCCAGGGCGTGCCGCGCAGCTCCGGGTTCGGCATGGGACTGGAGCGCCTCACCCGCTTCCTCACCGGCCTGGACGCGGTGTGGCAGGTCAACGCCTACCCGAAGGTGCCAGGGGAGCTGGCACCGTGAGGGCGGCCGGTTTCCCCGAGGAACAGGTGCGGGCGCGGGCCCTGAACGGCACCGCGGAGGCGTTCCCGCCCGTCGAGTCCTACGGCCACGAGGTGTTCGGCGCGCGGTCGTCCGGCGAGGAGGGTCCGGCCGACGAGCTCGACGCGGCCAGGCTGGTGCCGCCGGTGTTCATGCCGCTGCGGCTGGAGAAGCTGATCGACCTCGGTCGTGAGCCGCTGCAGTCCGATGTGGACCTGGCGACGACGATCGGTGGCTTCTCCTCCGCGCTGCCGGTCTTCCTGTCCGCATTCGGTTCCACGCGCATCGGCAGCTCCGAGGTGTCGGTCGCGGCCAGCAGGCAGGCGGGTGCGCTCGGCATCCCGATGGTGATCGGCGAGAACGTCGTTCCCGTCACCGGGTACCGGCGCGAGCCGGACGCCACCACCGGGATGCTGGCCCGCGTCCGGGCCTACCTCGACGAGGCGGGCCCGTCGCTGGGTGGAGTGGTGGTGCAGCAGAGCACCGAGGACGCGGACGCCGAGGTGTGGAACCTCGTCTACAGCGATCCGGCCGCGGAACCGTTGCTGGCCACCGGAAGGCTCGGCTTCGAGCTCAAGGTGGGCCAGGGCGCGAAGCCCGGGCTCGGCGGCCTGACGGTGCTCGACCGGGCCACGGCCGCGCGGGTGTCCGACCAGTTCGCGATCGACGACCTGTGGTCCGGTCCCGGGGTGCTGCGCTCGGGCAGCCCGGGCACGTTCACCGACGAGATCCTGCGGCAGCAGATCCGGTTCATGCGCAACAACTTCCCGCGCGCCCGGATCTGGGTGAAGCTGCACCCCGGCCGGGACGTGGCCCAGGCCGCGGCGTGCGCGTGGGAGGCCGGCGCGGACGCGGTGACCGTCGACGGTGCCGAGGGTGGCACCGGGTGGGCGCCCCGCGCGTTCCTCGACCACGTCGGCCTGCCGCTCGCCGAGTGCCTGCGGCGGATCGGCACGCCGTCGGGTTGCCTGCTCGCCACCGGCCGCGTCTGGGAGGGCGTGCGCGCCGTCAAGGCCTTGGCGCTCGGTGCCACCGCGGTCGGACTCGGCCGTGCCGCGCTCACCGCCGTGGACGCCGATCCCGAGCACGGTCTGCGTCGTCTCGTCGAGTGCCTCGCCTTCGAGGTGCGGCTGCTGACGAGCGCGCTGGGCAAGTACACCCCCACGGCGCTGGACGGCGAGGACGTCTGGTTCCCCGGCCGGACCGGTGCCGCCGACCCCGCACCCCGTCATCGAGAAAGCCTGACCTGACATGAACAACCTGGTCCTGTTGTCCGGAACCGCGTCGGACTCGCACACCTGGAACCTCGTCTACCTCCAGCTGCTGCTGGAGGAGGAGGGGTACCGCGTGGTCAACCTCGGGGCGTGCGTGCCGCCCGTGCTGCTCGCCGACGAGTGCGAGGCCGAACAGCCCGATCTCGTGGTGCTCAGCACGGTCAACGGGCACGGCTACCAGGACGGGCCGCGCGCGCTCGCCGAGGTGCTGAGCCGGCCCGGTCTGGCGGCGGTCCCGGTCGTCATCGGCGGCAAGCTCGGCACCGGCGGCCCGGAGCCCGCGCAGGCCGACGCGTTGCGGGCAGCGGGTTTCACCGAGGTCTTCGACGACGACACGGCCATCACGCGGTTCCGGGAGTTCATCGCCGCGTTCGTGTTGGCACGCACCGCGGACAGTGTGTCGTGACCGGGTTCGCGGACGCGGTGGCGCTGGCGGCGGCGCACGGCAGGCTCGTGGTGCAGCCGCGGATGGGCATGGCGTCCCCGCTGGAGATGCGGGCCGGGCTGCTGGCGGTGCGGGACGCCCGTGCCACCACCGTCGGCACCCTCACCGTCGACAGCTACACGAGGGTCGGTGACCACCGCGCGGCGCTGGAGGCGTTGCACGACGGCGCCCGGCTCAACGGGTACCCGATCGTCTCGCACCACCCGGACACCACGCGGGCCGTGCTGGACGGGCTCACCGGGTTCCCCGTCCAGGTGCGGCACGGTTCCGCCGACCCGCGGGCCATCTTCGCCGCACTGGCCGGGGCGGGACTGGACGCCACCGAGGGCGGCCCGGTGTCGTACTGCCTGCCGTACAGCCGGAAGCCGTTGCGCGACTCGGTCGAGCACTGGTCCGAGGCGTGCGAGGACTTCTCCGGCCACCTGGAGACGTTCGGCGGCTGCATGATGGGCCAGCTGTGCCCGCCGAGCCTGCTGGTCGCGCTCAGCGTCCTGGAAGCGATCTTCTTCCGCTTCTACGGCGTGGAGAGCATCTCCCTGAGCTACGCCCAGCAGACCAACGCGGACCAGGACGCCGAGGCGATCCACGCCCTGCGCGCGCTCGCCGCCCGCTTCCTGTCCGATGTGGACTGGCACGTCGTGGTCTACGCCTACATGGGCGTGTTCCCGCGAACGCCGTCCGGTGCCCGGTTGCTGAACGACAACGCGGCCCGGCTCGCCGTCCGGGCCGGCGCCGAACGCCTGATCGTCAAGACCGTGGCCGAGGCCCACCGCATCCCCACCGTCGCCGAGAACGTCGACGCTCTGGAGAGCGCGGACGCCGCTGCCTCGTCGGTCGCCCGGGAGAAGTCCTTCGAGGACACCGGAGTGCTCGCCGAGGCGACGGCGCTGGTCGAAGCGGTGCTCGAGCTGCCAGGCGATCCGGGCACGACGCTGCTCGCCGCGTTCCGGCGCGGACTGCTCGACGTGCCGTACTGCCTGCACCCCGACAACGCGGGCCACTCCCGCAGCCACATCGACGACTCCGGTCGGCTGCGCTGGTCGTCCGTCGGCGCCATGCCGATCCCGCGTTCCGCCGTGGACCGCTCCGGCACCACCACGAGCTCGGCGACCCTGCTCGCCGCACTGAACCGCGTCGCGCACCAGCACGACGCCCGAACCCGCTGAGGAGACGAGCCATGACCACCAACCCGTTCGAGGACGCCGACGGCGTGTACCTGGTGCTGGTCAACGAGGAGAACCAGCACTCGCTGTGGCCGGAGCGCATCCCCGTGCCCGAGGGCTGGACGACGACCTTCGGCCCCGACGGCCGCGACGCCTGCCTCAACTACGTCGAGGAGAACTGGACGGACCTGCGTCCGGCCAGCCTCATCGCCTCGATGTCCTGATCTTCCCGACACGCCAAGGGGGTGCCGCCGTGCTCGCCGATCTGAAGAACCTGCCGTCCGCGGTCGACCGAGCCGTGCGCTCGGCACCGGACGCACCCGCCGTCGAGTGCGACGGCGTGGTCCTGACGTACGCCGAACTCTCCGCCCGTGCCTCCCGCTTGGCCGTTGCGCTCAGGTCCCGGGGCGTCGGCCCGGAGGACGTGGTGGCGGTCGCGGTGCCGCGGTCGGCCGAGCTGGTCGTCGCCCTGCTGGGGATCGTCCGGGCGGGGGCGGCGTACCTGCCGCTGGACCCGGACTACCCGGCGGAGCGGACCGCGCACGTGGTGCAGGTGGCCCGGCCGGCGCTCACGCTCGGACCGGGTGAGGTGGCGGAGTGGTCATCGGCAGGGGAAGGCGGCGAGTCTCCGGCTCCGCCGCTGCCCGACCAGTCCGCGTACGTCATGTTCACCTCCGGCACCACCAACAAGCCCAAGGGCGTGGTGATCACCCACCGCGGCATCCTCCGGCGGATGGCCGACGTCCAGGCGCACTACCGCCTGGCGCCGGGCGACCGGGTGCTGCAGAAGACGCCGTCGGGCTTCGACCCGTCCGTCATCGAGGTCTTCCTGACCCTGGCCGCCGGGGCGACGCTCGTCATGGCCCGCCCCGGCGGCCATCGGGACCCCGCGTACCTCGCGAGGACGGTGCGGGCCGAGCGGATCACCATGATCCGGTTCGTCGCGTCGATGATCCCGCTGTTCCTGGACGAGTACCTGCGGGACGGGGTCGAGGGGCCGTTGCGGCTGGTGGCGTCCGAGGGCGAGGGACTGCCCATCGCGGTCGCCGACCGGTTCCGTGAGAGCCTGGACGTGGTGCTGTACAACGAGTACGGGCCCACCGAGGTGTCCGTCGGCGTCACGTGCCTGCCGTGCCGGGCGGTCGACGGCAGCGGACTCATGCCGATCGGGCAGGCGACGCCCGGCGCCGGGATCCGGGTGCTGGACGCGGAGCTGCGGCCGGTGCCCGCGGGTGAGGTCGGCGAGCTGTACCTGACCGGTGTCCAGCTCGCCCGGGGTTACCTCGGCCGGCCGGGGGAGAGCTCGGTGCGGTTCGTCGCCGATCCGTTCGGGGCGGCGGGTGCGCGCATGTACCGCACCGGTGACCTGGGGCGGGTGCGGCCGGACGGCGACATCGACTTCGCCGGGCGGACCGACGACCAGGTGAAGATCCGCGGCTTCCGGATCGAACCCGCCGAGGTGGCCGGGGTCGTCGCGGCGCATCCTCGGGTCGCGCAGGCGGCGGTGACCGTGCTGACCACTCCCGCCGGTGAGAAGACTCTGGTGGCGTACGCGGTGGCGGACGGGCCGGTACCCGGCGAGGCCGAGGTGCGGGAGCACTGCGCGTCGGTCCTTCCCGGCTACATGGTGCCTTCGGACGTGGTGTTCCTCGACGCGTTGCCGTTGACGCCCAACGGGAAGCTCGACCGGCGTGCCCTGCCGGTGCCGGTTCGCGAGCGCGTTCCCGCCGGTGGGCCGCCGCGCACGGCGGCGGAGGAGACGGTCTGCTCGTTGTTCGCCGAGGTGCTGGGCGTCGAGCCGATCGGGGTGGACGACGACTTCTTCGCGCTGGGCGGGCATTCACTCGCCGCCGCCCGGCTGGTCGGCAGGCTGCGGGCGGTGGCCGGGATCGAGGTGCCGGCGCCCGCGGTGTTCGAGGCGTCCACGCCCGCCCTGCTGGCCGAGGTGATGGCGAAGGCCGGGGCCGCGCGGACCGGTCCGGTTCCGGTCGAGCACCCCGCGCGGCCCGCGCTCTCGGCGGCCCAGCGGCGGATGTGGTTCGTGCAGCAGTCGGAGCGCGGGCCCGCCTACAACGTGCCGTGCGCGCTGCGTCTGCGCGGGCCGTTGGACGTTCCGGCGCTCACCGAGGCGCTCGCTGACGTCGTGGCGCGGCACGAGCCGTTGCGCACGATCTTCCCGGTGTTCGACGACGAGCCGTACCAACGGGTTCTCGACGCGCCGACGCTGGAACTGTCCACAGTGGATGACGTGGCGCGGCCGTTCGACCTCGAGACGGAGATCCCGATCAGGGCGGCTCTGCGAGCGGAGGGCGACGAGCACCTGCTGGTGCTGGTCGTGCACCACATCGCGGTGGACGGGTGGTCGATCACGCCGTTGTGGCGCGACCTGGCCCGGGCCTACACGGCACGGCTCGAAGGCCGAGCGCCGGACTGGGACCCGTTGCCGGTGCGGTACCTGGACTTCACGAGCTGGCACCGCGACCTGCTGGCCTCCCAGGGCGAGTCGCTGGCGTTCTGGACTGCCGAGCTCGCGGGCATGCCCGAGGAGATCGCGCTGCCCGCGGACCGGTCCGTCCGGTCCGCCGGGGTCCGGGAGGCCGGCGCGGTCGACTTCGAGGTGGACGCGCACGGTGCGCTGGTCGCGCTGGCCCGGGAGTCGCGGGCGACGCTGTTCATGGTGCTCCGCGCCGCGCTCGCCGGGCTGTACTCGCGGCTCGGCGCGGGGGAGGACGTGCCGGTCGGCGGGATCGTCGCCGGCCGCGAGGACGAGTCGCTGGCCGACCTCGTCGGGTGCTTCGTCAACACCGTCGTGCTGCGCACCGACGTGTCCGGGCGGCCCACGTTCCGGGAGCTGCTGGCCAGGGTGCGGGAACAGGACGGCGCCGCGCACTTCCACAGCGAGCTGCCGTTCGACCGGCTGGTGGAGGAGCTCCAACCCGCCCGCTCGCAGGGCCTGCACCCGCTGGTCCAGACGTTGCTCGTGCTCCAGCCGCCCGCGACCGCCCCGGAGTTCCCCGGACTGTCCTGTGCGGACGTCCCGATCGAGGTGCCGGCGGCGAAGGCCGACCTGGTGTTCGACTTCGCCGAGGGCGCCGGGCTGCGGGGCACGCTCAAGTACGCCACCGACCTGTTCGACGCCGCGACGGCCCGCGCGCTGGCCGCCCGGATGGCCCGCTTCCTGGAGGCGGT
This sequence comes from Lentzea sp. NPDC055074, assembly GCF_053608005.1. Taxonomy (NCBI): domain Bacteria; kingdom Bacillati; phylum Actinomycetota; class Actinomycetes; order Pseudonocardiales; family Pseudonocardiaceae; genus Lentzea; species Lentzea sp. NPDC055074. Next base: position 196,770 of record NZ_JBSGUQ010000015.1, read on the forward strand.
CGCCCAAGCACCGGACACGCCGATAACGGACGTGGATCTGCTCCTGCCCGGAGAAGGCGCGGTCGTCCAGACCGAGGCCACGCGAGAGCCCGCCACCCTGCACGGCCTGATCGAGCGGATCGCCGCGGCGACCCCGCACGCGACCGCGCTGATCCACCAAGCCTCCACAGTGGACTACGGCGGGCTCGACCGGCGAGCGAACCTACTGGCGCACCACCTGGTCGCCGAAGGCGTCCGCCGCGGCGACGTCGTCGGTGTGCGGCTGGAACGCGGCATCCCGCTCGTCGTCGCGATCCTGGCGGTGCTCAAGGCCGGTGCCGCGTACACGGTCCTCGACGTCGCCTTCCCCGCCGCCCGCCTGGACGCCGTCACCGCGCTCGCCGGCGTCCGCACCGTCATCACGACCGTGCCCGACGGCACCGCGGACACCCCGCCCGACGTCCCGGTGACCCCGGCGGACTCGGCGTGCGTCATGTTCACCTCCGGCTCCACCGGCAGGCCCAAGGGCGTGCTGACCTCGCACGGCGCGTTGACGAGCACCCTGACCGGCCAGGACTACGTCGAGTTCGGCGCGGACGAGGTGTGGCTGCAGTGCTCGCCGGTGTCGTGGGACGCCTTCGCGCTCGAACTGTTCGGCGCACTGCTCTCGGGCGCGACGTGCGTGCTGCAACCCGGCCAGTCGCCGGAACCCGAACGGATCGCGGACGTGATCGCCGAGCACGGCATCACGACCGTGCACGTGTCCGCGAGCCTGCTGAACTACATCCTGGACGAGCACCCGGACGCGTTCAAAGGCGTGCGGCAGCTGATGACCGGCGGCGAAGCGGCGTCCAAGGCGCACGTGCGGACGGCCCTGCAACGCCACCCGGACCTCCGGCTCGTCAACGGCTACTCACCCGTCGAGAACACCATCTTCACCCTCTGCCACCGCATCGCGCTGGAGGACACCGAGCGCCGCAGCGTCCCGGTCGGCCGGGTTCTGGCGGGCAAACAGGTCCACGTGCTGGACAGGTGGCTGCGGCCGGTCCCGCCGGGCACACCCGGTGAGCTGTACATGGCGGGCGACGGGCTCGCGCACGGCTACCTCGGGCAGTCCGCCGCCACCGCCGAACGGTTCGTTGCCGGCCCGTCCGGCGGGCGGATGTACCGCACGGGCGACCTGGCGCGGCAGGACGCGGACGGGACCGTCGAGTTCCTGGGCCGCGCGGACGACCAGGTGAAGATCCGCGGCTTCCGCGTGGAGCCCGGCGAGGTGCGCGCGGTGCTGGCCCGCCACCCGGACGTGCGGCAGGTCGAGGTCGTGGTCCGCGAGGACAAGCCGGGCGACAAGCGGCTCGTCGCCTACGTCGTCGGTGGTGCGCAAGGGCTGCGGGACCACGCACGGGCGCGGCTGCCCGAGCACCTGGTGCCGTCGGCGTTCGTCGTGCTGGACGCCCTGCCCCGCACCGACACCGGCAAGCTCGACCGGCGGGCGCTCCCGGCACCCGACGCGGTGGTCGTGGAGGGCCGAGCCCCGCGCACCGCGAACGAACGCGCGTTGTGCTCGCTGTTCGCCGAAGTCCTCGGTGTCGCGTCGGTGTCCATCGACGACGACTTCTTCCGGCTCGGCGGCCACTCGCTGCTGGTGATGCGGCTGCTCGGCCGGATCCGCCGGGAACTGCACGCCGAACTGTCCGTCGCCACCGTGTTCGACGGACCGACCGTGGCCGATCTGGCCGACCGACTCGTACTCGCGAAGAAGGCCAGACCCGCTCTGCGGGCGCGGGCCCGGCAAAAGGAGACGTTGTGAGCCCCCTGTCCTTCGCCCAGCGCCGGCTGTGGCTGCTGCACCGCCTCGACCCGGCAGGCGCGCTCTACAACGCCACCTGCACCCTGCGGTTCCGGGGAACGCTCGACGTGAACGCGCTGGAGTCCGCGCTGGCCGACGTGGCCGGCCGCCACGAAACGCTGCGCACGGTGTTCCCGGACGTCGACGGCGAACCGCACCAGCGGGTGCTCGACACCGTCCCGGCGCTCGAGAAGGTCGCGTCCGAGGATCCCTGGCACGCGATGACCGAGGCGTCGGCGCACGACTTCGACCTCGCGGCCGAACACCCGTGGCGCGCCACGCTGTACCGAGTGTCCGAACAGGACCACGTGCTGCTCTTCGTGATGCACCACATCGCCACGGACGGCTGGTCGTGGGGGCCGCTCACCCGTGACCTCTCCGCCGCCTACGCCGCACGGCTCGCCGGGGAGGCACCGGACTGGGAGCCGCTGCCCGTCCAGTACGCGGACTACACGGTGTGGCAGCAGGAGGTGCTCGGCTCGGCCGACGACCCGGACAGCGAGATGGCCGGTCAGCTGGCGTACTGGCGTGACACCCTCGCCGGCCTGCCCGAGCAGCTCGAACTGCCCACCGACCACCCCCGTCCGGCCGCGGCGACCCATCGCGGCGCGGCGGTCGAGGTCTCGCTCGACGCCGCGGTGCACGGCAGGCTCTCGGCCCTGGCCGCGGACACCGGCTCGACCCTGTTCATGTTGCTGCAGGCCGGTGTGACGGCACTGCTCTCACGACTCGGCGCCGGCACGGACATCCCTCTCGGCACGGCGGTGGCCGGCCGCACCGACGAGGCGCTCGACGACCTGGTCGGGTTCTTCGTCAACACGCTGGTCCTGCGCACCGACGTCTCCGGCGACCCGACGTTGCGGGAGCTCGTCGGCCGGATCCGCGCGACGGACCTCGCCGCCTACGCCCACCAGGACCTGCCGTTCGAACGGCTGGTGGAGGAGCTCAACCCGGAACGTTCGCGGTCGCGGCACCCGCTGTTCCAGACGATGCTCGTGCTCCAGAACGCCCCGGAGGACGCGCCGGAGTTCGCCGGCCTGACCGTGGAGACCGGTTCGGTCGAGCTGCACCCGGCCAAGTTCGACCTCACCGTCGACCTGGCCGAGACCGCCGACGGCGTGCGCGGCTGGCTCACCTACGCGCTGGACCTGTGGGACGAGCCGTCGGCGACCCTGCTGGCGCGCCGGTTCACGGCGCTGCTGGCCACGTGGTCGGAGCAGCCCGACGTGCCGCTGTCCAAGGTCGGTGTGCTGCTCCCCGAGGAACGGGCCGCGCTGGCGGAGTGGAACGCCACCGACGTCGCCTACCCGCGTGACCGGACGCTCGTGGAGCTGTTCGAGGAGCGGGTGGACACCGATCCGGAGTCCGTGGCGCTCGTCTTCGGTGATCTGGAGGTGTCGGCCGCCGAGCTGGACGCGGCGGCGAACCAGGTCGCGCACCGGCTGATCGCCCGCGGGGTCTCGCGTGGGGACCTGGTGGGCGTGCTGGTGCGGCGGTCGCCGGACTTCGTGGCCGCGCTGCTCGGGGTGGTGAAGGCGGGGGCGGCGTACGTGCCGCTCGACCCCGGGCACCCGGACGACCGGATCGCCTCGGTGGCAGGGCAGGCACGGCTGGGACTGGTGGTGACCGATGATCCCGGCCGCGCGGCCGGGGTGGCGGCGCTGGCGGGACCGGGGGATGAGGCGGCCGCATCCACCACCTGGCGTCCCGTGCCGGCGGGCCCCGGCGACGAGCCCACGACCCGTCCGTCCGTGGCGATCACCGCGGACGACGTGGCGTGCGTGCTGTTCACGTCCGGCTCCTCCGGCGTGCCCAAGGGCGCGATGTCCTCGCACCGCGCCACGGTCCGGACCTTCTTCGGCCAGTCCTACGTGCACTTCGACGGCGTCTGGCTGCAGTCCGCCCCGGTCTCCTGGGACGGCCTGACCCTCGAACTGTGGCCACCACTGCTGCACGGCGGCACGTGCGTGCTCGCCTCCGGCCAGGTACCCGACCCCGCGGTGATCGCACGGCTCGTGGCGCGGCACGACGTCACCACGTTGTGGATGTCGGCAGGGCTGTTCGCGGCCGTGCTGGACACGCACCCCGAGGTGTTCGACGTGGTGCGTGAGGTGATGACCGGCGGTGAGAGCCCCTCGGTCGCGCACCTCGCCAGGGTCGTGCGGGAGTTCCCCGCCGTACGACTGGTCCACGGCTACGGCCCGGTGGAGAGCATGGTCTTCGCGACCACGCACCAGATCACCGAGGTCGACGGGCCGGTGCCGGTCGGCGGGCCGATCGCGAACACCACCGTGCACCTGCTCGACGGCGACCTCAACCCCGTGCCACCCGGTGTGGCGGCGGAGATCTACCTCGCGGGCGACGGGCTCGCGCACGGCTACCTGAACCGGCCCGGCACCACGGCCGAGCGGTTCGTGGCACGGGCGGACGGGCGGATGTACCGCACGGGTGACGTGGGACGGTGGCGGCCGGACGGGACCGTCGAGTTCCTGGGCCGCGCGGACGACCAGGTCAAGATCCGCGGCTACCGGGTCGAGCCCGGCGAGGTCGAGGCCGCGCTGCTGGGGCACCCGGACGTCGAACGGGCCGCGGTCGAGGTGCGGGCGGACGGGAGCACCGGAAAGCGGCTGGTCGCCTACGTCGTCGGCAAAGCAGACGGGCTGCGGGAGTACCTGGCCGAACGGCTGCCCGACTACATGGTGCCGGCCGCCGTGGTGGTGCTCGACGCGTTCCCCCTGACCCCCAACGGAAAGCTCGACCGCCGCGCGTTGCCCGAGCCCGACCGCGTCCAGACCAGGGGACGGGCACCGCGGACCGCGCGGCAGGAGGTGCTCTGCGGGATCTTCGCGGACCTCCTCGGGGCCGGCGAGGTGTCGCTCGACGACGACTTCTTCGCATTGGGCGGCCATTCGCTGCTCGCGGCACGGCTGGTCGCCAAGGCGCGCACCGCGTTCGGCGTCGAGATGGCCCTGCGGGACGTGTTCGACAGGCCGACGCCGGCAGCGCTGGACGCGTTGCTCGACTCGCTCGGCCACGCGCGGCGGACCGTGGAACGCAGGCCGCGCCCGGCACGCATGCCGCTGTCCCACGCGCAGCGCAGGCTGTGGCTGCTCGAGGACGTGCACGGCCCGAGCGCCGCCTACAACGTCCCCATCGCCCTGCGCCTCAACGGGTCCCTCGACCGGGACGCGCTGCGCGTCGCGTTGGTGGACCTCGTCGAACGCCACGAGCCGCTGCGGACGATCTTCCCCGCGCACGAGGGCGAGCCGTACCAGGTCGCGCTGTCCGCGGACGTCGACCTGGTCCCGCTGGACCCCGCGCACCTCGAAGAGGCCGCGACCCGGCCGTTCGACGTGCGCACCGAACTGCCGCTGCGGGCGTATCTCGCCGAGGAGGAACCCGGCCGGTACGTGCTGTTGCTGGTCCTGCACCACATCGCCGCCGACGGCTGGTCGGTCGCACCGCTTCTGCGCGACCTGTCCACGGCGTACACCGCACGGCTTGAAGGCGTTGCACCGCAGTGGAAAGCGCTGCCGGTCGACTACGCCGACCACGTGCTGTGGCAGCACGACCAGGACTTCACCGAGCAGCTTGGCCACTGGCGCACGGCGCTGGAGGGCCTGCCCGACGAGGCGAGCCCGGCCGCCGACCACCTGCGTCCCGCGACGCCCAGTCACGAGGGCGGCCTGGTGACCGCTCACGTCGACGCCGATGTCGCCGGGCTCGCCCGGTCCGGCCAGGCGACGCAGGCGATGGTCGTGCAGGCCGCGTTCGCCGCGTTGCTGTCCCGGCTCGGCGCGGGCACGGACGTCCCGGTGGGCGTCCCGGTCGCCGGACGGGGCGACGAGGCGCTGGACGACCTCGTCGGACTCTTCGTCAACACCGTGGTGCTGCGCAACGACGTCTCCGGCGACCCGACGTTCCGCGAGCTGCTGGACCGGGTGCGGGAGACCGGCCTGGCCGGCTACGCGAACGCCGACGTGCCCTTCGACCGCGTCGTCGAGGAGCTGAACCCCACGCGCACCCTGGCCCGGCACCCGCTGTTCCAGGTGATGGTCGTGCTGCAGAACAACGCCGAGGCCGACGCCGCGTTCCCCGGCTGCGAGACCGAGCTCTTCGACGTCGACCGGCACACGGCCAAGTTCGACCTCACCCTGACGCTGCACGACACCGGTGACGGCATGACCTGCCACCTGGAGTACGCGACCGACCTGTTCACCGCCCGCACGGCCACCGCCCTCCTCGACCGGTACGTGCGGTTCCTCACCGCCGTGACGGAGAACCCGGACGCGCGAGTGTCCGAAGTGGACCTGCTGACCCCGGCCGAACGGCACACGATCGCCGTGGAGTGGAACGACACGGGCGAGCCCGAGGCCGGCGACTGCCTGCACGAGATCTTCGCGGTGCACGCCCGCAGGACTCCGGACGCGACCGCGTTGATCCACGAGAGCGGCCGCACCACCTACGCCGAGCTGGACGCCCGGGCGAACCGGCTCGCGCGGTACGTCGACGCCGACCGGGGCGCCCTCGTCGCGATCTGCCTGCCCAGGGGCCCCGAACTGGTCGCGGCCGTGCTCGCGGTGCTCAAGCTCGGCGCCGCCTACGTCCTGCTCGACCCCGACCACCCGGTGGAACGGCTGGCCGCGCTGGTCGAGCAGGCGGGTCCTGCCGCGACAGTGGTCAACGGCCCGTCGGGTCTTCCCGGACGACTGGCCGACATCAGTGCCCTCCCGGAACTGAGCGCGGAACCCTTCCACCGCCCGGTGAGCCCGGACGACGCGATGTGCGTGATGTTCACGTCGGGCTCGACCGGCAGGCCCAAGGGCGTGCTGACCTCGCACCGCGCGGTCGTCGCCACCCTGACCGGCCAGGACTACGTCGAGTTCGGTGCGGACGAGGTGTGGCTGCAGTGCGCGCCGGTCTCGTGGGACGCGTTCGCGCTCGAGCTGTTCGGCGCTCTGCTCTCGGGCGCGGCCTGCGTGCTGCAACCCGGACAGTCGCCCGAGCCCGCGCGGATCGTCGAGCTGATCGCCGAGCACGGCATCACGACCGTGCACCTATCCGCGAGCCTGCTCAACTTCGTGCTGGACGAGTACCCGGCCGCGCTCCACGGCGTCCGGCAGGTCATGACCGGCGGCGAGGCCGCGTCGAAGGCCCACGTGCGGACACTGCTCGAACGCCACCCGGACGTCCGGCTGGTCAACGGCTACTCGCCGCTCGAGAACACGATCTTCACCCTCTCCCACCGGATCCGGCCCGAGGACTCGGCACGCCGCAGCATCCCGGTCGGCCGCCCGCTCGCGGGCAAACAGGTCCACGTGCTCGACGAACACCTCCAACTCGTGCCGCCCGGCACTCCCGGCGAGCTGTACATGGCCGGCATCGGCCTGGCACACGGCTACCTCGGTCAGGCCACGGCCACCGCGGAACGGTTCGTCGCCAGCCCGTTCGGCGGGCGGATGTACCGGACCGGCGACCTGGTGCGCCAGGACGCCGAGGGCACGGTCGAGTTCCTGGGCCGCGCGGACGACCAGGTGAAGATCCGCGGCTTCCGCGTCGAGCCGGGCGAGGTGGCAGCGGTGCTGACCGCGCACCCGGACGTCCGGCAGGCCGAGGTCGTGGTGCTCGACGGGCCACGGCTGGTCGCCTACGTCGTCGGCGCGGCGGATCCGGCCGCGCTGCGCGGGTTCGCCACGACCAGGCTGCCCGACCACCTCGTGCCGTCGGCGTTCGTGGTGCTCGACGAACTTCCCCGCACCGCCAACGGCAAGCTCGACCGCGCCGCCCTGCCCGTTCCCGAGGTCACCACCACCGGACAGACGGCGAGGACACCGCGCCAGCAGATCCTCTGCGGCATCTTCGCGGGCCTGCTGGACCTGCCGGAGGTGGCGCCGGACGACGACTTCTTCGCCCTGGGCGGCCACTCGCTGCTGGCGGCCAGGCTGGTCAGCCGGGTGCGCGCGGTGCTGGGTGTGGAACTGGCGATGCGCGAGGTCTTCCGCACGCCGACCGTGCGCGGACTGGACGCCCGCGTCGACTCCCTCGCCGCGGCCAGGCCTTCCGTGCGCGCCAGGGAACGCCCCGAGCACCTCCCGTTGTCCGCGGCCCAACGCCGGCTCTGGTTCCTGAACCGCCTGCAGGGCCCGGGAACGACCTACCACGTGCCGATGGCGCAACGGCTGCGCGGACCGCTCGACGCCGCGGCACTGCAGGCGGCACTCGGTGACGTCGTCGCCCGGCACGAGGTGCTGCGCACGGTGTTCCCGGACCGCGACGGCGTGCCCGAGCAGGTCGTCCTGCCCCACGCCGAGGTGGCGCTGGAGAGGGTCCGGTGCCAGGAGGCCGGACTGGACGCCCTGCTGGCCGCCGAGTCCGCGCGGCCGTTCGACCTCGCGGCAGACCTCCCGTTGCGGGCCACTCTGGTCCGGCTGTCCGAAGAGGACAACGTCCTGCTCGTCGTGATGCACCACATCGTCACGGACGGCTGGTCGTGGGGACCGCTGCTGCGCGACCTCGGCGCCGCCTACGCCGCCCGCAGCCTCGGCACCGAGCCGGACCTGCCGCCGTTGGAGGTCCAGTACGCGGACTACGCGCTGTGGCAGCGGGAACTCGACACGAGCGCTCAGGCCGAGCACTGGCGGACGGCACTGGCCGGTCTGCCGGAGGAGATCGCGCTGCCCGCGGACCGGCCGCGCCCGGAGACCCCGAGCCACCGCGGTGAGCAGCTCGCCGTGTCGCTCGACGCCGAGGCACACCGCAGGCTGCTGGTGATCGCACGGGAGTGCGACGCGACGCTGTTCATGGTCGTGCAGGCCGCACTCGCGCTGATGCTGTCGAGGCTGGGCGCGGGCACGGACGTCCCGCTGGGCACGGCCGTCGCAGGCCGCACCGACGAGGCACTGGACGACCTGGTCGGGTTCTTCGTCAACACGCTGGTGCTGCGCACCGACCTGGCAGGCGACCCGACGTTCCGCGAGCTCGTGGGACGCGTCCGGGAGACCGACCTGGCCGCCTACGCCAACCAGGACCTGCCGTTCGACCAGGTCGTCGAGGAGCTGAACCCGGTCCGCTCACCCGCACGGCACCCGCTGTTCCAGGTGTTCGTGACGGTCCAGCCCGCCGTGCCCGGCACCGGACTGGACGGCGAACCGGTCGCGATCGAGGTGACCGCGGCCAAGTTCGACCTCGCGCTGATGCTGACCGAGACGGCCAACGAGAACGGCCCGGCGGGGATCACCGGCACGCTGGAGTACGCGGCGGACCTGTTCGACCCCGCGACGGCGCAGTCGCTGATCGCACGCTTCGAACGCGTCGCCGCCGCGATCGAGCCGGAGGCACGTCTGTCCCAAGTGGACGTGCTCTCCGCCGACGAACACGCGCGACTCGCCCGGTGGAACGACACGACCGCCGACTACCCGCGCGACCGGTCGCTCGCGGACCTGTTCGAGGAGCAGGCGCAGGCCCGTCCGGACGAGGTCGCGCTGGTCTCCGGCGACGAACGGCTGACGTTCGCCGAGGTCGACGCCTGGGCGAACCAGGTGGCGCACAAGGTCCTCGAACACGGCGTCGGCCGCGGCGACCTGGTCGGCGTGCTGGTCGAACGGTCACCGGCGTTCGTGGTGGCGCTGCTGGGAGTGCTCAAGACCGGCGCGGCGTACGTGCCGCTCGACCCGGCGCACCCGGTCCAGCGCGTCGTCGACGAGGCGGGGCTGGACCTCGTGGTCAGCCACCCGTCCGTCGCCGGCCTGCTGCCCGGACACCTGGACGTCGTGCGGGTGGACGACGTCGCGGGTGAGTCCCCGGCCCTGCCCGGGTTCCCGGTCGGCGGTGACGACGTGGCGTGCGTGATGTTCACGTCCGGCTCGTCGGGCGTGCCGAAGGGGGTCGTCACGACGCACCGCGCGGCAGTGCGGATGTTCTTCGGCCAGCGGTTCGCCAGCACGGGCGGCGTCTGGCTGCAGGCGGCACCCGTGGCCTGGGACGCGGCCGCGCTGGAGCTGTGGCAGCCCCTGCTGCACGGCACCACCTGCGTGCTCGCCCCCGGCCAGGTGCCCGACCCGGCGTTGGTCGCCGACCAGGTGGAACGCCACGGCGTCACCAGGTTGTGGCTTTCCGCGGGTCTGTTCGCCGCGCTCGTCGACACTCATCCCGAGGTCTTCGGGCAGGTCGACGAGGTGGTCACCGGTGGTGACGCCGCGTCCGGCGCCCACGTCGCCCGCGTGCTGCGCGAGTACCCGGACGTCCGGCTGGTCAACGGCTACGGGCCGGTGGAGAGCATGGTCTTCGCGACCACGCACCAGATCACCGAGGTCGACGGCCCGGTGCCGATCGGATCGCCGATCGCCCACACCACCGTGCACCTGCTCGACGGCGACCTCACCCCGGTGCCGCCCGGCGTCGCGGGGGAGATCTACGTCGGCGGTGACGGCCTCGCGCTGGGCTACCTGAACCGGCCGGGCGCGACGGCGGAACGGTTCGTCGCCTGCGCCGGCGGCCGCCTCTACCGGACCGGTGACCTGGGCCGGTGGCGTGCGGACGGGGTGATCGAGTTCCTCGGCCGCGCGGACCACCAGGTGAAGATCCGGGGCTTCCGGGTCGAGCCGGCGGAGATCGAGGTGGCGCTGACCCGCCACGACCGCATCTCGCACGCCGTCGTGGTCGTGCACGACGACCCGGCGACCGGTAAACGCCTCGTCGGCTACGTCGTGGGTCCGATCACGTCGGAGGAGGCCCGCGAGCACGTCGGCGCGCTGCTCCCGGCGTTCATGGTGCCCGCGGTCGTCGTGGTGCTGGACGCGCTTCCGCTGACGCACAACGGCAAGGTCGACCGCCGGGCCCTGCCCGCACCGGTCGTCACAGCGGGAACGGCTGCTCCGCGCACCGCCCGTCAGGAAGTGCTGTGCGGGATCTTCGCGGACCTGCTGGGCGCTCAGCAGGTCGGTCCGCACGACGACTTCTTCGCACTCGGAGGGCACTCGCTGCTCGCCGCCCGGCTGGTGGCGCGGATCCGTGCCACGTTCGACACCGAGATCGCGCTGCGCGAGGTGTTCGACGCGCCGACCGCGGCCGCACTGGAGGCACGCCTCGACACCGGGCGCCGCGCGAGAGACCGGATCGTGCCCGTCGAACGGCCGGAGAACCTGCCGCTCTCGTCCGCACAGCAACGCTTGTGGACGGTCGAACAGGTCCAGCAACCCGGCGCCGCCTACCACGTCCCGATCGCTCTGCGACTCACCGGCGACGTCGACGTGCCGGCACTCCGCGCCGCGCTCGAGGACGTCGTGCGGCGGCACGAGGCGTTGCGGACGGTGTTCCGGCAGCGCGACGGCGTGGTGTGCCAGGTGGTCCTGCCCGCGGTCGTCGACTTCGCCGAGTCGCACAGCACCGTCGAGGAGGAGTCGCGCAGGCCGTTCGACCTCACCCGGAGCCCGTTGCGGGTACGGCTGACCAAGGTCGCTGAACGCGAACACGTGCTGCTGGTCGTCGTGCACCACATCGCGGCCGACGGCTGGTCGATGCGGCCGTTGCTGACCGACCTCGCCGCCGCCTACACGGCCCGGATCAGCGGTGACGCTCCACAGTGGACGCCGCTGCCCGTCCAGTACGCGGACTACACCCTGTGGCAGCAGCGGTCACCGGTCGACGACCAGCTCGCGCACTGGCGGCAGGCCCTCGCCGGCCTGCCCGAGAAGGCGACGCTGCCGGCCGATCGGCCCCGTCCCGCCCGGCCCGCCCACCAGGGCGACGTCGTGCCGTTCTCCATCGGCGCGGACGTCCACCGGGGCCTCACGGCTCTGGCGCGGGCCGCCGGTGCCACGCCGTTCATGGTGCTGCGCGCCGCGTTCGCCGCCCTGCTGTCCCGGCTCGGCGCGGGCACGGACGTCCCGCTCGGCACGCCGGTCGCGGGACGATCGGACGAGGCGCTCGACGACCTGGTCGGGTTCTTCGTGAACACGCTCGTGCTGCGGACCGACCTGTCCGGCGACCCCACGTTCGTCGAGCTCCTCGTCCGCGTCCGCGACGCCGACCTGGCCGCCTACGACCACCAAGACCTGCCGTTCGAACGACTGGTGGAGGTGCTGAACCCGGCCCGCACGACGGCCAGGCACCCGCTGTTCCAGGTGATGGTCGTGCTGCAGAACAACGCCGAGGGCGAGCTGACCCTGCCGGGCCTCGAGGTCGAGACGCTGCCCGCGTCGACAGGCGCGGCGAAGTTCGACCTCACCCTCGGCCTGCGGGAGTCGTTCGGCGAAGACGGCGCACCGGCCGGACTGACCGGTGAACTGGAGTACGCCACCGAGCTCTACGACCGCGCGACGGCCGAGGCGGTCGTGACCCGGCTGGCCCGGTTGCTCGCCGCGGTGGCCGAGAACCCCGGCGCGCCGCTGTCCACAGTGGACGTCATGGGTGCGGACGAGCTGCGCACCGTCACGGGGGAGTGGAACGCCTCCGAGGAGAACCCGCACCGGGACGCCACGCTGCCGCAACTGATGACCGGACGGCCGGACGCCATCGCGTTGGTCGACGACCGCGAGGCCGTCACGTACGCCGAGCTGCACGCCCGCGCGAACCGGCTCGCCCGGCGGATCGTGGCGCAAGGAGCGAACCCGGGGGACACGGTCGCGGTGTGCCTGCCGCGCGGGGTGGATCTCGTCGTCGCGATCCTCGCGGTGCTGAAGGCCGGCGCCGCGTACGTCCTGCTCGATCCCGACCACCCGGCCGAACGCCGGCAGGCGCTGCTCGACCAGGCCGGACCGGTGTTCGTGCTGGAGGACGTCGAAGGCGGCCACCACCCGTCGGACGACTTCACCCGCGTGATCAGCGCGGACAACCCGGCGTGCGTCATGTTCACCTCCGGCTCCACGGGCACGCCCAAGGGCGTCGTCGTGTCGCACCGCGCGCTGGTCACGACGCTGACCGGCCAGGACTACGCCGGCTTCACGCCGGACGCGGTCTGGCTGCAGTGCTCGCCGGTGTCCTGGGACGCGTTCGCCCTGGAGCTCTTCGGTCCGCTCCTGTCCGGCGCGACCTGCGTGCTGCAACCCGGTCAGACCCCGGAGCCCGCGCAGATCGCGCGGCTGGTCGCACGGCACGGCGTCACCACGCTGCACGTGTCGGCCAGCCTCCTCAACTTCCTGGTCGACGAGATGCCCGAGGTGTTCGACGGCGTCCGCGAGGTGATGACCGGCGGCGAACCCGCCTCGATCCCGCACCTGCGCGCGCTGCTCGACCGGCATCCGTTCCTGCGGGTCGTGAACGGCTACTCGCCGCTGGAGAACACCGTCTTCACGCTCTGCCACGCCGTCGAGCCGCGGGACCTGGAGCGCGTGAGCATCCCGGTCGGACGTCCGCTCGCGGGCAAGCAGGTGTACGTGCTCGACCGGTGGCTGCGGCCGGTGCCGCCCGGTACGCCGGGGGAGCTGTACATGGCCGGCGACGGCCTGGCGCACGGGTACCTCGGTCAGCCCGCCGCCACGGCACAACGGTTCGTCGCGAACCCGTTCGGCGGGCGCATGTACCGCACCGGCGACCTGGTGCGCCAGGACCGCGAGGGCGTCGTGCACTTCCTCGGCCGCGCCGACGACCAGGTCAAGATCCGCGGCTTCCGCGTGGAGCCCGGCGAGGTGCGCGCGGTGCTCGCCCGTCATCCGGGTGTGCGGCAGGTCGAGGTCGTGGTCCGCGAGGACAGCCCCGGCGACAAGAGGCTCGTCGCGTACGTCGTCGGCACCGCGGACGGCGTGCGGGAGTTCGCCGCGCAGCACCTGCCCGACTACCTCGTGCCGGCCGCGGTCGTCGCACTGGAGTCGGTGCCGCGCACGCCCAACGGCAAGCTCGACCGCGCCGCACTGCCCGTCCCCGACGCCCAGCGTGCCGCCGGTCGTGCGCCGCAGACCCCGCACGAGGAACTGCTCTGCGGTCTGTTCGCCGACCTGCTGAACGTGCCCGAGGTGACCGTCGACGACGACTTCTTCGCGCTGGGCGGCCATTCGATTCTGGTGATGCGCCTGGTCAGCCGCGTGCGGTCGGTCTTCGGCGCGGAACTGGGCGTGCGGACCGTGTTCGAGAACCCGACGGTCGCGGGCCTGGCGGGGCATCTGCCGGTCGCCGCCCGCCCCGCCCCACGGCCCGTGCTCCGGGCCCGTCCGAGGTCCAAGGAGACGTTGTGATCCCCCTGTCGTTCGCCCAGCAACGGTTGTGGTTCCTCGATCGGCACGAGGGAACCGGCGCCGCCTACAACATCCCGCTCGCCGTCCGGCTGCGCGGCGTCCTCGACGCCGAGGCCCTCGAACTCGCCCTCACCGACGTGGTCGTGCGGCACGAGGCGCTGCGCACCACGTTCCCGAGCCGCGACGGCGAGCCCTACCAGGAGGTCCTGGACGACGCGAAGGTCGTCCTCGCCGTGCTCGAACCGGGCGACCCGGCCGTCGTGCTGGGCCGCGCGGCACGGGAGGCGTTCGACCTCGCCGCCGACCCGCCGTTCCGGGCCCACCTGCTCGAGCAGGGGCCGCAGGACCACGTGCTGCTGCTGGTGATGCACCACATCGTCAGCGACGGTTGGTCGCTCGGACCGTTGTTGCGCGACCTCACCGCCGCTTACACCGCGCGGCTGGAGGGCGAGGCACCGGACTGGGAGCCGCTGCCCGTCCAGTACGCCGACTACACGTTGTGGCAGCAGGACGTCCTCGGCTCCGCGGACGACCCGGGCAGCGTGCTCAGCGCCCAGCTGGCTTACTGGCGGGCGAAGCTGGCCGGTCTGCCCGAGGAGATCCCGCTCCCGGTCGACCGTCCGCGAGACGGCGACACCGGCACCGCGGGCGCGTCCGTGACCACGCTGCTCGACGCCCGCACCGCGGGTGGACTGGCCGTGCTGGCGGAGGAGTCCGGCGCGACGCTGTTCATGGTCGCCCAGACCGCCTTCGCCGCGTTGCTGGCACGCAGCGGCTCGGGCGAGGACGTCCCGATCGGCACTGTCGTGACCGGCCGCGGCGAGGAGGCACTGGAAGACCTCGTCGGCTTCTTCGTCAACACACTGGTGCTGCGGGTGGACGTGTCCGGCGACCCGTCGTTCCGCGGGCTGCTGGCCAGGGTGCGGGAGGAGTCGCTGGACGCTTATGGGCGCCAGGACCTGCCGTTCGACCGGTTGGTGGAGGAGCTGAACCCGGTGCGGGCAGCGGGCAGGCACCCGCTGTTCCAGGTCATGGTGCTCGTGGACGCGGACTCCGACGACACCCTCGAACTGCCCGGCCTCAGCGCCGCGGTGGAGCCTTTCGGGGCGGGCTCGGCGAAGTTCGACCTCACCCTGTCGCTGCGGGAGGGACGGGACGGGGTGGCGTGCTCGCTGGAGTACCTCACCGACCTCTTCGACGACGCGACCGCCGAGATGCTGCTGGAGCGGCTGGTCCGGTTGCTGGACCAGGCCGCGGCCGACCCCGACCGGCCGTTGTGGGACCTGGACGTGCTGTCCGCGGAGGAACGCGCCGCGGTGCTCGCCACCACGGAGACACCCGAACCCGCCGCCACCGTGCACGAGCTGTTCGCACGTCAGGCCGCGCGCACCCCGCAGGCCGTCGCCCTCGTGTCGGGTGACACCGAGGTCACCTACGCGCGGCTGGACGCCGATTCCGACAGTCTCGCCGGTTTCCTGGCCTCGCAGGGCATCCGGCGTGGTGACGTGGTGGGTGTCCACATCGGACGCGGAGTGGAGATGGCCTGCGCGTTGCTGGCCGTTCTGAAGGCCGGCGCGGCCTACCTCGTGCTCGACGTCGACTTCCCGGCCGCGCGGCTGGCGTCGATGGTCGCGTCGCTGCCCGTACGGCTCGTGCTGACCGACCGGCCGTTCGACGTGGACGTGCCCGTGGTCGCGCTCGACTACGTCCGGCCGATGCCCTTCACCGCACCGGAGACCGGTCCCGACGACCTGGCGTGCGTCATGTTCACGTCGGGCTCCACCGGTGCCGCGAAGGCCGCCGGCACCCCGCACCGCGCGCTGACCGGCACACTCGTCGGCCAGCGGTACGCGGGATTCGGTCCCGGCGAGGTGTGGCTGCAGTGCGCGTCGGTGTCGTGGGACGCCTTCGCGACCCAGCTGTTCGGTCCTTTGCTGTCCGGCGGCACATCGGTGCTGTATCCCGGACAGCGTCCCGAGCCCGCGGTCATCGCACGGCTCGTGGAGCAGTACGGGGTGACGGTGCTGGACGCGTCGGCCAGCCTGTTCAACCACCTCTGGGACACCTACCCGGAGATCTTCACCGGCCTGCGCTGGGCGTTGACCGGCGGTGAGGCCGCCTCCGCCGGGCACGTCCGCTCGGTGCTGGCCGCCGTGCCGGGCATCGGCGTCGTCAACGGCTACGGACCGGTCGAGAGCATGGGCTTCACCACCTCGTTCACCGTGCCGCAGGACTGGGACGGCACGGTCGTTCCGATCGGTTCTCCCTTGCGGGGCAAGAGCGCCGTGGTGCTCGACCACCGGCTGTCGCCCGTGCCGACCGGCGCCGTGGGGGAGTTGTACGTCGGCGGGGAGGGCCTCGCGCACGGCTACCTCGGCCGGCCGGGACTGACCGCCGAACGGTTCGTCGCCTCGCCGTTCACCGCCGGGGCCCGGTTGTACCGGACCGGGGACCTGGTGCGGCGCAGGGCGGACGGCACGCTGACCTACCTGGGCCGCGCCGACGACCAGGTGAAGATCCGCGGGTTCCGGGTCGAGCCCGCGGAGGTCGAGGCGGTGCTCACCGCGCATCCGGACGTGACAGCCGCGGCCGTGGTGGCGCGCGAGGACGGGCCCGGCGGCAAGCGGCTCGTCGCCTACGTGGTCGGCGACGCCGACCCGCGGCTCCTCCGGGAGCACCTGGTGGAGCGGCTGCCCGAGCACATGGTGCCCGCCGCCTTCGTCACGCTCGACGCGTTCCCCCTGACGCCCAACGGAAAGCTGGACCGCCGCGCGTTGCCCGCGCCGTCGTACGTCGTGGGCAGCAGCCAGCCGCGCACGCCCCGTCAGGAGATCCTGTGCGGGCTGTTCGCCAAGGTGCTGGGGCTCGAGGCGGTCGGTCTCGACGACGGGTTCTTCGACCTCGGAGGGCATTCGCTGCTCGCGGCCAGGCTGCTCGCGTCGATCCGCACGGTGTTCGGCGTCGAGCTGGGCATCCGCGTCCTGTTCCGCGACCCCACTCCGCGTGGCCTCGACGGTCACCTGGACTCCACGGCACCGGTGCGCACCGCGCCCCGCCCGGAACACCGGCCGGATCGGGTGCCGCTGTCGTCGGCACAGCTCGGTGTGCGGCTCGCGATGGAGGTCGCCGACCACGCCTACACCGCGCCGCACGCGATGCGGCTGCACGGCGATCTGGACCTGAACGCTCTGCGGACCGCGTTGCTCGACGTCGTCGAACGGCACGAGGCCCTGCGGACGGTGTTCCCCGAGGACGCCTCCGGGTGGCACCAGGTCGTGCTCCCGGCGGACGAGCTGGTGTTCGAGGTCGAGGACTGCGCCGAAGCCGAGCTGGAAGCCACCGTGGCCGCGCTGGTGGCGCGCCCGTTCGACCTCGCCGCCGACATCCCGCTGCGAGTCCACGTGCTGCGCATCGGTGCACGTGACCACATGGTGTTGCTGGCGCTGCACCACATCGCCACGGACGGTTGGTCGACCGGCGTGCTGTTGCGCGACCTCGCCGAGGCGTACCGGGCTCGTGTCGCCGGCGCAGCACCGGACTGGAAGCCGTTGCCGATCCAGTACCCGGACCACAGTCTGCGGCAGGAACTGTCCGGCGGGTCGCTCGAGTTCTGGGCCGAGACGCTGAACGGGGTCCCGGACGAGCTGCGGCTGCCCGTCGACCGCCCGCGTCCGGTGGTGCCGGGCAACGTCGGTGACGAGGTCCGCGCCCAGGTCGACGCCGGCACGCACCAGAAGCTCGTCGCACTGGCACGGGCGAACAACGCCACGGTGTTCATGGCACTGCACGCGGCCGTGGCGACGATGCTGGCCAAACTGGGCGCCGGCACGGACATCGTGCTCGGCACCGTGGTCGCCGGCCGCGGCCCCGAGGACCTGGACGACCTGGTCGGCCTCTTCGTGAACACCCTCGCGTTGCGCGTCGACCTGTCCGGCGACCCGGACTTCACCACGATCCTGGGCCGGGTCCGCGAGGCCGACCTGGCCGCGTACACGCATCAGGACGTGCCGTTCGACCGCGTCGTGGAGCGGGTCAACCCGGAGCGTTCCAGCGCGAGGCACCCGTTGTTCCAGGTGTCGCTCGCGTTGCAGGACGGGGTGGACGGCGTCGAGGACGACGCGCTCGGTCTGCCCGGCCTGGACGTGCGAACCGTCCGCACCACGACCGGCGGCGCGAAGCTCGACCTGTCCCTGGGCTTCGGACAGAGCGAGGCGGGGCTGCAGGTGTGCCTGGAGTACGCCGTCGACCTCTGGGACCGCGCCAGTGCCGAGAAGCTGCTGGCCCGGCTGGTCGGTCTCGTCGAAACGCTCGTCACGGACCCGTCGGCGCCGCTGAGCCGGATCGAGGTGCTGACCGCGGCCGAGCGGGAAGCCGTGCTGCGCCAATGGAACGGCACGGCGGTCGCGCACGATCTCGAGACGCCCGTGCACGCGCGGGTCGCCGATGTCGCTGCGCGCACCCCCGACGCGCCCGCGGTCGTCGCGCACGACGGCATGCTCACCTACCGCGAGCTGGACGAGCGGGCCAACCGGCTGGCGCACCACCTGATCGCACTCGGCGCGGGCCGCGGCACCGTCGTCGGTGTCTGCACGGACCGGGACACCAGCAGCGTCGTGGCGTTGCTGGCCGTGCTCAGGACCGGTGCGGCCTACCTGCCGGTCGACCCCACCTACCCGGCGGAGCGGCTGGTCTACATGCTGGCCGACGCGGGTGCGCCGGTCGTGGTGACGCAACGGGCGCTGGCGCACCTGGTCGCGTCCAGCGACGCGGCGAAGGTGCTGCTGGACGGGGAGGTTCCGGAGTGTCCGGCCACCGCGCCGGTGGTCGCGGGCGACTCTCGCGACGCCGCGTACGTGATCTACACGTCCGGTTCCACCGGCCGTCCCAAGGGCGTGGTGGTCGAGCACCGCGCGCTCGCCAACCAGACGGCGTGGCTGGTGCCTGCGCTCGGGCTCGTGCCGTCCGACCGCTCCAGCCACCTGTCCGCGCAGGGCTTCGACGCGGCGGTCGCGGAGATCTGGCCGACGCTCGTGTCGGGCGCCGCCCTGCACCTGCCGTCGCAGCAGGTGCTGGAGGACACCGAGGCGCTGGCCGAGTGGATCGCGGAGAGCGCGATCACGGTGTCGTCACTGGCCACCCCGCGGTTGGAGGCCATGCTCGACGAACCGGCGCTGGCCGCGTCCTCGGTGCGCGTCATGCACACCGGAGGGGACGTGCTGCGCCGTCGCCCGCCCGCCGGCATGCCGTTCGAGCTGTACAACACCTACGGCCCAACAGAATGCACGGTCAACTCGACGTGCGACCTGGTGCGGCCGGGCACGGACGCGGACCTGCCGCCGATCGGCACGCCGATCGACAACTACCTGGCGCTGGTGCTGGACGAGCACCTGCGGCCCGTCCTGCCGGGTGTGGTCGGCGAGCTGTACGTGGCGGGCGCGGGTCTCGCGCGTGGTTACCTGGGCAACCCCGGCCTGACCGCGACCCGGTTCGTGGCCTCGCCCACCGGCGGACGGATGTACCGGACCGGCGACCTGGTGCGCTGGCTCCCGGACGGGCGGCTCGCGTTCCACGGCCGCGCCGACCAGCAGGTGCAGATCCGCGGCCTGCGCATCGAGACCGGCGAGGTCGAGGCCGCGTTGTGCGCCCTGCCGGAGGTCGCCCAGGCGGCCGTGGTCGTCCGCGAGGACCGGCTGATCGCGTACCTCGTCGCACCGGACGGGATCGACCCGGCCGCGGTGCGGCGCCGGCTCGCCGAGTTCCTGCCCCGGTACATGGTGCCCGAGGCGTTCGTCGTGCTGGCCGCCTTGCCACTGACCCCCAACGAGAAGCTGGACCGGCGAGCTCTGCCCGCGCCGGAGGTGGTGACGGCGGAGGCCCGCCCGCCCGCGACGGCACTGGAAGCGACTCTCTGCACGTTGTTCGCCGAGGTGCTCGGCCGCGAGTCGGTCGGGCCGGACGACGGGTTCTTCGCCCTGGGCGGCCACTCGCTGCTGGCGGCCAAACTCGTCTCCCGGATCAGGGCGGAACTGGGCGTGCGTCCCGAACTGCGCCTGCTGTTCGACGCCCCGACCCCGGCAGCCCTGGCCGAACGGCTCGGCAGCAAGGCCGCCGGTGATCCGCTGGACGTGCTGATCGCCTTGCGCGCCGGCGGAGACCTCGCGCCGTTGTTCTGCGTCCATCCCGGCGCCGGCATCGGCTGGGAGTACTACGGCCTGCTGCGCCACCTCGACCCGCGCCGCCCGGTGTACGCGCTGCAGGCGCGCGGTCTGACCGACCCGGCCTCGATGCCCGCGAGTCTCGCCGAGATGGCCGCCGACTACCTGGACCTGGTCCGGACCGTCCAGCCGGAGGGGCCGTACCACCTGCTCGGCTGGTCGTTCGGCGCGGTCGTGGCGCACGAGATGGCGACCCTGCTGGACCCGTCCGACATCGGCCTCCTGGCCCTGCTGGACGGCTACCCCGAAACCGAGGAACACCCGCCGGTCTCCCCGGACGACCCGGACCTGCTCACCCCGTTGCTGCTGTCCCTCGGCTACCAGCTGGACGAGCCCGTCCGCTCCCGGGCCGAGTTCGACGAGGCGATCCGCGACCAGGCCGGTCCACTCGCGGGCTTCAGCGGGGCCGCGCTGCCCGAGGTGTTCGCGGCGAACGTCAACCTCCACAACCGCCACAGGCCATCACCGCTGGCCGCGGGCGCCCACATCTTCGAGGCCACGCAGGGCAAGTCCCCGGACGACCCCACCCCGGCCTCGTGGCTGCCGCACCTCTCCGGCCACGTCGAGGTCCACCAGGTGCACAGCACCCACGGCGGCCTGACCGCCCCGCAACCCCTGGCGTCCATCGGCGCCGTCCTGTCCGCCCACCTGTCCCGCGAGGAGTCCCGCTCATGACCGCCACCCTGAACACCGGCCACGTCACCTCCGTCCACCGCTACTACGAGCTCGTCGACGCAGGCGACGTCACCGGTCTGGTGAACATGTTCAGCCCGGACGCCACCTACCGCCGCCCCGGCTACGCCCCGATGGTCGGCCACGAGGAGATGAGCGCCTTCTACGGCGGCGCACGCGTGATCCGCGAGGGCCGCCACACCGTCGACAAGGTCGTCGAGAGCTCGGAGGAGGTCGCGGTCTACGGGACGTTCAACGGCGTCCTGCACGACGGCCGCCAGGTGGACCTGAGGTTCTCGGACTTCTTCGAGTTCACCGAGGACGGCCACTTCGCCCGCCGCGACACGTTCTTCTTCGCCCCGCTGGTCTGACGCGGTGACGGCCCGCCTCGGCGGGCCGTTCCGCTCACCTGTGAGTGCCGGTTCGACTACGCTGTGTTGCAGGCTGCGAGCAGAACCGCTCGGCCGAGGGGGATGACGATGTCCGGTGGAAAGAGGTCGATCAGCGCTGCGCTCGTGCTGGCCGCCGCTGTTCTGGGAAGCGTGTTCGTGGCACCGCAGGCCGCCACCGCGGCGGCCGCACCGGTCGCGCGCAACGGCAAGTGCGAGACGGGCGAGTTCTGCCTGTTCCCGATGTTCGACTGGCAGGGCTCGGTCTCGGACTTCGCCGTCTCGGTCCCGAACTACGGGACCACCCAGCCCACCTGCTTCGACTTCAAGGGGCCGGGCACGGGCCAGGGCAGGTGCGTGAAGAACGCCGCCCTCTCGGGATACAACCTGAGCAAGCGCACGGTCCGGCTGTACTACAACAGCGGTTACGGCGGCAGGTACATCGACTTCCCGCCGGACAACGGACTGGACGGCGGCCTGGGCCCGCTCGACGGGAACAACGCCTCGCACAAGTTCCTCTAGTCGCGGGACCGGCCGTCCAAGCGGGCGAGTCCGCCGAGCCGCTTCGGCGAGCCCTCACAGGTCGCCGGGCGGCATCGGCCGGCCCAGCAGGAACCCCTGCGCCTGGTCACATCCGAGGGCCCGCAGGATGTCCAGCTGCTCCACCTGCTCGACGCCCTCCGCGATCACCGTCATGTCGACCGCGTGGGCCATGGCGATGATGCTCGTGACGATCGCCTCCGCCTCGTCCGACCGCCCCAGCCCCATCGTGAAGGACCGGTCGATCTTGAGCGTGTCCAGCGGCAGGGTGAGCAGCTGCGCGAGTGACGAGTAGCCGGTGCCGAAGTCGTCGATCGCCAGCCGCACGCCCAGGTCGCGCAACGCGGCGAGGGTGCGGGCGGCCAGGGCCGGGTCGCGGGTCAGGGCGCTCTCGGTGATCTCCAGGCACAGCGAGCTGGGGTCCAGGTCCGCCTTGTGGGTGGCGTGCCGGACCGCGGACACGAGCCACGGGTCGTCGAGCTGGCGGGCCGACAGGTTCACCGTCAGCTCCAGACTGGGCGCCAGCTCGGCGATCTCGCGGGTCGCGGTGTGCAGCATGTGCGCACCGATGATGTTGATGAGATCGCTCTCCTCCGCGAGCGTGATGAACTCCGCCGGCGAGATCAGGCCGTAGCGCGGGTGCGTCCAGCGCAGCAGGCCCTCGACGGCGGTGCGCTCGTCCGTGCGGAGGTCGACGATCGGCTGGTAGGCGACCCAGAGCTGGTCCGCCAGCGGCGCCGAGCGGAGGTCCTGCTCCAGCTGCAGGCGGCGCTGGATGCGTTCGCGCAGCTCCACGTCGAAGAACGCGACACGGCCGCGGCCCCTGGTCTTCGCGTGGTACATCGCCACGTCGGCGTCGCGCAGCAGGTCGGCGCCGTCGCGGGGGTCGCCCGGCTCGGCGAGCACGATGCCGACGCTCGCGTCGACGTGCAGCTGCCGGCCGTCCACGGTGATCGGGCGGTTGAGCTCGGAGCGGACGTGGTCCGCGATCGCCTCCGCCTCGTCCGGGCTGGTCACGCCGTACGCGATGACGGTGAACTCGTCGCCGCCGAGCCTGCCCACGACGTCGCCGCGCCGCGAGCCGCGGCTGAGCCTCGACCCGACCACCCGCAGCACCTCGTCGCCGGTGCTGTGGCCGAGGGAGTCGTTGATGACCTTGAACTTGTCGAGGTCGATGAACAGCACCGCGGTGAGCCCGGACCGGTGGGCGCGCGCGGCCGGGCTGAGCCGGTTGATCGTCACCGTGCGGTTGCACAGGCCGGTCAACGCGTCGTGCGTCGCCTCGTGCTCCAGCTGGCTGTCGATCATGCGGCGCTCGGTGATGTCGGTGAACGAGATGACCGTCGCCGAGGGCGTCACCCCGTCCTGGGTCAGCGCGCGGGCGCTGAGCGACAGCCACACGTGGGTGCCGTCGGGCCGCAACGATCGCAGGATCCGGCCGTGCTGCGCCCTGCCGGTGGCGCGGGTGATGGCCGACGCGTACTGGTCCTGCGGGACCGGCTGGCCGGACTCGTCGTACAGCTCCGCCAGGGACGCCGGCTGGCCGATCACCTCCTGCGCGCGCACGCCGAGGATCCGTTCGGCCGCGGGGTTGACGGACTCCACCAGCCCGGTGGGGCCGACGACCAGCACGCCCTCCTCGATGGCCGCGACCACCGACGTGAAGTGGTGCTCAGCGCGGCGGCGCGCGGTCTCGTCCGCGCAGATCAGCACGTAGCCTGCGTCCATCCGGGCGACCGACACCCGCACCGCCAGCGTCGCGCCGTCCGAGCGCCGGTGCACGGCGTGGACCACACCGCCCGCGTCCAGCACCTCCATCGGGTCGAGCGGTGCTCCCACCACCTCGCCGATGGGCTGCCCGATCGCCTCGGCCGCACGACGGCCGTAGACGTTCTCGGCGCTGCGGTTCCAGCTCGTGACGACGCCGTCGGAGGTGGTCGCGATGAGCGCGTCGCTGACGTGCGCGGCGAGCGCGGCCTGGTAGCGCAGGGCCGCCGCGGCCGCCTTCTGCTCGGTGACGTCCCGCATGATCACCTGGAACGCCGGCCTGCCCTCCCAGGTCGTGCGCACCGACACCGACTCGATGTCGGTGGTGCCGCCGTCGAACCGGACCAGCACGGCGTCCGCGGGGTCGCTCGTCGCGCCCGGCTCGGTCAGCTTCGAGATCCGCTGCAGCATGTCGGTCTGGGAGTCCGGGTGCACGAAGTCGGTGATCGGCCGCCCGAGCAGGTCGGACTCGGACCTCGCCCGCACGAACTGGACCGCCGCCGGGTTCGCGTACACGAGCAGACCGGCCTCGTGCACCACGATCGCCTCGGGCGCCAGGTCGACCAGCAGCCGGTAGCGGTCGGCCAGGTCCGCGAGCTCCTGCTGCTGGCTGTGCCGCCGGGTCACGTCGGCGACGACCCCGACCAGGGCCCGCGCGGAGTCGTGGGTCGAGACGCGGGCGCGGAACTGCAGCCAGCGCGTGCCCAGCTGCGTCTCGAGCGGTTGTTCCAGCTCGAAGTCCTGCCACGCCGCCGTCTCGACGGCCACGATCAGCGGCGCGGCCAGCTCGCCCAGCCGGGCCCGCACCGCGTCCTCGTCGGCGCCGGGCACGCCGATGATCGCGTCGAGCCCCGGCATCCAGCCGAGCCGGCCGGTGCCGAGGTCGAGCCACCAGACGACGGCGGCGCCGACCGAGAGCGCGAGCTCGACCAGCAGTTCCTGGTCGAACCCCGCGTCGCCGATCAGGCCGCTCACGTCTCGGCCCCCAGATCCGGGTGTTGGCACTGTGAAGTCCTACTACACACTCGACCAGAGCCGCATCCGTCTGGCGTGAACATGGTGAGCCGTTATATCCGGTCGCTCCGATCGCCCGATGATCAGGGTTCGCTTCTCACTGTCCACTGTGGACGCACAGGTGTCGTTCCGCAAGACGGTTTACACCGTTATCCTTTCGGGTGACGAGGTGTCGGCCCTCGGTGTGGGGGAGCTGGATTATGGTCGCGCGAAGTATGGGTATCTGCGGAATCGGCGTGGTCAGCGCGTACGGGTGGAACCGCCGGTCGCTCTGGGAGGGACTGACGAGCGGCGAACCCGCCGCGTCGATCGTCCCGGAACTGGGCCGTTTCCCCGGTGACACGGTCTGGGCGGCGTACGTCGCCGAGGGTGGTGATCCGGTCGACGGGCCGAGCCGGTTCGCGCGTGCCATGCGGGCCGCGGCCAGGGAGGCCATCGAGGACGCGGGCGCGCGGGGCTGGCGTCCCGGCCGGAGAGTCGGCCTGCTGCACGCCGTCGTGCTGGGCGAGGTGGACCTCTGGCGCGACTTCTACGTCACGCGCGGTGGCCAGTTACCCGTGCACGACTACCTCGCCTTAATGCCTTCCACTCCGATGTCGACGTTCATGCAGGAATACGGTTTCCACGGCCCGGCGATGAACGTGTCGGCCATGTGCGCCTCCGGCAACGCCGGACTGATCACGGCGAAAGCGTGGCTGGACGCGGGAATCGTCGACGACGTGGTGTTCGTCGCCACCGATCTCTCCCTCACCCCCGAGAACGTCTCCCACTTCGTCCGGCTGGGAGTCGCGATCGTGGACGCCGAGCCGCTCGACGCGTGCCGCCCGTTCCAGCAGGGCAGCAGGGGTTTCGTGATGGGCGAGGCGTCCGTCGCGTTCGTCCTCTCCCGCAACGCCACGAACCCGTACGCCCTCACGCTCGGCGGCGCGATGTCCCACGACGCGTACCACGTGACGTCCATCGACCCGCGGCTCGACCAGGTCACCGCGTGCTTCACCGACGCCCTGGACAACGCCGGGGTGAGCGCGGCCGACGTGCGCTACCTCAACGCGCACGGACCGGGAACGGCCCAATGCGACACCGCCGAGGCCGCCGTGCTGGAGCAGCTTTTCGGTCCGGAGACCGGGATTTTTTCCGTGAAGCCGTTGACCGGCCACTGCCAGGGGGCGGCGTCGGCCATCGAGGTGGCGGTGACCGCGATGGGGTACGACACCGGGATGATCCCGGCGCCACCTGTCGTCGCGCCCGGGCATCCGTTGCTGCTGGACGGACCGACTCGGATGCGGGACGGGTTGACGATCAAGTCGTCGCTGGGGATGGGCGGGCACAACTCGGTGGTGGTGCTCGCGCCACCGGCCTGAGCTGCGGTCAGTCACCTTCCAGCGTTGATCTCAGGTTCCGCAAGACTCTGTCAAGCCGCCGGGCGACGCTTCTGGTGGGTATGTCGAGGACGTTGCCGATCTCCGCGAGGCTCATGTCCTCGACGTAGCGGAGCGAGAGAACGACGAGGTCTCTTTCGGAGAGCCTTGTGATCGACCGGGCCAGCTGTTGCCTTCTCGATCGCTCCTCCGCTATCTGCTCGGGGTCACCGGCCAGATCCTCGGACGCCGCCAAGTGATTCAGCAGACTCGCCCTGAGTTCGCTCAGATCCGCTCTGAGCGGCGTCCCGGACGCTGGACTGTCCAGGTCTTCCATCACCGTTTCGACGGTGCGCGCCCAGAGTGAGACCAAGCCGAAAACGCCGCGAGCCTCCATGATCGCGTTCCGGATGTGCTGCCGGGCGTACACCTCGAATTGGAGGCCTCCGTGCGCGGCGTTGAAAGTCTCGACCGCCTCCACCAGACCCAGAACCCCGGATTTGGCGACGTCGAGCGGGTTCGCGTGCGCGAGCACGCCGTGTCTCAGAAGTTTGATCTCTGCCACCACGAGGGGCGTGTAGTGCGACACGAGCTCGCTCTGGGAGTGCTTGCTGCGGGTGGTGGCGTACCTGTGCCACACCGAGGCGACCGCCGGATCGATGTCGGGCGGATTTGCCTGGTCCAGCAGAGCGCTGGCGTGGTCGAAGGAGACGTACTCGTCGTCGAACAAGGCGTTTGTCGCCACGCGCCGCATCGTCCGGAGCACCCCATCTCCGCGATCTTCTTCCTGCTCACGCCACTGCCGGCACAGGTTCAACTCGTGCTGCAGCACACGGGTGGTGGCGTGCGTCGAGCCCAGGACCACTTTCGCGCGCTCACAAGCGGTTTCGAGAACTCCGAGTGCGTCGACCTCCGCTTCCCCGGCCCGAGCCAGCTCGAACGACGCGGTCGCGAAGTTGGCGTACGCGGCCATCGCATGGGGGTGGTTCTCGCCGAGGTGCAGCGATGCGTTCTCGGCTGCTTCCCGCATCGCCGCCAACGCGGGCAACGCCGCCTTCACGGACTTCGCGAGCCGGGCATGTTCGAACAACGCCGAAGCAAGGGTTCCCGCGGCGACCAGAGCCAACGGATGGCTTGGTCCCATCACCTCCGTGATCTGGCGGGCGGTCGCGGAGAGCGGCGCGAGCGCACGGCTCGTCTCCGAGGGCAGGCGGGAGGAGCGGGCCAGGGTGAAATCGGCTGTGGCGAGGTTGAGCCGGACAGCCAAGGTGTCCGGGTGATCGGCTCCGAGTGCGGCGGCGATCCGTTGCCGGAAGAGTTCCAGTCGCTCTACCAGTACCTCCGCGCGATCCGTCGCGCCTTGGCGCATCGCGTTGGTGAACCGGGCCGCAACAGTCGCCGCAGAGGCCACGAGTGCGGTTGGCGCTCCCGAACCGGTCGTCGCACGGTAGGCGATCTCTGCTTCGCAAAGATGGGTGACGGAGATCAGCATCTGCTCGCGGCTCGCACGAAGTTGCGCGTCGGCGGTGTGGAGCGTCGCCGTGATCATCGAGATGGTGGCGTCGGAATCTCCTGAACGTTCGATCAAGGAGAGCCATCGGCGCGCTGCCGTGACGTCGCCGCTGGCGAATGCGACGGAGGCGAGGTTCACACGGATCACGTCGATCCACTGCGAACCGGTGCGGCCGGCGTCGATGTGCGCGTCGTCCAGGATGGCGCGGGCTGCTTCGTGCTCCCCGCCGTTTGCCGCCAGCACACCCAGTTGGTTGCGCAGCCTGATCGACTCGTCCGACTCGATGTCCAGCACGCCCAGCGCGAGCGCCAGCAGTCGTTCGGCGACGTTCCTCTGTTGTCTCGCGACGATGCTGACGAAGAGGTCCAGGTTGACCTCGATCAACGACGACGTGACGTTCCCCGCGAAGAGAGCGCTTTCACGTTCCGGGCTCCACCCGTGTTCCGCCAGCGCCTCCAAAGGCTCCCAGCCGGTGCTCACGCCGACCCTCGCGGGATGAACTCCTCGACCACGCTCCGGGCGACCTCGAGCCGGATCATGCTCACCTCGCTGGGACCCAGCAGGCCTCGCGCCAGCCAGTCGGCGGCGTGTTCCAGGGTCGAGGTGAGATGGTCGAGTTCTTTCCGGGGCGGAGGCGGTGAGGTGGCCGTCCTGGAAGTGACCTGGTCGAAGTAGTCGTCGAACGCTTCGAGCGCCTCGCGCATGGTCACGGCGAAGAGCACGTTCGTCGCGCCCAGGTCGCGGTCGTGGCGGTTGCCGTACTGCTCCTGCAGAACGCCGGCGAGCGCGGGCTCCGGACCCGTGCGTTCGACGGCGCTGCCGGAGTACCCCTTGTAGCTGCCCAGCGTCACGTCAGTGCGCAGTTGCAGCGCCTCCAACTGAGCGCCGCCCTCGCAGTCATATTTCACGCTCGGCTCGTCGACGGCGCCGTGGAGGTGCGGGTCGGACGGCGTCGGCCGGTTCGGGGTGCGCCAGCGGTCGCCCTTGGCGCACACCTGGGTGGTCGGCGGGCGCACCACCGGCCTTCCGACCAGCCTGATCAGGGCGAGGTCGACGTCCACTCGCCGTTCGCACACCTGGCCGGGCGTCTCGGTGCCGTCGGCGTGCACCAGCACCACGTCGTTCTCGGACTCGCGCAGGGGCCGCAGGCAGTGGTCGGCGGTCATCACGTAGCGGCGGGTGACGTAGAAACCGGCGCCGAGCACCCCTCCGTCGGTGAGGCGCAGCTCGACCCAGTAGTCCGTCGGGTTCATGGTGCGGTCAGACGCGCTCGATGGTCATCGTCACCTCGAGCGACGCCTCGCCCGACGCCTTCGTGATGATGACGCCCGCCTCCGCGGACACGGTGAGGCCGAACGTCGCCTCGACGCTGGACACCCGCCAGCCGTCCTTCTCCTCCGCCGACGCCATCGACGAGCGCACGATGTCCGCGGCCGTCGCTATACCCGCCTCGATCTCGGCCCTGCGCTCCTGCAGGGCCGACGCGGTGCGCTCGGTGTTCGAGATCTGCCGTCCGCCACGGCTGTCGAACCGCACGGTCTCGATCCGGACCACCGGTTCGGAGAATTCACTCATGCTGCCAGTGTCGAGCATTGTCGACGAGGCGTTACCCATTTTCTCCGAAGCGTGACTATTCCACTTGTTCATGAAATAACGAGAAAAACAATGCATTTCGAGAGCAGGGGACGGGCCGGGGTATTGCGGTGTGCCGCAATGGGTGTCGCCCGAGCCGCCGGGTCCCTACCGTCGGCCGGATGTGGAAGCTGACAACGGCGGTGCTGACGATGCTGGCCGTGGTGCTCCCCGCGCCGAACGCGGCGGCGGCCGAACGGTTCTGGGAGCTCCAGCTGAATCTCTGCAACAGCGGGATAGCGGGCTGCTACCAGCAGGGACGGTCGGTTCCGGAGGCCGCGGACCTGATCGTCCGCCTGAAGCCGAACCTCGTGACGGTCAACGAGATCTGCCGCGACGACGTGCCGGACCGCCTGGCTCCGGCGCTGGCGACGGCCTGGCCGGGGGACAGGACCTACCAGTTCTTCGCCCCCGCGCTGCGCAAGGACACGGGCGCGCCGGTGAAGTGCACCAACGGTCAGGACTACGGCAACGCCGTGATCGGCCGGGTGTCGGCGGCGAGCTATCAGGGCGTGAAGACGTGGACCGCGAAATACGCCGATCAGGACAGCGGTAACGAACAACGCACCTATGCGTGCGTGTACGCGATCGGTGACCATCTGGGGTGCACGACGCATCTGTCGGCCTCCAGCGAGCCCGTCGCGCTCGCCCAGTGCCGGTCCCTGCTGTTCGGCGTGATCCCGCAGATCAGGGCCGCGGAGGGCTTCAGCGGGAAGACCGTCGTCGGCGGTGACCTCAACCTGGAGTACGACACCTCCGACCCGGAGAACGCCCAGAACTGCGTGCCGCCCGGCCACGTCCGCAAGGGCGACAACAGCGTGCAGCACGTGGTGTTCTCGAACGACATCGCGTTCGTCAGCACCCAGAAGTACAGCCTGCGCTACACAGACCACCCCGGCTTCCTGGTCCGCCTGACCAAGCCCTGAGGCCCGGTCAGGCGGAGGTCGGCTAGTAGACCTCGAACTCGTAGATCCGCGCGGCGGTGTTTCCGTTGTTGGTGGGCGTGGTGACGTTCAGCTTCACGTACCGCGCCTGCCGCTGGGTGAACGTGTGGTGCGAGCGGCTCGCCCTCACCGACGACACGTTCGCGACCGTGGTCCAGTTCGTGCCGTCGACCGAGGTCTGGACGGTGTAGGCGCCGGTGTTCAGCCCGGTGCTCTCCCCGCCCAGGCCGGCGTGCTTCAGCACGACCGAGCTGACGTTCTGCGTCGAACCCAGGTCCACCTGGAGGAACTTCGTCCCGGTGGCCAGCGAGCACCACTTGCCGGACAGGCTGCCGTCGAACGCCTTGGCGGCGGCCTCGGCGGCGTTGCAGGGCGTCGAGGCCGTGGCCGGTTTGCCCAGCGCGAGGTTCGCACCCAAAGCCGGAGCCGGAGCAGGGGGAGTGAAGCCGTCGTTGTAGGACGGCGGCACGTCCGCCGCGTTCGTCCCCCACGCGCTGGGCGACGACCCCATGCCGAAGTTCAGCGTCGCGTTGCCGGAGATGTCCCCGTAGCGCAACCAGGTCCGGTTCGTGGCGACGCCGTTGCGGTTGAAGCTCTGCACGTACTGCGCGTTCGGTCCCGCGCCGGTGCCGTTGATCTGCAGCACGCCCGACGGCCTGGTGATCGTGATGGACGGGAACAGCGGCCCGTGCAACGCGAGCACGTCCGCACCCGGCGTGGGCGGGTACAGGCCCATCGCGGACCAGACGTACCAGGCCGAGGTGGCGCCGAGGTCGTCGTTGCCGGGCAGCCCGCCGGCGGCCGTCGTGAACGACTCCGTCATCACCCGGCGCACCGCCGCGCTCGTGCCCTGCGGGTGGGCGGCGTAGTGGTAGGCCCACGGCACGCCGTGCTCCGGCTCGTTGCCGATGTAGAAGTACGGCTGGCTCAGTCCTCCGTTGAGCTGCGTGAAGTGGTGGTCGAGGCGCTGCACCGCGGTCTTGGGGCCGCCCATCAGGTTGATCAGGCTGCCGAAGTTGTACGGCACCATCCACGTGTACTGCGACGCGTTGCCCTCGGTGTAGCCGCTGGGGCTCGCCGGGGTGACGGGCCACGCCCAGGAGCTGTCGGCGTTGCGCTTCTGCACGTAGCCGGACTCGGGGTTGTAGACGTTGGCCCACCACTGGGCGCGGGTCATGTAGGTGTTGTACTTCGCCGTGTCGCCGACGGCGCGGGCGAACTGGGCGACGGCGAAGTCGGAGGCCGAGTACTCGAGCGAGTCCGACGGGTCCTCGGTGATGAAGTGCCTGCTGAGGTACGCGGACTGCCGGCCGCGGATCGCCTGGCCCTGCGTGGTGCCGCCGTTGGAGCTCTTGTCCATCAACGCCAGCGCGGCGGCCGTGTCGAAACCGCGCACCCCGAACGCGTACATGCTGGACACGACGATCGGCCCGGGGTCTCCGTTCATCACGAAGATCTCCTGGCTGTTGTGCGACCACTTCGGCAGCAGCCCGCCCTGCTGTCCGTCGAGGACCATCGACTTGGCGATGTCACTGGACTCCGCTGGTGCGAGCAGGGCGATCAGCGAGGCCCACGAGCGGTAGATGTCCCAGCCGGAGTAGTTCTGGTAGACGGTGTGCGACTCGGTCCGGACGGTCTGGTCGAAGCCCCGGTACTGGCCGTTGACGTCGCTGGCGATGTTGGGGTTCTGGAACACGTGGTAGAGCGCTGTGTAGAACTTCTGCAGGTCGGTGGCGGAACCGCCGGTCGCCTGCACGCGGTTCAGCACGTCGTTCCACGCGGTGTCGGCCGCGGTCCGGACTCCGGCGAGGTCGAACCCGGCGTTCTCGGCGGCGAGGTTCGCCTGAGCGCCCGCGACGCTGACGTACGAGACGCCGACCTTGAGCTGCACCACGGGGTTCGAGGAGGTGTCGAACGTGAGGTAGCCGCCGGAGTTCACGCCGCTGGTGCTCGCGGACCCGGCGCTCACCGTGCCGCCGAGCCACGTGCCGAAGCCGGTCGGCGCGCGGTCGAACTGGATGGCGTAGAAGAGCTGGTAGGTCTTCGACGAGCCGCAGAAGCCACCACCGGTGAACACCCCGGTGAGCTGGCTGCCGTTGATCGCGATCGACCCGTTGCGGTTGCCCGTGGCGCTGCGGCTGCTGTTGACCAGCACCCTCGCCGAGGTGGTGTT
The DNA here is from genome assembly GCF_053608005.1 of Lentzea sp. NPDC055074. Classification (NCBI taxonomy): domain Bacteria; kingdom Bacillati; phylum Actinomycetota; class Actinomycetes; order Pseudonocardiales; family Pseudonocardiaceae; genus Lentzea; species Lentzea sp. NPDC055074. Next base: position 228,982 of record NZ_JBSGUQ010000015.1, read on the forward strand.
CGGGTAGGTGAGCTTCATGAACCCGGTGCGCTTGGTCGCCGAGAGCTCGACGCCGGTGCCGTGGTTGTCGAGCCGGTTCTTGTAGTAGCCGGGCGCGGCCGACTCGTTGGCCTTCGTGTACGTGCCCGCGTAGCCGGTCCAGTTCGTGCCGGGGGAGGTGGCGAGGTCGCCGGTGACCGGGAGGATGCCGAGGTCCTCGTTGTTGGGGCAGCCCGCGCCGTTGAAGTGGGTGAGGCTGAACTCCTGGATGCTCGTGTCGCTGTAGCGGTAGCCGGACGGCGACGCGGTCGGCGTGTCCGGGCTGAACTGCACCATGCCGAACGGCACGGTGGCGCCGGGGAAGGTGCTGCCGCCCGCGCCGCCCGGGACGGGGTTGGGGGAGTTGCTGTTGTCGGTGCCGATGAACGGGTTCACGTGCTGGGTGAGTGCGGCGAGCGGTGCGGCCGTCGCGGGGGTGGCGGTGACGAGGCCTGCGAGCAGGCCGGCGACCACCAGGGGGACGGAGCGTCTGGCGCGTCGGTGCAGGGAGCCGAGCATGGACCTTCCTCTCTTGACGTGATGACAACGTTGTCGTCGCCTACGGAGGTGTGCGGGCGCTCGGAGGAGGGTCCGAGCGCCCGTCGTCGGTGCGTGATCAGCAGGTGGGGAAGAACGCCCTGGTGCCGCCGGTGGCCTGCCGGTCGCTGAACCGGCAGCCGAACCGCGGGTCGTCGGTCCGCCGCACGTCGTCCCCGGCCGGTCGCTTGCCCCGGTCCACCCACGTTGTCAGGTCGCGCCACGCGGTCCCGACCTCGGCGGGGGAGAACTCGCAGTGGTCGACCGTGCGGATGGCGCGCTGCACGATCCGGTCGGTGCGGCCGAACCGGGCGGCGTCGTCGCGGTAGTCCTGCTCCATCGAGAACGGCACGAACAGGTCGCCGATCCCGTGCAGCGACACGACGGGCGCGGTCGGGAAGCCCTGCACGGCGGGGATCTCCGTCAACGCCCAGGTGTTGCGCGCCCGGGGGTTCGCGGCCTTGACGCGCTGCACGGTCGCGTTGACGTCCACCGGCGAGTTCGGCCGGTAGCGCGTCGTGATGTTCGTGGCGATCTGCAGCGGGTTCTCCGCGAGGCCGGTGGCGGCCGAGTTCGTGACCAGACCGAACAGGAAGTCCTGCCAGTAGGCGTAGGCCGCGTCGGTGCCGGGCCGCGCGCCGCCGGACAGGGTGGCGACGAGGGCCTTGAACTGGTCGTCGCGACCGGCCAGCGCCTGCTTGATCTTCGGCACCACGACCGTGGCGTAGTCCGCCGGCAGGGGATAGGCCTTGATGCCGGTCAGCGTCTGCGCGACGAGGTGGTAGCTCAGGAAGTAGTCGAACAGCTCGTGGTCACCGAGCACACCGCACATCGGCAACGCGCCCGCGTAGAACCCCGGGTACTGCTCCAGTGAGCGGGCGATGACGTGCCCGCCCATCGACACACCGGCGAGGAACACCTTCGACGGCCGCTGCACCTTGCGCCCGAACAACGTCGCGAGCTCACGGGTGGTCGTGACGCCGGCCCGCACGTCGTAGGCGTTGCTGTAGTAGGACGACGCGGCCCAGGCGTACCCCTCGTCGAGCCAGCGCTGGCGAAGGCCGAACGGCGGCGCGTCGACCGTGAGGACCTTGCCGTCGCCGCGGTAGCCGTGCGCCCACAGCGCCAGCCGCCCGTTCCAGCGAGGCGGTACCTCGATGATGTAACCCGCGTGGCTGTGCACGCCCTGGATCACCCTCGTCGGCTTGCCGCCGACCGTGGCGGGGGCGAGGGGCGGGTTGACGATCGTGTAGCCGGGCAACGGCTGGTCGCCGCCGCCGGTGGCTGCCGCGGGGTGCGCGGCGACGGTCACGAGGAGGAACGACAACGCGACGGTGAGCAGTCGTCTCATGACCGGGACGCTACTAGCGGCGGGGCGTGGGCGACAGGACGCCGTTCGGCCGCACGGTCATCGAGCACAGTGGCTTCAGTGTTGACCGAAATCAATCTCGGTGCGGTCGTCGGCTGAAGTGCCGCCACGGCGACAGCGCTTCAGAGGAAGAGGTCCATGGCGGACGCCGCCGGTCGCGACCCCGACAGCTTGTAGTAGAGCGCGTAGCACTGGCCGTCGGTGAGCGTGCAGAGGTAGTCGAGGATGCACCGGTTCGGCGCGCCCCGATCGGAGTACAGCGTGATGTCGTCGCGCAGCCTGCGCGGAAGGCGCTTGAAGTCCGCCTTCGAGTTCTTCCACCGCAGGAGGTACTTGACGAGCTCGCGCAGGATCCGCTGCTGGCCTCGTTGCAGCAGGGCGATGTCCGGCCGCTTGATGACGAAGTTCTTCGTGATCTCCTTGAGGAGCTGGACCTCGTGCCACGCGTCCGCCCGCAGCGCGATGTACGGGCCGTGCCGCCAGAAGACGTCCTCGCCGATGTCGACGCTGTTGATGTACTTGCCGATCAGCTTCGACCCGGCTGAGCGGGCCCGTCCGACCGTCAGCAGGCCGCCGTCGTTCTTCGCGGAGAACGACGCCTTGAGCTCCTCCTTGACGACCTTGACCGCCCTGGCGAAGAGCTCCTCGCTGAAGTAGTCCGGGTAGTCGATCCGAAGGCGGTCCTGGAGCTTGGCGAGCAGCCCGTCGTCCTCGTCGGCGCGCAGCTCGTCCAGCACCGCGCGGACGTCCAGGATGCCGGCCAGGTAGAAGTCCTCCAGGTCGTGGATCGCATAGGTGATGTCGTCCGCGACGTCCATGATGGACGCTTCGAGTGACTGGGTGTCGGGGAGGAAGTCCTCGATGTCCCTGATGAACTCGCTCGCCTGGACGAATGCGCGCTTCTCCGACCGGTAGACGCTGAACTTGCGCCACCGCCTGCGGTAGTCGGCGTCGGTCTTCAGCTTGTCGCGGTGGTCGTCCTTGAGCGTGGGATCGCGCTGCCACGGGTACTTGGCGATCGCGACGAGCGTGGCGCAGGTCAGGTTGAGGCCGTCGTAATCGTTGCTGCGTGTCTCGCCGAGCAGCACGGTGCGGAAGGTCTGGGCGTTGCCCTCGAAACCGTCCGGCAGCCGCAGCATCCCGCGCGCCACCTTGTCGAGCGTGATCTCGCCGATGTGCCCGAACGGCGGGTGGCCGAGGTCGTGGGCGAGCGCGGCGGCCTCGACCACGTCCGCGTCGACGCCGCCGAGCCGGACGATGTGCCCGTGCGCCGACTGGTCGTGCAGGAGACGCTCGGCGATGCTGCGCGCCACCTGGGCGACCTTTTCGGAATGCGTGAGTCTGTTGTGCATCAAGGCCATGTCCTCGAACGGCGTCACCACCTGGGTGACACCGCCCAGCCGTCGCCAGGCGACCGAGTAGAGGATCCGGTCCCGGTCGCGGCGCGCCTCGGAGCGCGTGTCCTGGATGCCCCTGGCGAGCCGTGGCTCGACGAGTCGGGCGCCGCGGCGCTCGTCTCCGCTGGTCAGCCGGACCAGCTCGCTTTCGAGGCGGCTTCCGTGGTCCTTGGTCATGGCCCATGGTGTGGTGCGGCGGTCGAACGATTGTCGACCAGTTGTGGATGCTCCGGTCAAGGGGCAAGTTGGCGTTTATGTGCCACCCCGGCGGTCTTGTCGGGCACGGGGCGTCTCATTAGCGTCATTCGGTAGTAAGGCCGCATTCCTTTCTGGCACAACGGTTGCCGGAGCCCCGGAGGACTCAATGGTGAGCTCGCCCGCGCGTGAGAACGCGCTGCTGTCGGTCGAGGGCGTGGTGAAGCGGTTCCCGGGCGTCACGGCCCTGGGCGGTGTGGACTTCGACGTCCGCGCGGGTGAGGTGCACTGCCTGCTCGGGCAGAACGGCGCCGGCAAGTCCACGCTGATCAAGGTCCTGGCCGGTGCGCACCGCCCCGACGAGGGCGTGATCCGGTGGCGCGGCGAGGTCGTCGAGTTCGGCAACCCCACCGCCGCCATGCGCAGTGGTGTCGCCGCCATCTACCAGGAGCTCGACCTGGTCGCCGGGTTGTCGGTGTCCGACAACGTCTTCCTCGGCCACGAACTGTCCACCGCGGGCTTCAGCAGGCGGGCCGAGGCGCGCCGCCGGACCCGTGCGCTGCTCGACCGGCTGGGGCACCGCGACATCTCGCCCGACCGCGACGTCGGCCGGTTGTCGGTGGCGCACCAGCAGATCGTCAGCATGGCGCGGGCGCTGTCGCTCGACGGGCAGCTGCTGATCATGGACGAGCCTTCGGCCGTGCTGGACCCGGACGAGGTGCGGGTCCTGTTCGGGATCATCAGGGAGCTCACCGCCCAGGGGGTGGCGGTGATCTACATCTCGCACCGGCTGGCGGAGATCAGGGAGATCGGCGACCGGGTGACCGTCCTCAAGGACGGCCGCACGGTCGCGACGGGTCTGCCCGCCCGTGAGGTCAAGACCTCGGAGCTGATCGCGTTGATGACCGGCCGCGTGCTGGACAACGTGTATCCGCAACGCTCTCCGGTCGATCCGGCTGCTCCCGAGGTGTTGGTGGTCCGCGGACTGGCCGACGGCGACCGCTTCGCCGGCGTGGACCTCACCGTCCACGCCGGTGAGGTGGTCGGGCTCGCCGGCCTCGTCGGTTCGGGACGGTCGGAGATCCTCGAAACCGTCTACGGCGCGCGGAAAGCGGCCGAGGGCACCGTCGAGGTCGACGGCAGGGTGTTGCGGCGGGGGAGTGTCGGCGCGGCCGTGCGCGCGGGGATGGGGTTGTGCCCGGAGGAGCGCAAGAGCCAGGGGCTGCTGCTCGACCAGGCCGTCTACCGCAACATCACCGTCTCCTCCATGTCCGCGTTCGCGAAGTTCGGGTTCCTCGACGACCGCGCCGAACGTGCCCGCTCCACCAAGCTCACCGAGGCGCTGGACGTGCGTCCGGCCGGGGTGGACCGGGTGGTGCGCGGCCTGTCCGGCGGCAACCAGCAGAAGGTCGTGCTCGCGCGGTGGTTGCTGCGCGAGTGCCGGGTGCTGCTGCTGGACGAACCCACCCGCGGCGTGGACGTGGGCGCCCGCAGCGAGATCTACGAACTGATCCGGCAGCTGGCGGACTCCGGCGTCGCCGTGGTCGTCGTGTCGAGCGACGTCGAGGAGGTCCTCGGCCTGGCCGACCGGGTCCTGGTGGTGCGCGAGGGCCGGGTGGTCCACGACGGCCCCGCCGACGAGATCGACGAGTCCCGGGTCCTCGACCTGGTCATGGAAGGACACGCCGCATGAGCGAGGACACCGCCTTGTCCGCGCAGAAGAGCGCTCCGGTCGCGAAGAAGGAGTCGAGCCTCTCGGCGCTGCTCGGCTCCTCGGCCGGGCGCAACACCGGTCTCGTGGTCGCCCTGGTCCTGTTGTGCCTGGGCGGGGTGATCACCGCCGGCGACCGGTTCGCCGACGTCGACAACCTGCTCACCATCCTCCGGCTCGCCGCCGTGATCGGCGTCGTCAGCATCGGCATGACGTTCGTGATCACCGGCGGCGGGATCGACCTGTCCGTCGGCGCGATCGTCGCGCTGTCCTCGGTGTGGGCCACGACCCTCGCCACCCAAGGCATCGCGAACAACACGCACTGGATCGTCATGGTGTTCACCGCGTTGCTGGTGGGCGGGGCGTGCGGGCTCGTCAACGGCGCGCTCATCGCCTACGGCCGGGTCGTGGCGTTCATCGCGACCCTGGCGAGCCTCGCCGCCGCACGAGGGCTCGCCGAGATCATCTCCAACCGCAAGACCCAGATCGTCAACGTGCCGGGCTTCGCCGCGTTCTTCGACGCGTCGGTGCTGGGCGTGCCGGTGCTCGTCGTGATCTTCGCGCTGGTCGCGGTCGGCGGCTGGGTGCTGCTCAACCGCACCACGTTCGGGCGCCGCACGTTCGCCGTCGGCGGCAACCCCGAGGCGGCCCGGCTCGCCGGTATCGACGTGCGCCGCCACACCGTGATGCTCTACTCGCTGCTCGGCCTGTGCTGCGGTCTCGCCGCCGTCATGCTCATCGCCCGCACCACGACCGGCAGCGCCACGCACGGCGGTCTCTACGAGCTCGACGCGATCGCCGCGGTCGTCATCGGCGGCACGCTGCTGTCCGGTGGGCGCGGCACGATCGCCGGCACCGTCTTCGGCGTCCTGATCTTCACGACGCTGTCGAACGTCTTCACCCTCAACAACCTCTCCATCTCCGCCCAGGCCGTCGCGAAGGGCGCGATCATCGTGGTCGCCGTCCTCCTCCAGCAGCGGCTTGCCCGACGCAGCGGCGCTTGACGCCGCCACCACGACCGCTGCCACCTGAGGGAGACCAGAAACCCATGCAGATCAAGAGAATCGCGCTTCTCGCCGCCGCGTCGGCGCTCGTGCTCACCGCGTGCACGGGCAACACGCCCGAGCCGCAGGGCGGGGGCAACCAGGGCGGCGGTGTGAAGGTCGCCAACGACGAGCCGGGCAAGAAGGTCGTCATCGGCTTCTCCGCACCGGCCGCCGACCACGGCTGGATGGCCGCGATCACCGACGCCGCGAAGAAGGAGGCCGGCAAGTACTCCGACGTCGAGCTCCGCGTCGTCGAGGGCACCAACGACCCCAACCTCCAGATCAGCCAGGTCGAGACGTTCATCAACGACAAGGTGGACGCGATCGTCCTGCTGCCGTTCGACGGCGCGGCGCTCACCCCGGTGGCGCTCAAGGCCATGAAGGCCGGCATCACCGTGATCAACGTCGACCGCCAGTTCGACAGCCCGTTCGCCGCGCGCTCCACGGTGCTGGGCGACAACTACGGCATGGGCGTCTCGGCGGGCACGTACGTCTGCGAGCGGCTCAAGGGAAAGACCGACGCCGTGGTCGCGGAGATCGCCGGCATCGACTCGCTGCCGCTGACCCAGGACCGCAGCAAGGGCTTCGCGGACGCGCTCGCGTCGTGCAGCCTCAAGGTCAGCAACCGCGTCGCGGCCGAGTTCACCGTGGAGAGCGGGGAGAAGGCCGCCGCGAACCTGCTGCAGGCCGCGCGCAAGATCGACGCCATCTGGAACCACGACGACGACCAGGGCGTCGGCGTCACCGCCGCGATCAAGAACTCCGGCCGCAACGAGTTCTTCATGGTCGGCGGCGCGGGCTCGGCGAACGTGATGCGCGAGATCAAGGCGGACAACGGCCCGCACAAGGCGACCGTCATCTACCCCTCCACCCAGGGCGCGGACGGCATCCGGCTCGCCCGGCTCGCGGTGCAGGGCAAGGCCCTCGGCGACCTCGTCGAGGTCGAGGTCCCGCGCGAGGTCCAGCTGTACGCCCCGGTCGTGACGAAGGACAACGTCGACCGCTACCTGCCGACCGCCTTCGAGTCCTGAGAACAACCGAGAGGACCGCATTGTGACGACGCCGGAGCTGGGCATCGCGCTGATCGGCCACGCCTTCATGGGAGCCGCCCACTCCCAGGCGTGGCGGGTCGCGCCGCGCTTCTTCGACCTGCCGGTGCGGCCGGTGATGTCGGTGCTGGCAGGCCGTGACGCCGACCGCACGCAGGCCGCCGCCGAACGCCTGGGCTGGGCGGAGGCCGTGACCGACTGGAAGGCCGTGCTGGACCGCGACGACGTGCACGTGGTGGACATCTGCACACCGGGTGACACCCACGCCGAGATCGCGGTCGCCGCCCTGGACGCGGGCAAGCACGTGCTGTGCGAGAAGCCGATGGCCAACACCGTCGCCGAGGCCGTGGCGATGGCGGAGGCCGCGGCGCGGGCGGCGGAACGCGGCGTGCGGGCGATGGTCGGGTTCAGCTACCGGCGCGTGCCCGCTCTGGGACTGGCCCGGGATCTGGTCGCGCAGGGCAGGCTCGGGCGGATCCACCACGTCCGGGCCCAGTACCTGCAGGACTGGATCGTCGACCCGGCCGCGCCGCTGTCGTGGCGCCTCGACAAGGACAAGGCCGGGTCGGGCGCGCTGGGCGACATCGGCGCGCACATCGTGGACGCCACCCAGTTCATCCTCGGCGACACGATCAGCGAGGTGATGGGGACGCTGGTGACGTTCGTGCCGGAGCGTCCCCTCGCCTCCTCGCACTCCGGTCTGGCCGGTACCGCCGCCACCGGCCAGACCGGTCCCGTCACCGTTGACGACGCCGCGCTGTTCCTGGCGCGGTTCGGCGGCGGGGCGCTCGGCTCGTTCGAGGCCACGCGGTTCGCCAACGGCCGCAAGAACGCGCTGCGCATCGAGATCAACGGCTCGGCGGGCAGCCTGGCCTTCGACTTCGAGGACATGAACGTCCTGCAGTTCTTCGACGGCACGGAGGACTCGTCCGTCGCGGGGTTCCGGCGGATCATGGTCACCGAGCCGGAGCACCCGTACGTGGGTGCCTGGTGGCCTGCCGGGCACGGGCTGGGCTACGAGCACGCGTTCACGCACCAGGCCGTCGACTTCGTGCGGGCCGTGGCGCAGGGCACGGACCCGGCGCCGTCGTTCGCCGACGGGCTCCAGGTGCAGCGCGTCCTCGCCGCCGTCGAGGACAGCGCGTCGTCCCGCACGTGGCAGCAGGTCTGAGCAGCAGGTTCGAGGAGGAGACCGGAGATGGCACGTCCGATCACGTTGTTCACCGGCCAGTGGGCCGACCTGCCGTTCGAGGAGGTCTGCCGGCTCGCGTCGGGCTGGGGCTACGACGGCCTGGAGATCGCCTGCTGGGGTGACCACCTCGACCCGTGGCGTGCGGCGGAGGACGACGACTACGTCGCGGACCGGCTCGCGATCCTCGCCAAGCACGACCTGAAGGTGTGGACGATCTCCAACCACCTCACCGGTCAGGCCGTGTGCGACGACCCGATCGACGAGCGGCACCAGGGCATCCTGTCCGCCCGCAACTGGGGTGACGGGGACCCCGAGGGCGTGCGGCAGCGGGCGGCGGAGGAGATGAAGGCGACGGCGCGGGCCGCGGCGAAGCTCGGCGTCGACACCGTCGTCGGGTTCACCGGCTCGTCGATCTGGAAGACCGTGGCGATGTTCCCGCCGGCGCCCCAGTCGATGATCGACGCGGGCTACCAGGACTTCGCCGACCGCTGGAACCCGATCCTCGACGTGTTCGACGAGGTCGGCGTCCGGTTCGCGCACGAGGTCCACCCGTCGGAGATCGCCTACGACTACTGGACGACCGTGCGCGCGCTGGAGGCGATCGGGCACCGGCCCGCGTTCGGCCTCAACTGGGACCCGTCGCACTTCGTCTGGCAGGACCTGGACCCGGTCGGGTTCCTGTGGGACTTCCGCGACCGGATCTACCACGTCGACTGCAAGGACGCCCGGCGTCAGGTCGGCAACGGGCGCAACGGCCGGATGGGCTCGCACCTCGCGTGGGCCGACCCTCGGCGTGGCTGGGACTTCGTGTCCACCGGACGCGGTGACGTGCCGTGGGAGCAGTCGTTCCGGATGCTCAACACGATCGGCTACGCCGGTCCGATCAGCGTCGAGTGGGAGGACGCGGGCATGGACCGGCTGATCGGGGCTCCCGAGGCGCTGGAGTTCATCCGCCGCAACGCGTTCGACCCGCCGTCGGCCTCGTTCGACGCCGCGTTCAGCTCCGGCGGCTGACGTACGGCCTGCGCACTGCCTTCTGGTTCCGATGTGACAATTGTTCGATGGAGAGCACCTTGGGTGTCGAGGCGGGTTCGCCTGCAGCAGTGCTGCGCATGTTGATGGACGGCAGCCCGCGCACCCGAGCGGAGATCGTGGCCGCGACCGGCCTCGCCCGGTCGACGGTCCGCGCGAGGCTCGATCTCCTGGTGGCCGCGGGCCTCGTGAGCGACAGCGGCACGGGGGAGTCCACGGGCGGGCGCCCGGCGGGCCGGTTCGGCTTCAACCCGACCGCCCACCTGGTGCTCGCGGCCGAGGTGGGCGCCACCCACGCCACCGTCGCGATCTCCGACCTGTCCTGCGGTCTGCTCGCGGTCGAGCAGGTGGAGATCGACGTGGCCGACGGCCCGGCGGCGATCCTGCCGTTGCTGGTCGCGACGTGGCGGTCGTTGCTGAGGACCGTCGGCCCGGCGGAGATCGCGGGGGTCGGCATCGGCCTGCCGGGCCCGGTCGAGCACTCCACGGGCCGCCCGAACAACCCGCCGATCATGCCCGGCTGGGACGGGTACGACGTCCCGGCGGCGATCACGGCGGAGTTCGGCGTGCCGGTCCTCGTGGACAACGAGGTCAACCTCATGGCCCTGGGCGAGCACACGGCGTCGCACCCGGACGTGGCGCACATGATCGTGGTGAAGGCGGCGACCGGCATCGGCGCGGGCCTGATCAGCAACGGCGTTCTGCACCGCGGTGCGGCGGGCGCGGCGGGCGACCTCGGGCACATCCGCGTGCCCGACGGCGGCTCGGCGCTCTGCCGCTGCGGCAACACCGAGTGCCTCGAAGCCGTCGCCGCCGGTCCCGCGCTGGCGGCGAAGCTCCGCGGCCTGGGCCACCCCGCGCACTCGACGGCCGACGTCGTCAACCTCGTGCGCGCCGGCAACCTCGAGGCGGGCCGGGTCGTGCGGCAGGCGGGCCGGGACATCGGCGAGGTGCTCGCGGGCTGCGTGAGCATGTTCAACCCGTCGCTCGTGGTCATCGGCGGCCTGCTGGCCGAGGCGGGCGAGATGCTGCTGGCGGGCGTGCGCGAGTCGATCTACCGCCGTTCGCTGCCGCTGGCCACGGAGAACCTCCGCATCGTCGCTTCGAGCGCCGGGGTGACCGCCGGTGCCCTGGGAGCGGCGGCGATGGTGGTGCGGCACGTGCTGTCGCCGGAGGTGCTCGACGCGCGGCTGGGCGAGGTCGCCGCCGCGGCCGAGATGCAGCTGTCCTCGCAGGCGACCTAGAGGTGGGGGGGGGTGGTGAGGGTGAGAGTGCGGGTGGCGTATCAGAGCACCCAGGAAACAACAGAAAACCAATAAACCAAAGGAGACA
>NZ_JBSGUQ010000016.1:0-9572 GCF_053608005.1 Lentzea sp. NPDC055074
CCGAGGGACCCGGAGGCGGCACCGCCGCAACGCCCGGATACGCCCGGTATGAGGGCGTCGCGGCGGCACCGCCTCCGGGTCTCTCGCCCGCGCCTGTCACCCAACGAGACTTGCAGGACAGCGCCTAGCCGGCGGTTCCGGTGGAGAGCAGGCCTCCGTCGACGCGGACCGTCTCACCCGTGATCCACGAAGCGCCATCAGAGCAGAGGAACGCCACGAGAGAGGCGACGTCCTCGGGCGTGCCGAGACGCTTCATCGGGTACTGCTGCGCTGCTTCTTCTTCGCGGCCGACGTAGAGCGCCTCCGCGAACTTCGTCTTCACCACGGCGGGCGCGACGGCGTTCACGCGCACCTTCGGGCCGAGCTGCCACGCGAGCTCCTCGGTCAGGCGGATCAGCGCCGCCTTGGACGCACCGTACGCGCCGATGACACCCGTGGACCGGATGCCGCCGATCGACGCGACGTTCACGACCGCGCCGCCGTGCTCGCTCATCCACGCCTTCCACGCGAGCTGGACGAAGCCCAGCGTCGCCACCACGTTCACGTCGAAGATCTTCCGCACCGCGTTGAGGTCGGCGTCCATCAGGAAGCCGTACTGCGGGTTGATGCCGGTGTTGTTCACGAGCACGTCGAGGCTGCCGAACTCCTCGACCGTGCGCGTCACGGCCTCTTCCCGGGACGCGTCGTCGCCCGCGTTGCCCGCGACGGCGAGAACGCGACCACCTGTGTCGGCCTCCAGCCGCTTGGCCGCTTCGGCCAGCTGGTCGGCCTTGCGGCCCGTGATCGTGACGGAGGCGCCGCGGGAGAGGAGCTCGCGCGCGATGCCGAGGCCGATGCCGCGGGACGCGCCGGTGACCAGCGCGGCCTTGCCCGAGAAGTCTTCGCTCATAGCCGCAATCTATGCGTCCCGCCACAGGTGGGAAATTCGATGGTCGTGATCCCGTAGAATGGTTCGCGTGATCCTCCTCGAGTAGGCCGACCCGGACGTGCCATCCCTTGTCATGCCCGGCTTTTCGCAACTGCTCGGAGTTTCTCTTGATCACCGCAACTGACATGGAGTTGCGCGCGGGCTCACGCATTCTCGTGAGTGGCGCCAACCTGCGAGTTCAGCCCGGCGACCGCATCGGCCTCGTGGGCCGCAACGGTGCCGGGAAGACCACGTCCCTCCGCGTTCTCGCCGGTGAGGGCGAGCCGTACGCCGGCGCCATCATGCGCAAGGGCGCGCTCGGCTACCTCCCGCAGGACCCGCGCGAGGGCGACCTGTCCGTCATCGCCAAGGACCGCGTGCTGTCCGCGCGCGGCCTCGACCAGCTGCTCCGCGACATGGAGAAGGCCCAGTCGAAGATGTCCGAGCTGGTCGACCCCGACGAGCTCGACAAGGCCGTCACCAAGTACGGCAGGCTCGAGGAGCGCTTCTCCTCGCTCGGCGGGTACGCCGCCGAGTCCGAGGCCGCCCGCATCTGCTCGAACCTCGGTCTGCCCGACCGGGTCCTCGCGCAGCCGCTGAGCACGCTCTCGGGTGGTCAGCGCCGCCGCGTGGAGCTGGCGCGCATCCTGTTCGCCGCCTCCGAGGCCGGTGTCGGCGCGAAGTCGAGCACGATCCTGCTGATCGACGAGCCCACGAACCACCTCGACGCCGACTCGATCACGTGGCTGCGCGGCTTCCTCAAGTCGCACGACGGCGGTCTCGTCGTGATCTCGCACGACGTGGAGCTGCTCGACGACGTCGTGAACAAGGTGTGGTTCCTCGACGCGATCCGCGGCGAGGTCGACATCTACAACCTCGGCTGGAAGAAGTACCTCGAAGCCCGTGCGACGGACGAGAAGCGCCGTCGCCGTGAGCGCGCGAACGCCGAGAAGAAGGCCGGCGCGCTGATGGTGCAGGCCGCCAAGATGGGCGCGAAGGCCACGAAGGCCGTTGCGGCGCAGAACATGGCGAAGCGCGCGCAGAAGCTGCTCGACGGCCTCGACGACGTGCGCCAGAGCGACAAGGTCGCCCGGATCACCTTCCCGGCGCCCGCGTCGTGCGGCAAGACCCCTTTGATGGCAGAGGGTCTGAGCAAGTCCTACGGCTCGCTGGAGATCTTCACCGGCGTGGACCTGGCCATCGACAAGGGGTCCCGCGTCGTCGTGCTCGGCTTCAACGGCGCCGGCAAGACGACGTTGCTGCGGTTGCTCGGCGGCAGCGAGAAGATGGACGCGGGCAAGATCGTGCCCGGCCACGGCCTGAAGATCGGCTACTTCGCGCAGGAGCACGAGACGCTCGACCACGACGCCTCGGTGTGGGAGAACATCCGGCACATGGCGCCGGACGAGCAGGAGCAGAAGCTCCGGTCGTTGCTCGGCACGTTCCTGTTCACCGGCGAGCAGCTCGACCAGCCCGCGGGCACGTTGTCCGGTGGCGAGAAGACGCGGCTCGCGCTGGCCGGTCTGGTGTCGTCGGCGGCGAACGTGCTGCTGCTCGACGAGCCGACGAACAACCTGGACCCGGCCTCGCGTGAGCAGGTCCTGGACGCGTTGCGGCGCTACGAGGGCGCTGTCGTCCTGGTGACGCACGACCCCGGCGCGGTCGAGGCCCTGGAGCCGGAAAGGGTCATCCTCCTGCCCGACGGCACCGAGGACCACTGGTCCGAGGACTACCTCGACCTCGTCCAGCTGGCGTGATCTCCACGTCTCAAAGGGTTACCGAGCGCGTTCTGTGATCAACTCAGTGTGATCGAATCGACCGTTCGGCGATCTCTTTGCTTGATCACCTGGCGTTCTGCCGGTTCCTGTTCGATCATTGCGAAGACAGGGGCCGTCACACGGCCCACCTGCTCGTACGGAAGGCGGGACAAGGTGGCTGACCTGAAGAAGGGTGCCCGGATCACCGGCGCCACGCGGGACAAGCTGGCCGCTGACCTGAAGAAGAAGTACGAAAAGGGCGCGAGCATCCGGGCTTTGGCTGAGAGCACCGGGCGTTCCTACGGCTTCGTGCACCGGGTTCTGTCGGAATCCGGGGTCACGCTGCGCGGTCGCGGTGGCGCCACCCGGACGAAGAAGAAGTAGCCACAACTCAGACTGCTACTCTCCGGTAACTAGCTACTAGTTCGCCGGAGGTAACGACCATGCCAGTGCCTTCCATCGACGCTGGTGTGCTCGAGCGCGGTGGCGTTCGGCTCGCGATCTCCGGGCCGCGCGCGACCATCACGCTCGATCGTCCCGACGTGCTCAACGCGCAGACGCCCGCCACGTGGCAGGCGTTGCGGCACATCGGCGAACAGCTGGACCCGGACGTCCGCGTCGTGGTCGTCCGGGGTTCTGGCCGCGCCTTCTCGGCGGGGCTGGACCGGCGGATGTTCACCGGTGAGCCCGTCGACGGCGAACCCGGTGGTCTCGGGGCGATCCTGGCGCTGTCTCCTGACGAGGCGGACGCCCGCATCGCGTCGTACCAGGCCGGGTTCTCCTGGCTGCGCGACCCGGCACGCGTGACGATCGCCGCTGTGCACGGGCATGCCATCGGCGCGGGTTTCCAGTTGGCGCTGGCGTGCGACTTCCGCGTGCTCGCCGAGGACGCGCAGTTCTGCATGGCCGAGACCGGGCTGGGTCTGGTGCCCGACCTCGGCGGCACGCTGCCGCTCGTGCGACTCGTGGGGTACTCGCGCGCGGCCGAGATGTGCGTGACCTCCCGCCGGGTCAAGGCGGAGGAGTCGCTGCGGATCGGCCTCGCGAACTCCGTCGTGCCCGCGGACGGGCTGGACGCCGCCGTCGACGAGCTGGTGGCCGCGGTGCTCAAGCCGATGGCCGGCGCCGTGACGGAGACGCTGGCGCTGATCGCGTCGGCCGCGTCGGGTGTCGACGCGGACACGCAGCTCGCGGTCGAGCGCGCCGCCCAGCTGCGCCGGCTGCAGTCGTTCGCGGCTCTGTCCGCTCAAAGCTGAACCTTTCCGTCGCTGTAGCCGCTCGCGACGGAATTGTCAGACCGCTGTGCTGTTCTTATCAGCGTGGACGGATACAGCTCTTGGCGATTCATGATGGGGGTCACCTCGGACGCGCCTGCGAAGGTGCGCCGGGGGACCTTCCGGCGAGTGCTGGCCTTCGCCGGGCCGCACCGGGCGAAGCTGCTGGTGTTCCTGCTGCTCACGGTCGTCTCGTCGGTGCTCGCGGTGTCGACGCCGCTGCTGGCCGGGCGCGTGGTCGACGCGATCGTCAAAGGCTCCGTCCCCTCGGTGGTCGTGTGGCTCGCCGTCGCGATCGCCGCGATCGCGATCGTCGACGCCGGTCTGGGCCTGGTCGAGCGCTGGCAGTCGACGCGCATCGGTGAGGGCCTGATCTACGACCTGCGCCGCGCCGTGTTCGGCCACGTGCAGAAGATGCCGGTCGCGTTCTTCACCCGCACCCGCACCGGCGCGCTCGTCTCGCGCCTGAACAACGACGTGATCGGCGCCCAGCGCGCGTTCACCTCGACGCTGTCCGGCTTCGTCACGAACATCATCCAGCTGGTGCTGTCGCTCGGTGTCATGTTCACGCTGTCGTGGCAGGTCACGGCGCTGGCGCTGGTGCTGCTGCCGGTGTTCGTGTTACCGGCCAAGCGGATGGGCCGCCGCATGGCGGACATGCAGCGCGAGGCCTCCACGCTCAACGCCTCGATGGTCACCCAGTCGACCGAGCGCTTCTCCGCGCCCGGCGCGACGCTGGTGAAGCTCTTCGGCCGTCCGGTCCGCGAGGAGGAGGAGTTCTCCGAGAAGGCCGCGAAGGTCCGCGACATCGGCATCCGGACCGCGATGGCCACCCGCTGGTTCATGACTGGCCTGACGCTGGTCTCGGCCCTCGCGCAGGCGCTGGTCTACGGCCTGGGCGGCTACCTCGCGCTGACAGGGCACCTCGCGGCCGGCGCCGTGGTGTCGCTGGCGCTGCTGCTGACCCGCCTGTACGCCCCGCTGACGGCGCTCGCGAACGCCCGCGTCGACCTGATGACGGCGCTGGTGTCGTTCGAGCGCGTCTTCGAGGTGCTCGACCTCGACCCGATGATCAAGGAGAAGCCGGACGCCCGCGCGGTGCCCGAGGGCCCGGTGTCGGTCGAGTTCGACGACGTGCGCTTCGCCTACCCCTCCGCGGACAAGGTGTCGCTGGCCTCGCTGGAGTCCGTGGCCACTTTGGACACTCGCGGCGGTGAGGAAGTGCTGCACGGCATCAGCTTCAAGGCCGAGGCGGGCCAGCTCGTCGCGCTGGTCGGCTCGTCCGGCGCGGGCAAGTCCACCCTCGCCTCGCTCGTCCCGCGGCTCTACGACG
Organism: Lentzea sp. NPDC055074; assembly: GCF_053608005.1. Lineage (NCBI taxonomy): Bacteria > Bacillati > Actinomycetota > Actinomycetes > Pseudonocardiales > Pseudonocardiaceae > Lentzea > Lentzea sp. NPDC055074. The sequence goes on from NZ_JBSGUQ010000016.1 coordinate 5,272, forward strand.
TCGACTCCGGCGCCGTGCGCCTGTCGGGCGTCGACGTCCGAGACCTGACGTTCGACGCGCTGCGCTCGTCCGTCGGCGTGGTGACCCAGGACGGGCACCTGTTCCACGACACGATCCGGGCGAACCTGGAGTACGCCGCTCCCGGTGCCACCGACGACGACCTGTGGGACTCGCTGCGCCGGGCCCGCCTGCTGGACCTGGTGGCCTCCCTGCCCGACCAGCTGGACACGGTGGTCGGTGAACGCGGCTACCGCCTGTCCGGCGGCGAACGGCAACGCCTCACGATCGCCCGCCTGCTGCTGGCCAAGCCCCGCGTGGTGATCCTGGACGAGGCCACCGCACACCTGGACTCGGAGTCCGAGGCCGCGGTCCAGGAGGCGCTGACCGAGGCACTGCAGGGCCGGACGTCGCTGGTGATCGCCCACCGCCTCTCGACCATCCGCGCGGCCGACCAGATCCTGGTCCTGGAGCACGGCGACATCGTCGAGCGAGGCACGCACACCGAGCTCATGACGGCCGAGGGCCGCTACGCCGACCTGTACAACACGCAGTTCGCCGAGCCGCCGGTCGTCGGGGTGCTGCCGACGCCGAAGTTCAGCGAGCGGCTCGAGGTGCCGCAGACGAGCTGACGTTCCGGTGGGCGCGACCCAGCCGATCGGCTGGGTCGTCGCTCATCCCCCAAGCCGGGTGATCGGCTGATGTCGCGGGGACTTCGTTCCGCCACGGTTGTGGTCACCGAGGTGGAGGGGAGTCCCCGGCGCGTTGATGCCCCTGGGAACTCCTTCCGCCGCGGCGAACTGCCGAGGCGGAGAAGTGGCTCGGGCGGGTTGCGCGGTCGGCGATGCGACTGGCTGACGTCCCGAGGACTCCTTCCGCCACGTGGATCCCACAACGCGGAAGGACGGCAATGAGCAACTCCGGGGGCGGGCACCTGAGCCGGCGAGCGCTGATGGCGGGTGCGGGAGTCGTGGCGGCAGGCGGTCTGATCGGCCAGGGACGCGCGGCAGCGGCCGGCGGACCGGCGGGATCGGCGGCCGTGCGGATCGGGCCCGGTGACGTGCGGTACGAGAACCTGCTGCGGGGCAACAACTTCCGGTTCGCAGGCCGGCCCGACGAGATCCGGGTGGCGACGTCGGCCGACCAGGTGGTGCGCGCGGTCGACGAGGCGGTGCGGGCCGGGCGGCGGATCGCGGTGCGCAGCGGTGGCCACTGCTTCGAGAACCTCACGGCCGCGCCCGAGGTCAGGACGCTGCTCGACCTGTCGGCCCTGAACGAGGTCGGGTTCGACGAGCGCAGGCAGGCGTTCTCGGTGCAGCCCGGCGCGACGCTCGGGCAGGTGTACCGGACGTTGTGCACGGGGTGGGGCGTCACGATCCCCGGCGGCGGGTGCCCCGAGGTGGGCGCCGGTGGGCACATCGCGGGTGGTGGGTACGGGCCGCTGTCGCGGCGGTACGGGGCTGTGGTCGATCACCTGTACGGCGTCGAGGCCGTGGTGGTCGGGAAGGACGGCAAGGCCCGCGTCGTCGTTGCCACGCGGGAGGAGGACGACCCGAACCGCGAACTGTGGTGGGCGCACACCGGAGGCGGTGGCGGCAACTTCGGGGTGGTGACGAAGTACTGGCTGCGGTCGTCCGGCGGTGGGCACCTGCTGCCGCCCGTCCCCCGGAACATGGTGCAGCACGTGGTCTTCTGGGACTGGGGGCAGCTCACCGAGGAGAAGCTGAGCGGTCTGCTGCGCAACTTCGGGACGTGGCACGAGCGCCACAGCGCGCCGGGCGCGCCGGAGGCGGGCCTCTACGGGATCCTCGAGGTGAAGCACCAGGCCGGCGGGATCGTGATGCTCGCGGTGCAGGCCGACGCGGACCTGCCGGGCGTCGACACGATGATCACGGAGTTCGTGCAGGCCGTGTCCGCGGGCCTCGGCCTCACGCCGGTGTTCGACCTGCGCAGGACGATGCCGTGGCTGCACCGGATGACGTGGCCGGGCACCGGCGAACCGGGAGACGTGCTCACCAGGCGGTACAAGATCAAGGCGGCCTACCTGCGCCGGTCGTTCGCTCCGAAGCAGCTGAACGCCCTGTGGCGCAACCTCACCGCACCGGGCGGCGAGTCGGGGAGCGTGTTGCTGATCGGCTACGGCGGGCAGGCGAACGCGGTGAAGCCGCAGGACACCGCGATCGCGCAGCGAGACGTGGTGATGAAGGCGGTCTACCAGTCGATCTGGAGCGAGGAACAGCAGGACGCGGCCAACCTCGCGTGGGTGCGCGCGCTCTACCGCGACGTGTACGCGGACACGGGTGGTGTGCCGGTGCCCAACGAGGTCAACGACGGTTCGTACATCAACTACGCCGACGCCGACCTCGCCGACCCGCAGTGGAACACCTCCGGTGTGTCCGCACAGCGGCTGTACCACAAGGACAACTACCTGCGGCTGCAACGGATCAAGGCTCGCTGGGACCCGCGCAACGTCTTCACGCACGCCTTGGCCGTCGAACCTGGCTAGGTCCTAAGCCGCGACTGTCGCGGACGAGACTTGCAGGACAGGGCCTAGGCTCTGGCACACCTGGGGAGGGACGCGGATGAGCATTCCGGTGGCGCGGTGGCCGTACGTCCTGCTGGCGTTGCTGGCCGCCGCCACGACGCTCGACCAACGGCCGGTGCCCGCCGAACTGGTGCTGTGCGCGGTGGTCGCGGCCTGGCTGGCGGCGGGAATGACCGTGAAGACGGCGCACCCGTGGGTGTTCGCCGCCGGGCTGACCGTGCTGACAGGGGTGTTGGTGGTGCTCAACCCGTTGTTCGGGTTCCTGACGCCGGTCCCGTACTTCTACACCTTCCGCACGATCGCCTTTCCCTGGCAGCCGGTCGCCGTCGCGCTGGTCGCAGCCGTCGCGGGAACGGCGCAGGCGTACGGGGTCGACAAGTCCACGGTCGGTGGTGTCGCCATCTGGGTCGCCGTCATGGCCGGCAACGCCGTGCCGATGTGCGCGTACGCGTTCGTGCTGCGCCGGTCGGAGCGGCAGGAGTCGGAACGCGAGGAGGCGCTCGCCCAGGCCCGCGAGGCGAACCGCCGGCTCGCGGAGTCGTTGGCGGACAACGCCACCCTGCACGAGCAACTGGTGGTGCAGGCCCGTGAGGCCGGGGTGCGCGACGAACGCCAGCGGATGGCGCGCGAGATCCACGACACCCTCGCCCAGGGGCTGACCGGCATCATCAGCCAGCTCCGGGCGGCCGACGAGTCGACCTGGCAGCGGCACGTCAATGCCGCGGCCGAGCTCGCGAGGGAGAGCCTCAACGAGACGAGGCGGTCCGTCTCGGCTCTGCGTCCCGAACCGCTGCGGACCGCACGGCTGCAGGAGGCGCTCACCAGCGTCGCCGAGAAGTGGTCGGCGCTGCACGACATCCCGGCCAGGGTCGTCACCACGGGGCAGGCGCGCCCGCTCGCGCACGAGGCCGAGTTCGCGTTGCTCCGTGCGGCGCAGGAGGCGTTGGCGAACGTGGCGCGGCACGCGCGGGCGGCCAGGGTCGGCGTCACGTTGTCGTACCTGGAGAACGAGGTGGCGCTGGACGTGTGGGACGACGGACGCGGGTTCGACCACGCACGGCAGCGGGACGGGTTCGGGCTCGAGGCGATGCGGCAGCGGATCGAAGGGCTGGCGGGCACCGTGCAGATCGAGTCCGAACCCGGTGCGGGCACTGGAGTGTCGGCCCGCGTGCCCGTGGAGGCGAGAGCGTGATCAAGGTGCTGGTCGTCGACGACCACCCCGTCGTCCGGGACGGGCTCACGAGCCTGTTCGCCCAGGACCCCGGCTTCGAGGTGGTCGGGGAGGCGGGCGACGGCGCCGAGGCGGTGCGGCTCGCGAGGACCCTCGCACCCGACGTCGTGCTGATGGACCTGCGCATGCCGGGCACGGACGGCATCGCGGCGACCAGGGAGCTGGCCGGCACGGCGCACGTGCTGGTGCTGACCACCTACGACAACGACAGCGACGTGGTAGCGGCGATCGAGGCGGGCGCCACCGGCTACCTGCTCAAGGACGCTCCGCGTGACGAGCTCGTGCGCGCGGTCGGGGCCACGGCTCGGGGCAAGGCCGTGCTCGCCCCGGCCGCGGCGGCGTTGCTGATGAAACGGGTGCGCGGTGCCGCGGTGGAGGTGCTCAGCCCGCGTGAGCTGGAGGTGCTGCGGTTGGGGGGCCGGGGGGGGGCGCACCCCCAAGGGGGGCACGGGCGCTTAACGGTCGGATAAAAAAAAAAGAACCGGGCGACGCGAGGGGGGGGGTTGATATAGGTGGTGGCCGGAGAAA
>NZ_JBSGUQ010000016.1:9582-228391 GCF_053608005.1 Lentzea sp. NPDC055074
CCACATCTCCCCCCCCCACCCCGCAAACCTCTTGTATGGTATTTCGGGGGGGGTTTTTTTTTGTTAACCCCGGGGGGGGGGGGGGGGGGGGGGGGGGGGGGGGCGGGGGGGGGGGGGCCCCCCCACCGCGATGTGGCGCAGGGTCTCTTCATCACCGAGGCCACCGTGAAGTCACACCTGCTCAACATCTACGCGAAGCTCGAGGTGAGCGACCGCGCCGCGGCCGTCACCGAGGCGTTCCACCGCGGGCTTCTCGTCCCGCGAGAGCAGCGGTTCAGCCCTTGAGGAACGCCGCCGTCGCGTTCAGCGCGCTCTGCGACGAGCCCGCCTTCTCCACGACCACCGCGAACGCGACGTTGTTCTGGTAGCCGACGAACCAGCCGTGCGCCTCGCCGCCACCGGCCTCCGCCGTGCCCGTCTTCCCCGCCAGGCCGGGGATTCCGGCGAGCTGCTTCGCGGTTCCGGAGGTGACGACCTCGCGCATCATCGCCCGCAACGGCTGCAGGACGGCGGCGGGCGGACCCGCGGCGACGTCGTTCGGCTCGGACGGCCTGCCGCGCAACAGGGTCGGCGTCGGTGTGCGGCCGGAGACGACGGTGGCGGCGACCAGGGCCATGCCGAACGGGCTGGCCACGACGTTGCCCTGGCCGAAGCTGTTCTCCACCCGCTGGTCGCCGGTGGCCGCCGGGACCTTGCCGGTGTTCGTCTCGGCGCCGGGCACGGTCCAGTCGGCGCCCAGGCCGAACCGCTTCGCCATCGCGGGCAGCGCGTTCGGGTCGAGCTTCGACCCCAGCTCGCCGAACGTCGTGTTGCAGGACAGGGCGAATGCCGTGTGGAACGGCACGCTGTCGTGGCCGAAGCCCGCGTTGCTGATCGTGCGGGTGCCGATGGTGGCCTTGGCCGTGCAGGGAACGGCGGTGCCCGACTGCACGAGGCCCGCGTCCATGGCCGCCGCGGCCGTGACGATCTTCAGCGCCGAACCGGGGGCGTAGCGGCCGATGAACGGGTTGGTGCCGGTCAACGACTTGTTCTGCGCCACCGCCAGGATCTCGCTGGTGGTGGCGTCGACGGCGACGATCGAGGCGCCCTGCGGAAGGGCGTCGACCGCGGCCTGGGCGGCTGCCTGACGGGCCGGGTCGATCGTGACGGTGATCTTCTCACCGCCCTCCACCTTCTTGCTGTCCAGCAAGGTGAACGCACCGCCGGCGGTGATGCCGACCTCCCAGCCGTCGATGCCCTTCACGTCGCCGACCACGCCGGTGATCGTCTTGTAGAGGCCGTCCGGGAGCGTGCCCTGGACCAGAGGTTTGCCGTCGCGCCCCAGCAAAGCGCCGTCCGCCAGCGCCTTGCGGTAGGTGAGGGCGGCGCCCTCGGTGAGCTGAGGGTGCAGGACCGCGGGCGTCCAGCGCACCTTCCAGCCACCGTCGGCGCGGACCATCGGGACCTTGACGTCGTACTTCAGCTGGGCCGCGCTCGGCATGGTCCAGGTGACGGACGCCGTGTACTCGGTGCTCGTGGCGTCGGCGGCCGGTGGTGGCGAGGTCGCCACGAGGGCCTGGAAAGCCGAGGCGCCCATTCCGGCCTTGGTGGCTTCGAGGGCGGTGGTCGCCGCTGCCGGTGCGTCGGTGCGGAGGGCGGCGGCGGCCGGACCGGAGATCGCCCCGTTCAGGAAGGCGACGGCGACCTCCAGCGGTGTGTCGGGCGCCTTCGTCGTCACCGGTGCCGGGTTCGCCGTGTCGTTGACGACCATGATCTTCTTGCTGCCCGACCAGAGCAGGACGCCCGCCACGCCGACGATGGCCGTCGTGACGAGCGCGCCGCTGATCAGGATCCTCTTGCGAGTTTTCTGCTCCACTGTTCAGTTCCCCCAGGTAAGTGCATTCCCCGGTGGGAGACTAACGGTGGAGCGGGCGGAATCCGTGAGGATTTCTACCTATCCGAGCTGTGGGATGCGGGTCTGGTAGTGGCGGAGCAGGTCGGCGTTGGCCGCGTCGCCGCCCTCCACGTTCGCGCTGCGCCACAACGGCAGTCGCACTCCGGACTCGGTCGCCTTGTCGATCAGGCGGACCATCAGCAGGTTCCACAGGAACGTGGTCGCGAGCGTGGAGATCGCCGCGGTCACCGGGGCGTGCTCGGGGTAGGTCGAGTCACCGGGCGGGACGAGGTTGTCGAGCACGACGGTCGAGACCTCGGCCAGGGTCGCGCCGGCACGACGGGGTGCCTGGGCGCTGGAGGCGACCGAGGTGACGCCGACGACCGGGCAGCCCTTGCTCGCGGCCTCCTGGGCCAGTTCGACGGGGTAGTGGTTGACGCCCGAGGTCGAGAACACGAACAGGACGTCGTGCGGGGCGAGGCCCGACTCGCGCAGGACCTCGCCCGCGAGGCCGGAGCGCCGTTCGGCCGACGTGCTGCTGATCGCGCCGTGCATCGGGAGCAGTTCGGGGTGGTAGATCGGGCGGACGCAGGCCAGGCCGCCCGCGCGGTAGAAGGTCTCGGCGACCGCCGCGAGCGAGTGCCCCGCACCTGCGGTGAGAAGGATTCCGTCCGCTTCGACGGCGGCCAGCACGAGCTCGGCCACGTCGTCGAGCGCGGCCGCGTTGTGCTGCTCGACGCGCGTCAGGTGCGTGCGCACGAGGTTGCCGTAGTCGGATCCGGTCACGGTGTCGGTCGTCATGCGGGTCAGTAGTACCGGATCGCAGATCACCTCACCAGTAACCCGGGCACCACAAACCTCGATACGCGCGATGAGGGGTGCGGTGGCGCTCGTGGACAGGGGGTGGGTTTGACCAGGCGGTACTTCTACTTCTGGGTGGTGCTGGTGGCCGTCTTCACGGCGGCGGCGGCCACGAACATCGCGCTGGCGGTGACCTACTCCGAGCTGTGGCCGGTGTGGGCGGCGCTGGTGCTGCTCGTCGTGGCCGGGGCGTGCGCGAGAGCGGCCGTCCGGGCGAGGCCCTGAAACCTCAGGCCAGCAGCTCGACGCCCAGCGCCGACGCCGTGTGCAGCACCGAGTTGCGGTGGCGCTGGGCGACGGCCAGGCCCGCGTCGCGCAGCCTCAACGGTCGCAGCTACTTCGGCGGCCACTACGCCACGATCGTCGGCTACCGCGCCGGCGGCACCGAGTTCGCCGTGTCCGACCCCGCCTACTCGGGTGGCGGGCTGCACTGGCTGAGCGCCTCGAACGTCTCGTCGGGCATCAAGCTCCGCCGGTACGTCGCCTGAGGTCCTCGGGCCGATCCACGTCGGCACCGTCCGCCACGTCGGCGCACTCGACCTGGCGGACGGTGTTCGCGCGGAGGTAGTCCCGGGCGCCCTGGTCGCCGGCCGCCGACGCCACGACGCCCGCGAAGTGGTCCGACCCGATCAGCACGGGATGCCCGACCTCGCCGCCGTAGGTGGCCCTGGCCAGCGCTTTCGGTTCGGCGAGCGCCATCAGCCGGTGCAGGGCCTCGACGGTGACCCCCGGTGTGTCCACGGGCAGGACGAGCACCGCGTCCGCGCTGCCGACCGCGTGCAGACCGGTGCGCAACGACGAGCCCATGCCGGTGTCCCAGTGCGGGTTGTCGACGACCGTCACGCCTTCGAGCCTCGCCCGTTGCCGCACCTCGGACGCCTGCGCGCCCAGCACCACGACGACCGGGTCGCACCCGGCGGCCCTGAGGAGCTCCGCGGCAGAGTCGACGAAGAGCTCGCCGTCCAGTGGGACGAGTGCCTTGGGGGAGCCGAACCGGCGACCGGCCCCCGCGGCGAGCAGAAGACCGGCCACGCGCATGGCTCTGAATCTAGCCGCTTCCGCTGATCCGGTAGCCGACTCCCGGTGTCGTCGCGATGATCGGCGGCTCGCCCAGCTTGCGGCGCAACCGGCCCACCGTCACGGTCACGGTGTTGGTGAACGGGTCGGCGTGCTCGTCCCACACCCGCTCCAGCAGAGCCTCGGCGCTCAGGAAGCCGGGATGTGCCCCCAGCAGTGCCTCCAGGACGGCGAACTCCTTCACGGAGAGGGTGAGGTGCCGCCCGTCCCGCACGACGGTCCGGCGCACCGGGTCCAGTTCGATCCCCGCCGCGCGCAACGTCGGGGGCCTGGCGTCCGGCCTGCGGCGGGCCAGCGCCCGGACGCGCAGCACGAGCTCGGGGAAGTGGAACGGCTTGGCCAGGTAGTCGTCGGCGCCCAGGGTCAGCCCGCTGACCCGGTCGCCGGGCGCGCCCGCCGCGGTCAGCATCAGCACCATCGGCCTGCCCGCCCGCTCGATGATCAACCGGCACAGCACGTCACCGTGGAGTCCCGGCAGGTCCCGGTCCAGGAGCACCACGTCGTACGGGGTGAGGTCGAGGCCGGCGGCGACCAGTCCGTCGTGCGCGAGGTCGACGGCCATCCCCTGGTCGCGGAGTCCTTCGGCGACGATCTCGGCGAGGGCGTGGTCGTCTTCCACGACGAGGACCCTCACGCCGGCACCTCCGCGGCCGGCAGCGTGATCGACACGCCCAGGCCGCCCTCCGGCAGCGCGCGCAGGTCTAGCCGGCCGCCGTGTGCGGCGGCGATGGTGGCCACGATGGACAGGCCCAGCCCCGACGAGCCGATGCGCTCACCGCCGAGCCGTTCGAAGGGCTGCGCCAGCCGGTCGACCTCCCGCTGGTCGAAGACGGGCCCGCCGGACTGGACGACCAGCACCGCGTTCTCCGCGTCCGCGGAGCCGGTGACCCTGACCCATCCACCGGTCTCGTTGTGCTTCACGGCGTTGTCGACGACGTTGCCCACCAGCCGCGCCAGCAACGCCGGACTGCCGTGGGCGACCGCTTCCCGAGGTACGTCCACCGTCACGGTCAGCCTCTTCGCCCCGACGCCGGCGGACAGCTCGTGCAGCGCGTCTCCGGCGAGCTCACCCAGGTCAACGGGGGCGGCGTCGGCCGGCGCGCCGTGCTGCGCTCTGGCCAGCAGGAGGAACCCGTCGAGCAAGTGGTCGACCCGGTCGAGCTGCACTCGCAGGCGGTCCGCGAGCGCCACCGTCGAGGCCGCCGGGCCGGGTTTGGCGACCGCGACGTCCAGCGACGCCCGCATCGTCGCCAGCGGGGTGCGCAGCTCGTGGGAGGCGTTGGCGGCGAAGCGCCGTTGCGCGGTGAACGACACCTCGAGCCGTTCGAGCAGCTCGTCGATGGTGTCCGCGAGGCCCTTCACCTCGTCGGCCGGGCCGGTGACGGCCAGCCGCCGGTCGAGGCTGTCGGCGGAGATGTGCCGGGTGGCGTTGGTGATCGTCCGCAACGGCCGCAGCACGCGTCGCGCCAGCACCCGGCCGGCCAGCAGCGAGACGACGGCCATCACGACCAGCGCCAGCGACGACCCTGCCAGCAGCTGACGTGCCTGCTGCGCGTGCACCTCGGCCAGCTGCGCCTGCAATTGCTGGACCTGCTGCTGTGCCGCGTCCTGGACGGGCGTGTTCCCGGCGGGCGCGGTGTCGCTCAGGCCGCCGGACAGCAGGAAGGTCAGGAGCAGCAGCCCGATGCCGGACACGAGGAACACAGTGGCGTACAGGATCGTGAACCGGGCCCCGGCGGTTCTGCTCATCGCGTCAGAATGCCGGGAGCGGCCTAACAACGGCATGACAAGGCGGGTTCGGGCCGTGTCACCCGCCGGTCGGTAGACCCGGACCATGTCGATCACCGCACTTCTCCGCAGGGAGTGGACCGCGTTCCGCACCCCGGGCCGCCTGCTCTCCCTGGCCGTCGCCGCCCTGTCCGTCATCGTGCCTGGCCTGCTGTTCGGCGCCGCCTCCTCCTGCGACGGCCCGTGCTCCACCGTCAGCGACACGTTCTGGTTCCGGCACCAGGACCTCGGTCGTGAAGGCGCCATCACGGTCAGGATGACGTCGATGACCGGGACGATCACCTACCCGCCGCCCGGTCACGACCAGATCGTCGCCGGGCTCGTGCCGTGGGCGAAAACCGGGATCATCGTGAAGGACGGCGTACGGCAGGGTTCTCGGTACGCGGCGCTGGCGATGACCGGCGGTCACGGCGTGCGTTTCCAGCACGACTACGAGCACGACGTCGCCGGAGGCACGGGCAGCGTCTCGGCGCAGTCGCCGCTCTGGCTGCGCCTGACCCGTTCGGGCGACACGATCACCGGGTCCGAGTCCGCGGACGGCGAGCGGTGGCACGTGGTCGGGACCGCGGAGCTCACGGGACTTCCGGACACCGTCCAGATCGGACTCTTCGCCACCTCGCCGGGCGACCTCACGCTCCGCGAGACCGGCCTCGGAGGCGCGATCGAGGAGGTGCGGTTCACCCAGGCCGTCGGCGTCTTCGACACCGTCACCGTCCAGGGCGGTACCGGCCGGTGGGACGACGGACCGGTCGGCGAGATGAACCACACGGACTGGGAGAAGTTCCACAACGCGTCAGGGGTGGTGGAGGAGGACGGTGTCGTCACGATCAGCGGCACCGGCGACATCGGGCCGATCGGTGAGGGTGGCGCGCGCGGCGTCGAGAAGACGCTGTCCGGCTTGGTGATCGCGTTGGTCGTCGTGCTCGTGGTGGCGGCACGTCATGGCGCTCGAACGGCTCGCGAGACGACCTCCCGGCAGGTGGTCGCTGCCCAGGCGGCCGTCATCGGATCGACCACCTTCGTCACCGGCCTGGCGGGCGCCGGCATCGTCGTCGCGGCCGCGACGACGCCGGTGTGGACGGGTGCGCGGGTGGTCGTCGGCGTCGCCGCGGTGCTCGCGCTCTGCGCCGTCTTCTCCCACAGCCTCGGCGTGTGGCTGCGCCGCGGCTGGGCGGCGGTCCTCGCCGGACTGTCGCTGGTCGCCCTGCCGTACGTCGTCACGTCGGTTCCGCTGCTGCCCGACGCGGTCGCGGACTGGCTGCTGCGTCTCACCCCTGCCGCGGGCTTCGCCGTCAAGCAGACGGTGGTGGAGCATCCGCAGGTGACGGCGCACTACGCACCGTCGGCCGGGTACTTCCCGTTGCCGGGATGGGTGGGGTTCGCCGTGCTCTGCGCGTACGTGGCGGCGGTGCTGTGGCTGGCTAGCCCAGGTTCTCGAGGATCAGCGAGGACGCGGCTTCCGGGATCTCCTCGGGGATCCAGTGGCTGACGTCCTCGACCATCTCGAACCGGTACGGCCCGGTGCACCACTTCTCGGTCTCGAACGCCGCGAACGACCCGAACGCGACGTCCTCGGTGCTCCACACGTACATGGTCTTGACGCCGACCTTGTCCGCGGCGCCGTCCGGCCGACCCGCGCGGTACCAGTTGAGCGCGGCCGTGAGGGCGCCCGGCTCGGACAGCCGCTGGACGTACTCCTCGACGTGCGAGGGCCGGATCCGCCACTCGAACATCTGCTTGAGGGCCTGCGCGTTGTTGTCGAGCATGCGCTTCTCGGTGCTGCGCTCACGCCAGTCGCGCATGTACTGCGACCGCATCGCCTGCTCCTCGTCGGTCTGCAGCGCGGTCCTGAGCGCGCCGGGGTGCGGCGTGGAGAAGACGGTGAGGGTGCGCAGCCGTTCGGGGTGCTCGATCGCGGTCCACCACGCGACGGCGCCGCCCCAGTCGTGGCCGACCAGGTCGAACGTGTCCCAGCCCAGGGAGTCCGCCATCGCGATCACGTCGCCGACCAGGTGCGTGACCGAGTACTCGGACACCTGCTCCGGCCGCACGCCGGGGGAGTAGCCGCGCTGGTCGGGGGCGACGGCGCGGAAGCCGTTCACGCCGAGGACCGCGACCTGGTGCTCCCACTCGAGGGCGGCCTCGGGGAAGCCGTGCAGCAGCAGCACCGGGCGGCCGTCCTCGGGACCGGACGCGATGGCGTCGAAGGAGCCGGCCTCGGTGGAGATGCTGATGTGGTCGATCACGGGTTCGGACACTACCTGTGTGAGCTGGCTCTCATCAGCCGAGCCAACTGCCGTGGCCTCACGAACATCAAGAGTGCACCCGCATGTAGACGTGGCGAAACCACAGGGCGATACGAATGCTGTCGTGTTAGTGCTGCACGGCGGACGAGAACACGGCACCGACCCCGTGCGGCGCCTCAACCTCGCGTACCTGCGGATGGTTCCCCTGGCCCGCGCCCTGCGCGCCCCCGGCGTCGAGGTCTGGACCCTGCGCTACCGGGTGCGCGGCTGGAACGCGCCGAGCCTCGACCCGGTGAAGGACGCCCGGTGGGCCCTGGACCGGATCTCCGAGCTCCACCCCGGCAAGCCGATCGTGCTCGTCGGGCACTCGATGGGCGGGCGGACCGCGTTGCGCGTCGCCGGGCACCCGAACGTGGTCGCCGTGTGCGCGCTGGCGCCGTGGCTCGTGCCCGGAGAGCCGTTCGAGCAGCTCAGGGGCAAGGCGCTGCTCATCGCGCACGGGGACATGGAGCGGATGACGGACCCGGCGAAGTCGCTGGCGTTCGCCCGGCAGGCCAAGACCGTGACGGACCGCGTCGCGCGGTTCAGCGTCATCGGCGACGGGCACGCGATGCTGAAGAGGGCGCGCGACTGGACCCGTCTGGTCGTAGCTTTCGTCCACGGTGAGCTCGGGCTCGAACCGGTGGCACCGGACATCGCGAATGCGATGCGAGAGGCCTCACCGCGAGGCCTCGACGTGCCGTTGGGAGGCTCGCGTGGCTGAGGTCGCCGTCATCGGAGCAGGGGTTGCCGGGCTCACCGCCGCCTACGTGTTGCAGCGCAAGCACGACGTGACGCTGTTCGAGGCCGACGACCGGCTCGGTGGCCACGCGCACACGCACGACATCGGCGGCACGGCCGTCGACTCGGGGTTCATCGTCCACAACGAACGGACCTACCCGAACCTGATCCGCCTCTTCCGCGAGCTCGGCGTGTCCACTCAGGACTCCGAGATGTCGATGAGCGTGCGGTGCGACGGCTGCGGGCTCGAGTACGCCGGGGCACGGAAGCTGCCCGGCCTGTTCGCCCAGCCGAAGAACGTCGTCAACGGTCGTTATGTCCGGATGCTCGCCGAGGTCACCCGGTTCTACAAGCACGCCCAGCGCGTCCTCGCTCACGAGGAGGCGCACGACGTCACGCTCGGCGCGTTCCTCGCGATCGGCGGGTACAGCCGCTACTTCGTCGACCACTTCATCATCCCGCTGGTCAGCGCCGTGTGGTCGTCCGGCGCGGCGCTGAGCATGAAGTACCCGGCCTGGTACCTGTTCGAGTTCCTCGCGAACCACGGGATGCTCGCCATCGGCGGCACCCCGCAGTGGAAGACCGTGGTCGGCGGCTCGCGCACCTACGTCGACCGTGCCGTGCGGGGGCTCAAGGCCGTGCACGTCGGCACGCCCGTGCGGGCCGTGACGCGCATCGGTGCGGGCGTGGAGATCCGCGACGAGAACAACGTGGCGCACACCGCGGACCACGTCGTCATCGCCACGCACCCGGACCAGGCGCTGGGGCTGCTCGCCGACCCGACGCGCGAGGAGAAGGAGGTGCTCGGCGCCTTCCGGTACTCGCGCAACGAGACGTGGCTGCACACCGACGCCTCGATCCTGCCGAGGGCGAGCGGCGCGCAGGCGTCGTGGAACCTCTACAAGCGGGCCTGCCGGGAAGCGGACGACCAGGTGCTCGTCAGCTACCACATGAACCGGCTGATGCGGCTCGACGAGCCCCGCGACTTCGTCGTCACGCTGAACCCGCACGACGTGAACCCGGACCGGGTGCTGGCGAAGATGGTCTACGAGCACCCGATCTACACGCCGGAGTCCGTTGCCGCGCAACGACGCCTGGCCGAGATCAACACCGGCACGACCGCCTACGCCGGCGCGTACCACGGCTGGGGCTTCCACGAGGACGGCTGCGCGTCCGGCGTGCGTGCCGCCCAGCACTTCGGAGTGCAGTGGTGATCTACGACGTCCTCATCACCCACCAGCGCCGCGAGTTGCTGGATCGCACGTTCAGCCACCGCGCCTACATGTGGCTGGTAGACCTCGGTGACATGCCGAAGGTCCCGTGGTGGGCGCGGCCGTTCGCGAAGTTCGAGGCCCGCGACCACCTCGGCTCGCCGGACAAGACCATCCGCGAGAACCTGGACGAGTGGCTGGCCGGGCACGGGATCGACCTCAGCGGCGGGCAGGTCCTGATGCTCGCCAACGCGCGCGTGCTCGGTTACGTCTTCAACCCGCTGTCCGTGTACTGGTGCCACGACGCTGCCGGAGAGCTCGTGTGCGTCGTCGCGGAAGTGCACAACACCTACGGCGGACGGCACTGCTATCTGCTGCGCACCGACGACAAGGGCCGTGCGTCGGTGGACAAGGAGTTCTACGTCTCCCCGTTCCTGGAAGTCGACGGCCACTACGTGATGAAGCTGCCGAAGCCAGGAGCCCAACTGTCCGTGACCATCGCGTTGCGGCAGAACGGGAAGACGACCTTCAGCGCGACGATGAAGGGCGAGCGCAGTTCGGGACTGCGCATGCTGCTACGCCGTCCGCTGATGCCCCAGCGCGTGTCCGCGTTGATCCGCCGCCACGGAATCGCGCTCTACCTCAGGCGCGTCCCGATCATCCCCAGGAGTGATGGATGAGCACGTTGTCCTTGCCCCGTCCCGGTCAGGGCATCTGGCCAGGGCTCTTCAAGGCACCGCGTTCGCCGATGCGCGCCCGCATCGCCGAGTCGCTGTTCCGAAACGCCGTGCGCACGCTGCCGGTGACCGTGCAGTTCCCCGACGGCAGGACGTGGGGAGCAGGTGGCCCGGTGATGCGGCTCGCCCGTCCCGACGAGTTCTTCCACCGCCTCGGCGCCGACGCCAAGATCGGCTTCGGCGAGGCCTACATGGTGGGCGACTGGGTGTCCGACGAGCTCGCGGACGTGCTCGCGGTGTTCGCGGCCAAGCTCTCGACCCTGATCCCTCCCGGCCTGCAGCGGATGCGGCGGTGGGCCGAGCGTCGCCAGACCGAGGTCAACGACGTCGCGGGCTCCCGGCAGAACATCCACCGGCACTACGACCTGTCGAACGAGCTGTTCGCGGTGTTCCTCGACGAGACGATGACGTACTCGTCGGCGTTGTTCGACCGCGGCGAGACCGACCTGCACACGGCCCAGCTGCGCAAGATCGACGGCGTGCTCGACTACGCGGGCGTCCGGTCCGGCTCCCGCGTGCTCGAGATCGGCACGGGCTGGGGCGCGCTCGCCATCCGGGCGGCGCAGCGGGGCGCCACGGTCACGTCGCTGACCATCTCCGCCGAACAGCGCAAGCTGGCACTGGACCGGGTGAGGGACGCCGGTCTCCACGATCGGGTGACGGTCGAGCTGCGTGACTACCGAGAGGAGCACGGTCAGTACGACGCCGTCGTCAGCGTCGAGATGATCGAGGCGGTCGGCGCCGAGTACTGGCCCGAGTACTTCTCGATGCTCGACCGCGTGCTGGCTCCGGGCGGCCGCGTCGGGCTGCAGGCGATCACCATGCCGCACGACCGCATGATCGCGAGCAAGGCCAGCTACACCTGGATCCACAAGTACATCTTCCCCGGCGGGCTCATCCCGTCCGTGCGGTCGATCGAGGAGTCGGTGCGCGACCACACCCGGCTGCGGATCGCCGAGACCCGGTCGTTCGGCGACGACTACGCCGAGACCCTCCGGCGGTGGCGCGAGACGTTCCTCACCCGTTGGGACGAGGTGCGGGAGCTGGGCTTCGACGACACGTTCCGCCGGATGTGGGAGTTCTACCTCGCCTACTCGGAGGCCGGTTTCCGCGTCGGATACCTCGGGGTGCAGCAGTTCGGCATGGCCGAAAGACTGGGCCGTTAGGACCACGTTCTACCCCAAAAGGGTGCCGCTGGCCCCACCCGACTGGACTTCGTGGTCCTCTTTGAAGCAGGCGGTATCAATCGGCTCGCTGCGGTCTCTTCTTCAGTGAAGCCCCAGTGTCGCTGTAGTGGAGGAGGTCGCCGGGATGGTTATGCCCACAGCCGTGCGGACCGGTGGCGGTGTCGGCGTCCTCAGTGCCGAGGAGGCTTGGAATTCGCCAACGGTGCCCATGCGCCGTCGGGTGCGCCAAGCGCCGGTCTCCAACCAGTGGCTCGCCGAAGCCGAGTTCGCCGACCTCGTCGATGCCGCTCTTGCCGGAGACAGACGGGCGGTCGAGCACCTGCTCGGCCGCATCCAGCCGCTGATCGTGCGCTACTGCCGCGCCCGTGTCGGCGGTCGTGAGCGCACGCTGGTCTCGGCGGAGGACATCGCGCAGGAGGTGTGCGTGGCGGTGCTCGGCGCGTTGTCGAAGTACCGCTACGAACCCGGCTCGTTCCTCGCGTTCGTGTACGGCATCGCCGCGCACAAGGTCGCCGACGCGCGCCGCCGCGCCGTCCGCAACCGCGCGGAGGTCGTGCCGGAGCTGCCGGACTGCCCCTCGCTGGAGACCGGCCCGGAGCAGCACGCGGTCAACGGCGAGATGATGGCCCAGGTCACGCGCCTGCTGCACAAGCTCCCGGCCCGCCAGCGCGAGATCCTCGTGCTGCGGGTGGCCGTGGGCCTGTCCGCGGAGGAGGTCGCGCTGGCGGTCGCGTCGACGCCTGGTGCCGTGCGGGTGGCACAGCACCGGGCGCTCACCCGGATGCGGGAGATGATCGCCGAGGAAGGCTGACGCGCTCGATGATCGCGGCGAGCTCTCGCGGGCAGGACAGGAACGGGGAGTGTCCTGCATCGAGACGTTCCGCGGCCCTCGCTCGTCCCGCCATGGCCTCCTGGGCCTGCGGCGGGATCGCGTTGTCCTTCTCGCTGATGACGTAGGTGCTCGGCGTCCGGTGCCAGGCCGCTGCCGTGAGCTGGTCGGTGAAGGCCCTCCGGCTCTGCGGGAGGAGCTTCTCGGTCGGTGGGTTCTCGACGTCGTTGAAGAAGATGGTCTCCGGCGTCAGCGCGTGGACGACGTCTTCTTCTGCGCGCCACCACGGCGGCGGCGTGCCTCCGACCATGCCGAGCAGCGAGTCGCCGACATCAGGCATGCACGCGGCCACGTAGACGAGGTGCTGGACGTCGGGCGTGGCCGCCTGAGTCGCCGGGATGCCGCCGTAGGAGTGCGCGACGATCACCGTCGGGCCGTCGATCGTGTCCCTGATCGCCTGGGCGTCGTCGTGCATGCCGTACCTGGGCGCGCCGTGCGGCGCCACGCTGGGCAGGTCGACGGTGTCGACTCGCCAGCCGGTGGACTCGAGGAGGGTGCGCAGCGGTTCCCAGCACCAGGAGCCGTGCCAGGCGCCGTGCACCAGCAGCAGAGCGGGGCGTTCGGACATGTCCTCAGTGGACGCTCCGGGCGGTGCCGCCGCAAAGCTCGGGCTTCCGCTGGCCGGAAGCCCTTCACGTCCGCAGGTCGCTGCACCCCGCGATCGCCGCCGTGACCAGCACCAACGCCCCGAACACGAGCAACGCGACCGCGCCGCCGGCGAGATCCGCCAGCAACGCCCCGACCACCGGGGCGACCGGCGTGAACCCACGGCTGACGAAGTTCAGCAGGGCGTCCATGCGCCCCATCAGCTCGTCGGGCACCAGTTCGGTGAACACGGCGCCCACGGAGACGTTGAGCATCGGTGTGCCGACCGCGGTGAGCATGAGCGGCACGAACGGCCACCACGCGCCGAACGGCAGAGCCATCGCCATCATGCTCGCGCCGAACAGGGTGAGCACCGCGACGACCAGCCTGCTCGGCGCCATCGTGACCCTGGGCGACAGCAGGGCGCCCAGGACGCCGCCCACGCCGATGCCCGTGAGCACCAGGCCGACGAGCCAGTCGGACCCGCCGCGCTCCTTGACCAGCGCCATGACCGGGAGCAACGAGGCCGTGCCGAGCAGGTTCATGACCACGAAGATCGCGAGCACGTTGCGCAGGCCGCGCTGCCGCCACAGCCACGCGCACGGCTCACGAAGGTCCTGCCGCATGCGCTGACGTGGGCGTTCCCCGGTGCGCGGCGGGATCTTGGCGAACCACGCGCACGCGGCCGCGACGAGGAACGACAGGGCGTCGCCGACGAACGGGACCGAGCGGCCCAGGCCGAAGAGCAGCGCGCCGAGCGACGGGCCGGCCAGGTACGCCACGTGGGTGCGCGCCTCCTCCTGCGCGTACGCGGCCTTGAGCTGGGCGGGAGGCACGATCTCCTTGATCGCCGTCGCCCTGGCCGGGCCCGCGAACGCGGTGCAGACGCCGTCCACCGCCGCCAGCACGAGGAACAGGGGGATCGAGTCGAGGCCGCTGACGACGTTGGCCGCCATCACCGCGACGGCCACGGCCTGGGTGGTCTGGCTCCGGACGAGGACCTTGCCGCGGTCCCAGCGGTCCACCCACACGCCCGCCGGCATCTGAGCGAGGATCAGCGCCGTCGCCCGCACGCCCGCGATCACGCCCGCCCAGAAGAGCGATCCGGTGACCGCGAGGATCAGCAGGGGGACCGCGACCGTCGTGAGCTGGGTGCCGAGCTGCGAGACCGCACCGCCCAGCCACAGCAGCTGGAACTGGACGTTTTTTCTGAGCGGCACCGCCATGCGGACGTTTCTAACGCATGATCACCGGCCGCGGGTGGCAAGGTTTACGCATGGCTGACCCCGGCGCCGAACCCGCCTACGACGTGCTGCTCACCGGCACCGTGTTCCTCGACATCATCTTCACCGGCCTGCCCCGCCCACCGGAGCCGGGGACCGAGGTGTGGGCCGACGGCCTCGGGTCGTGTCCCGGCGGGATCGCGAACCTCGCGGTGGCGCTGCGCCGCCTGGAGCTGAAGACGGCGCTCGCGGCGGCGTTCGGCGAGGACGCGTACGGCGACTTCTGCTGGGACGTGTTGGCGGAGCAGGAGGGCGTCGACCTCTCCTACTGCCGTCGCTTCTACGGCTGGCACTCGCCCGTGACCGTGTCCATGGCGATGGAACGTGACCGCAGCATGGTCACGCACGGGCACAAGTCGCCCGTGATCGCGGACGACCTCTTCGCGCCGCCGCCGTCGACCAAGGCGTGCTTCGTGCACATCCAGGCCGAGGACGAGCAGTGGGTGCGCACGGCGAAGGAGAACGGCGCCCTGCTGTTCGCCGACATCGGCTGGGACCGCACCGGGGCGTGGTCACCGGAGCTGCTGCGGCGACTCGACGGATATGACGTGTTCCTCCCGAACCACGTGGAGGCGCAGGGCTACACCCGCACCGACACGCCCGAGGCCGCCGCGCGCGAGCTCGCCGAGCACGTGCCCGTGGTGGTCGTCACACGCGGGGGCGGGGGAGCGGTCGCCGTCGACAGCGCGACCGGCGAGTGCGTGGACGTGCCGGGGCTGAACGTCGCGCAGCTCGACGCGACCGGTGCCGGTGACGTGTTTGGGGCCGGGTTCGTGATGGGCACTCTGGCCGGGTGGCCGCTCGAACACCGGGTGCGGTTCGCGAACCTGTGCGCCGCGCTGTCCGTGCAACATTTCGGTGGCTCGCTGTCGGCTCCGGGCTGGGGTGACATCGCGGTCTGGTGGCGGACGGTGAGCAGGCGGCCGGACGAGGAACTGGCTCGGTACGGGTTCCTCGACGACCTGCTTCCCGACCACGCGGGCGTCGAGGTGCGCCGTGCCAGCCCGACGATCGGACTGCGGTTGCTCCGGTAGGTTGGAAAACAGTCGATCAGCGGACGCAACCTCATGGGCCTTCCGCGCGACTTATACGTGTAGAGAGTCTCTGGGGTTTTGCTCGGAAGGAGTTGCGGGTTGTTCGCCGCACGCGCGTCAGGCTTGGTCAAGTTGCTGGGGTTGTGCCTGACTGCGGGCGTGCTCCTCGCCGCGATGGTGTTCCCGTTCGTCGGAGGTCTCGGGCTCGCGTCCAACCGCGCGGCCGACACGGTCGACCAGACGTCGGGCGACCTCGCGAAGGGTGAGCTGCCGCTCGTCACCACCATCCAGGACATGAACGGCGACCCGATCGCCTACCTGTACGACCAGTACCGCATCCCGTTGGAGTCCAAGGACATCGCGGACACCATGAAGGGTGCGATCCTGGCCATTGAGGACAAACGGTTCTACGACCACCAGGGCGTCGACTGGCAGGGCATCGCCCGTGCCGCCGCCAAGGCCGGTGTGGACGGTGGGGCGACGCAGGGCGCGTCGACGCTCACCCAGCAGTACGTGAAGAACTACATGGCGTTCGTGCTCGGCGCCGACAACGAGCAGGAGGCCTGGGAGAAGGCCACCGAGGCCACCATCGGCCGCAAGATGCGCGAAGCGCGCGTCGCGTTGCAGCTCGAGCAGCAGATGACCAAGGACGAGATCCTCACCGGCTACCTCAACATCGTGCCGCTGGGCAACCAGACCTACGGTGTCGGCGCGGCGGCGAAGGCGTACTTCAACACCACCGCCGACAAGCTGACCGTCCCGCAGGCCGCGCTGCTCGCCGCGATCGCGAACCGCCCGTCGTCGCTGAACCCCGGCGCCTCCCCGGAGAAGGCGCTGGAGCGCCGCAACATCGTCATCGACAAGATGCGCGAGAACGGCGCGTTCGGCGCCGACGAGACCGAGGCGAAGAAGAAGGCCGAGGAGTTCAAGGCGCAGCCGATGGGCGTCGTCGAGGACCTGCAGATCCTGCCCAAGGGCTGCGTCGGCTCCGGTGACGGCCCGATCTACGGCTTCTTCTGCGACTACCTGCTCGACTACCTGCGCACCGCCGGCATCACGAACAAGGAACTGCAGCGCGGCGGCCTCACCATCAAGACCACGATGGACCCGAAGGCCACCAAGGCCGCGAAGCAGTCGGCCGAGCAGCAGGTGCCGAAGACCCAGAACGGCATCGCGAACGTCATGTCCGTCGTGCAGCCGGGCACCGACAAGCACCGCGTGCGCGCCCTCGTCGCCTCCCGCGACTACGGCAACAAGGCCGAGCTCGGCCAGGTCGCCCGCCCCGTGCCCGCCGAGGTCCTGCCGTTCGGTCCCGGCTCGGTGAACAAGGTCTTCACCGCCGCCGCGGCCCTCGAGCGCAACGTCATCGGCATCGACAAGCCCATGGACGTCCCGAAGGTCTACTACTCGAAGGTCTACCCCAACGGCGGCGCGCCGTGGAAGGTCGAGAACGCGGGCACCTACGGCGAGAAGATGACGCTGACCCAGGCCCTCGCGCAGTCCCCGAACACGGGCTTCGTGATCCTGCAGGAGAAGGCGGGCCTCAGCCAGACCGTGGACATGGCCTACCGCCTGGGCATGCGCGAAACCCTCCAGGGCGCGAACCGAGCCGGCGAACCTCTGAAGCAGGACAAGTCGAACGGCCCGTCGCAGGGCGACTGGACGAAGCAGAACAACGCGGGCTCCTACACCCTCGGCCCGGGCGCCACGAGCGTCCTCGAACTGGCGAACGTGGCCGCGACCATCGTCTCCAGCGGCACCTGGTGCCCGCCGAGCCCGGTGGAACAGGTCCTCGACCGCTACGGCAAGCCGATGCAGCTGAAGGAACAGGCCTGCGAGCAGGCCGTGAACCCCGAGCTGGCCAACTCGCTGGCCCAGGGCATGTCCCACGACACGATCGCAGGCGGCACGGCGGCAGACGCGGCGCGCGGCAGCGGCTGGAACCGCCCGACCATCGGCAAGACGGGCACCACCGAAGAGCACAAGTCGGTCGCCTTCCTGGCCGCGACCCCGCAGTACGCGGGCGCCGTCATGACCTACGCCGACGGCAACCGCCCCGAGGTGATCTGCGCGAACCCGATCCGCCTGTGCGGGGGTAGCAACTCGGGTGTGTTCGGTGGTCAGGTCGCGGCACCCACGTGGTTCAACGCGATGAAGGTGATCCACGAGGGCCTGCCGGTGGCACCGCTGCCTCCGGCGGCGGCGAAGTACAAGTAAGCATCGATCGGCTTGGGGCCGTCGGACGCCAGGGGCGTCCGGCGGCCCTTTGCGTTGGGGGGAGTTGGGAGGGCTGGGGAGGCGAGAGGGCCGGGGAGGTGAGAGGGCTGGGGAGGCGAGAGGGCTGGGGAGGCGAGAGGGCTGGGGAGGCGAGAGGGCTGGGGAGGTGAGAGGGCAGGGCAGCTGGGCAGGCCAGGCGGGTCAGGTCGGGCAGGTCGGGGCGAGCGGGTCAGGCCAGGTCGGGACGGTAGGGCGGGGCGGGCAGGTCGGGGCGGGCGAGGCAGGGCAGGGCGGGCGAGGCAGGGCAGGGCGGGCGAGGCAGGGCAGGGCGGGCGAGGCAGAGCGGGCGGGGGCAGGACTGCAAGGCGGTTGTGCCGGGCAGGTCGGGACGGGCGAGGCGGTCGGGCCAGGCGGGGCGGTCGGGGTCTTGTCGTCAATCGCAATGGCGGAGCCGAGGCGTGCCTCCAGACGCGTCGGGCAAAGGCGAAGCCGAGCCGCCTTGCCGCCAGCGGCAATGGCGAAGCCGAGGCGTGCGTACCTCTACCAGCCTGGTCAGCGGCGACAAGGTGGGCACCGCGCGATTGGGGCTTGACCTTGAGGGGCTGGATGCGACCGTGGCAGGGATCGGCTGGGTTGTTATGCCCAGCTTTTAAAGGTCCGATATGGCATCCAGCTAGAGGCTCGAGGTCAAGCCCCAATCGCGATCGTCGCGAAGCGGCGATGACCCGCACCGCCACGTCAAGGCCTGCGCAACCACCCACGCAAGGCGACACAACGCACGGCAGGCGACCACCCCGCTGGAACCGGCGCCCCCCAACGCAAGCCGCCCCCGAGACACAAACGCGCCCAAACGACCCCAGCCACCCGAAGTAACCACCCCAGCCGGCCCATCCCCGCCCCCACCCCCGGCAAACCTTTCACGATAAAGCGACTGACCAGTACAAACACCAACCCGGGGATTGGTCCAAAGCGCCTTGACCATGCCCTAAACGACTCGACTACCCAAAGTGACGAGCAGTGGGCCTAATCACCTGAACACCCACTTGGCTTGCCCGCGTCGGTCACGCGAGGTTACGTTCTGCGCCGCATGTCACGGTTCGATAACCGCAAGGACACGGAACGCACCCCGAAGCGGTCCAGTCCACCACCGGGCCCCCGAAGCCCGCAGCCAGGCCCCCCGACGCCAGGCGAAGCGCGGTTGCCGAACTCCCCCGAGTGCATGGAGGCAGGTTTGGCACGGCATCGAGCGAAGGGTCCGCTGGTCGACGTCATCACCAGAGTGGACCTGGACCGCAAGAAGGCCGTCGCGGTGGTTGTCGCCGCAGGCGCCCTCGCCGGCGCCGGTTTCGCCCAGGCGGCCACGGCCGTCGGCCCGGTCGATCGCATCATCGCGCCCGTCGCGGCCACCAAGACCCTCGCTGCCGCGATGACCGCGCCGCCGCAGCAGGACGGGCCGCAGACGATTCACTCCGTCGAGACCGGCTCCGAGGCTCGCAAGCTCCTGCAGGCCGAGCAGATCCAGGCGCAGTTCCACGTCGCCGAGGCGCTCAAGTCCGCCGAGGGCGCGTACGCGAAGCGTCAGGAGGCCGCCAAGGTCGAGGCTGCTCGTGTCGCCGCCGAGGAAGAGGCGAAGCGTCCCAAGTGCGTGCGGCCCGCCCAGGGGTCGTTCACGTCCGGCTTCGGCGCCCGCTGGGGCACCAGCCACAACGGCATCGACATCGCCAACGCCATCGGCACGCCGATCGTCTCCGTCATGGACGGCACGGTCGTCGAGGCCGGGCCCGCGTCCGGGTTCGGGCTGTGGGTGCGCGTGCAGCACGACGACGGCACCATCACCGTCTACGGGCACATGAACACCATCGACGTGCCGCAGGGCGCCAAGGTCAAGGCCGGGCAGCAGATCGCGACGATCGGCAACCGCGGGCAGTCGACCGGGCCGCACGTGCACTTCGAGGTGTGGGCCAGTGGTGGGCAGAAGATCAACCCCGTCGGGTGGCTCGCCGAGCGCGGTGTGAGTCTCTAGCTCGCCCGCCTGAACACGAAAAGTCTTGAGGGTCTCCGGCCACGCCGCCGTGCACGACGCACGGTGGTGTGGCCGGAGTCGCGCCATGTCCTGGAACGCGCGCGGCACAACGAAAAGCTCACGTCGCGGAACGGGTGTGCCTGGTCGAGACCACGGCCAAAGGCTTGGTGTGCAACGGCATCATCAGCCGAACAAGCCGAACGCGGAAATTCGACTGTGACGTGGAATCCGGCCGTGAGCGTCCACAACGGCCGGTTCCCCACGCGAACCGCTGTCTGGTGATCGGTGCCCCGATCGGATCAACGGTGAGATCCGCCACGCCTTCGTGGTCACGCAAGGCGACGTCGCGACGGACGAGCCGAGCGCATTCGTGGCGGAGGAGGTGGCGCCGCACAAGAAGATCCGCCAGGTTGAGTTCGTGCGAGAGATACCGAGGTCCTTTTCAGGCAAGATCCCGCGCCGTCTCCTGAGGGACGGCGCGCGGTGAGGCTGCCGATCACTGTTGTCGTTGGTGTGAAAGGACATTCTCTTGCGGTGACGACAGGTTCACCCCAGTGGACCAGTCCACCGATCTTTTGGGCCGAATCGTGCGCGGAGAGTCCGATCAGCTCTCCCGGCACCGTGAACGCGCTCGAGCAGAGTTGAGAAATTTTCCTCGCTTAGTGCGTACATAAGGCCCTTACTCGTCGACCGGTCAACCGGGATCGTCGCGAGTGGCTCCCCACCGTCCTCAGGAGGCGTCGTGCCTGTCGGAACCTCTTCTGCTGCCCTGAATCTGGCCGCACACCTCGAACCCGCCCAGTTGGAACTCGCCTGCGGCCCGGTCCACGTCGAACTGCCGGCGGACGTGCGCCACCGCATCGCCCGGTGTCGCGAGTTCGTCATGGAGGTCAGCGCCTCCGGGCGCGCCATCTACGGCGTCACAACGGGTTTCGGCCCGCTCGTCGAGTTCGCGGGCCGCGCGGACAGCTCCAGCCAGTGCGACAACGTCATAATCCACCTCATAGTCGGCCACGGTGAACTGCTGCCGCCGGCCGTCGCGCGCGCGGCCGTGCTCGCCCGCCTGTTCTCGTTGGCGCAGGGGCGATCCGGAGTGTCTCAGCAGGTCGTGGACTCGCTGACTGCCATGCTGGACACCGAGTTCGCCCCAGCGGTACCACGTTTGGGCTCACTCGGTGCCAGCGGCGACCTCCAGCCGCTCGCCTACGTGGCGCATTCCTTGCGCGGTAACGGCAACGCGTTCTTCCAAGGAAGACTGATGCCGGCGGAAGAAGCGCTCACAAGGGCGGGACTGGGGAAGCTCGCGCTCGATGGGCGGGACGCGCTCGCGCTGGTGAACGGAATTTCGGTGACCGCCGCAGCACTCGGACTCGCTGTCGCGCAGGCGGTCCGCGCGCGCCGGATCGCGGAGTTGTTGTCCGCCTTGATGACCGACGTCCTGGGGTGCGGCACCGAGTTCACGTCGGTTGGACTACTGGCCGCGTTCGGGCATCCGGACGTCGCTGAGACGGGTGCGTCCATCCGAACGTGGCTCGAGGGCAGTACGCCATCCGGGGAGCGGTCGTTGCAGGAGCCCTACAGCATCCGGTGCACGCCCCAGCTGATCGGCGCGGCCGGCACGAGCGTGCGGCACGCGGACGAGGTGGTGCGCCGCGACCTCAACGGCGTGAGCGACAACCCGTTGTTCTTCCCGGAGACCGGGGAGGTCGTGCACGGCGGCAACTTCTTCGGCCAGCCCAGCGCCTTCGCGGCCGACCAGCTCAACGTCGCCCTGGTGCAGCTGGGCAACCTGGCCGAACGCCAGCTGGACCTGCTGGTGGATCCCCACCGCAACAACGGGTTGCCGCCGATGCTCAGCCCGGTTCCCGGCCAGCACCACGCGTTGCAGGGCGTGCAGCTCTCGATGACCGCCACCGTCGCCGCGATGCGCAGGGCCGCCGCGCCCGCCTCGATGCAGAGCCTGCCGACGAACCTGCACAACCAGGACGTCGTCCCGTTCGGCACGCAGGCCGCGCTCACCGCGCTCGACCAGTCGAGGATGCTGCGGTACCTGCACGCCGGGGTCGCGATCGCGCTGCGCCAGGCCGTGCACGTCGGCGCGCGCCGCCCGCAGTCACCGCGGCTCGCGGCGGTGTTCGACAGGCTGGCGCACGAGGTGCCGCCGATCGTGGAGGATCGGCCGCTGGACGGTGCGCTGGGCCGGATGGCGGACGTCCTCGACGGTCTCGTGTCCGAAGTGGAGAGTGCATGATGAGTGCTCCCGTCTGTCTCCCCGCTTGGGGACACACCTGGGTGGACCTGCCGGTGCTGCGAATGCCGATGCCGGGGACGGAGTTGATTCCGTGCGCGAACGGCTGTTTCGAGCTCCCGATCGTCATCCGCACCCCGGAAGACCCGGTGGAACGCGCCGTGCACCGGTGGTTTCTCGGCCACCACGGCGCATTTCTGGTCTGGAAGTTTCTTTCGGCTTCACTCGATCGGCTGATACGCGAGCCTGATTCGCAGCTAGTCCGCGTCACTGCGCTTGGATACGACGCGTACTCGGTGATGCTCGCCTATTCGGGCAGTTGTTCCCGTGAGATGTACGAGGACGTCATCCGGCCGATGATGGTGACGTTCGACCCGGCGTTCAGCGGGCGGTGGGCGCGTGACTACGAGCCCCTGCCCGGCCTGCTGCGCCAGGCCCGTACCGCACTGGGGCCCGTGGCGTCCGCACCGCTCTCCTCCGCGAGCAAGGCGAACCTGGTGGCACACATGGAGGTCATGCGCAGACTCGTGCCCGGCGGGCCGTCGCTGCTGCGCGAGTCCGGCCGGTCGTCCACGACCACCACCGACGCCGAACGGGCCCGGTTCGACGAGTTCTTCCTCGTCAGCCGGGAGAACGTGTGCGTGAGCCGCTACCGGGCCCACCGCGCCGCCATCTTGTCCGCGATCGGTCACGACCTCGCGAAACGCCCGCTGAGGAGCGAGTACGGAGAGACACTCAGGACGTTCGCCACCCGACTATGAGAGAAGGCCGCGCGTGAACGACTTCAAGGCCGTGGTCATGACCCAGCAGATCTACCGCTACGTGCGCGAGCAGGCAGGCCGGCCCAGCGCGGTGCAGGAGAAGCTCATCGCCCGCACGCTGGAGCTCGGCGACTCGGCGGAGATGCAGATCCCGCACGAGCAGGCGGTGCTGCTGTCGTTGCTGGTCAAGCTCACCGGCGCGCAGACCGTGGTCGAGGTCGGCACCTACACCGGGTACTCCACGCTGGCGTTCGCGCAGGCGCTCCCGCCGTCCGGCAAGGTCATCACCTGCGACGTCTCGCCCGAGTGGACCGCGATCGCCGAGGAGGCCTGGCAGGCGGCGGGGGTGCGCGACCGGATCGAGCTGAGACTCGGCGCGGCCGCCCAGACCCTGGCTGAGATGCCGGAGGAACCGGTCATCGACCTGGTGTTCCTCGACGCGGACAAGGTCGGCTACGTCCACTACTGGGACCTGCTGGTGCCGCGCGTGCGCCAGGGCGGCCTGCTGCTCGCCGACAACACCCTCTACTACGGCGAGGCCGCCGCCGAGCAGCCCGTGGGCAACGCCGCCGCGATCAACGCCTTCAACAAGTTCGTGCGGACCGACCCGCGCGTCGAGTCGGTGCTCGTGCCCATCGCGGACGGCCTGACCATGGCCCGCAAGAGGTGAGGTTGTGGACATACCGACCGGTCGGTAGGGTGGCGGCGAAGTTGCTCACCTGGAGGCTTTCATGGCTCGTTGGGGAATCACGCTGCCGCTGATCGGTGTGCCGGTGCTGGAGCACCGCGCGCTGGTGTCCGAGCTCGCCGGGCTCGGCTACACGGACGTGTGGTCGGCCGAGACGACCGGCACCGACGCGTTCACGCCGCTCGCCCTGGCCGCGCAGTGGTCCTCCGAGCTGCGCTTCGGCCCGGCGATCGCGCCCGTCTACACGCGCGGCCCCGCCACGCTGGCGATGACCGCCGCGACGCTCGCGGAGGTGACCGGCGGCCGGTTCGTGCTGGGCATCGGCTCGTCGTCGCCCGCGATCGTGCAGCGCTGGAACGCGATCCCGTTCGAGGAGCCGTTCAAGCGCACCCGCGACACGCTGCGCTTCCTCAAGTCCGCGCTCGCGGGCGAGAAGGTCTCCGCCGACTACGACACGTTCTCGGTGAAGGGCTTCAAGCTCGAGCGCCCGCCGGCCGAGAAGGTGCCGATCATGCTCGCGGCGCTGCGCCCGAACATGCTGCGCCTGGCCGGTCGCGAGGCCGACGGCGCCATCACCAACTGGCTCGCCGCCACCGACGTGCCGCAGGTGCGCGAGGAACTGGGCGACGCCGAGCTCGCGGCGCGCATCTTCGTCTGCCCGACCGAGGACGCCGACGCCGCTCGCGCACTCGGACGCATGCTGATCAGCACCTACCTGACCGTGCCCGCGTACGCGGCGTTCCACGACTGGCTGGGCCGCGGCGAGGCGCTGCGCCCGATGCACGAGGCGTGGGCCGCGGGCGACCGCAAGGCCGCGTCGAAGTCGATCCCGGACGAGGTCGTGGACGCGCTGGTCGTGCACGGGTCGCTCGACCAGTGCCGTGACCGCGTGGCCGAGTACCAGGCGAACGGCGTCGACACCCCGATCATCGCGCTGCTCCCGACCGGGGGAGACCAGGTCGAGCAGGTGCGCGCGCTCGCACCCAAGAGGTAGCCCGGTGTCCAGCGCGACCGAGCAGAAGATCATCGACGCGGCCGTGCGCCTGTTCGCGTCGCAGGGCTACGACGCGACCTCGGTGCAGGAGATCGTCAACGCCGCCGAGGTCACCAAGGGCGCGCTGTACCACTACTTCCGGTCGAAGGACGACCTGCTCTTCGAGATCTACCGGTTGCTGATCACGGCACAGGCGGCCGACATGGACCGGATCATCGCCCTGGGCCTGCCCGCCGGCGAGACGGTGCGCGAGATCCTCGCGTCGCTCGTCACCTCGACGGCCGAACGGGTCGACGAGACGGCCGTGTTCGTCCGCGAGCTGCACCGCCTCGGCGAGGACCGGATGACGGACTTCCGCGCCGAACGCCGCCGCTACCACGAGACGTTCCTCGCGGTCGTGGAGAAGGGGCAGGCGGACGGCGAGTTCAGCTCGCTCGTCCCCGCCGACACGGTGGTGCGGATCGCGCTCGGCGTGGTGAACCAGCTGCCCATGTGGTTCCGGCCGGACGGACCGAAAACGCCTGGTCAGCTGGCCGGGGAGATCGGGGACTTCGTGCTGGCGGGGCTCGCCGCGTGAGGCTCGGACTCGCCCTGCCCCAGTACGGCCGCTTCGCCGACCCCTCCGTCACGCTCCGGGTGGCCGCCGAGGCCGAGGCACTGGGCTTCGACAGCCTGTGGGTCGGCGACCGGCTGCTGCTGCCGACCGCCCCGCGCGACCGGTACGTCAGCCGTGACGGCGTCGTCCCGGCCGAGTACGAGAACTTCCTGGACCCGCTGACCCTGCTCGCGGCGGTGGCGGCGACGACCTCGCGGGCCAGGCTCGGCACCAGCACCCTCAACGCGCTCTGGCAGCCGCCCGCCCTGCTCGCCCGCACCGTGACGACGCTCGACCAGCTCAGCGGCGGGCGGATCGACCTCGGCATCGGTGCCGGGTGGTCGCGCGACGAGTACCAGGCCGCCGGTGTGCCGTGGGCCGGCCGCGGTGCCCGGCTGGAGGAGACGCTCGACGTCCTCGACGCCTTCTGGTCGGACGGCGACGTCGTGGCGCACGAAGGTCCGTTGTGGACGGTTCCGGAGTCGGTGGTGAGGGCGCGGCCCGTGCAACGCCCGCGCCCGCCCGTGCTGCTCGCGGGACTGGTGCCGGCCGCGTTCACCCGCGTGGCCCGGCGCGCGGACGGCTGGCTCGCCGTCGGCCTGCCGCTGCCGGCGCTGACCGCGACCGTCGCGTCGATCCGCAAGCAGGCCTCGGCGTTCGGCCGCGACCCGGACGAGCTGCGGTTCCCGTTGCGGGTCAACCCGCAGGTCACGACGGAGAAGGCCGACCCGGCGCACGTGCCGCACACCGGCACCGTCGGGCAGCTCGCGGACTACGCGCGGATGGTCGGCGGGGTCGTGGGCGAGGTGTTCGCCGACTTCCAGCAGACCGCGCGCTCCGTCGACGAGTACCTGGACCTCGCGGGTGCGCTGATCGCGGCTGTGCGGCGGTAACGACGGCCGACAGGAGGTCGACAAACCCCACGAGGGGGTCCCCATGTCGCACCAGCCACCGGAGTACGGCCTCGCACCGCCGTTGCACGGCGACCCGCCCAGGACGCGCAAAGGCCCGTGGATCCTCCTGCTGGTCATCGCGCTGCTGGCGGTGGGCGGCGTGGTGTACGGCCCTCGCGTGTTCGACGCGGCGAGCGACGCCGTGCGGCAGGGCGAACCCGAGCCGGGACCGCCGCCCGCCGTGGTGCCCGAACCGCCCGCCGCGCCCGCGAAACGGGTCGTCGTGTTCGAGGTGACCGGCACCGGCAAGGCCTTCAACGTCACCGCCACCGTCGGCACGACCATCCACAACGAGCCGAGCGTGACGCTGCCGTGGACGCGCACCGTCGAGGTGCCCGCCGACACCGCCTCGAAGTCCGTGATGCTCGTGGTGGTCGCGGGCCCGGACGGCGCCGAGGTGCGCGGCAGGTACACCGTCGACGGCACGACTGTCCGCGAGGGCAAGGCTTCCGGGCCCTACGGCGTGCTGACGATCACCGACTCCTGAGAGCCTCCAGCGCCTTGTCCGCGTGCGCGTTCATCGAGAACTCGCTCTTGATCACCTCGATGATCTGGCGGTCCGCGCCGATGACGAACGTGTGCCGCTTGACCGGGGTGATGCCGAACCGGCGCTTCACGCCGAACTGCTCCGCCACCTCGCCCGCGACGTCGGAGAGCAGCGGGTAGTCGAAGCCGTTCAGCTCGGCGAACTGCTTCTGCTTGGCCACGTCGTCCATCGAGATCCCGACGCGCTGCGCGCCCGCCTCGGCGAACTCGGCCGCGAGGTCGCGGAAGTGGCAGCTCTGCGCCGTGCACCCGGACGTCATCGCGGCGGGGTAGAAGAACAGCACGACCGGGCCGTTCGCGAGCAGTTCGGACAGCTTGCGCTCGGTGCCGTCCTGGTCGGGCAGGGAGAAGTCGGGGGCGAGGTCGCCGGGCTTCATGGATCTCCAATACGCTCGGGCCGTGACCAGCATGTCCGACGTGGCCAAGGCCGCAGGGGTGTCCGCTGCGACCGTATCGCGTGCTCTGCGGGGCGAACCGGGCGTGTCCGAGGCGACCAGGCAGCACGTGAGCGAGATCGCGCGGCGGATGAAGTACGCGATCGCGCGTGACGCCTCCTCTTTGGCCGGTGGCCGCCGGTACGCGATCGCGGTGCTGACGTCCGAGGTCAGCCCGGTGCTGGCGGGTGCGGAGGGCGCGCTGCGGCAGGCCGGGTACGACGTGCTGCTCTACGTCCTGGGCGACGCCGCCGGGCGCGCGAAGTTCTTCGGCGAGCTGCCGCTCGGGCGCCGGGTGGACGGTGTGCTGCTGCTGTCGATGTCGCTGTCCTCAGCGGAGCGGACGGCGCTGGAGTCGTTGGAGGTCCCGCACGTCGCGGTCGACGACACCGACCTCCGCCACGCGTTGCAGACCGCGGTGTCCCACGTGGTGGCTCTGGGTCATCGCGACGTGGCCCTGGTGCTGTCCGACGGCGAG
Source organism: Lentzea sp. NPDC055074 (assembly GCF_053608005.1). Lineage (NCBI taxonomy): Bacteria > Bacillati > Actinomycetota > Actinomycetes > Pseudonocardiales > Pseudonocardiaceae > Lentzea > Lentzea sp. NPDC055074. The sequence goes on from NZ_JBSGUQ010000016.1 coordinate 37,071, forward strand.
GACGAGTCGTACGACGAGATCCTCATCTCCGCCGGGCTGGAGGTCCGTCCCGAGTGGACGGTGTGGTGCTCGCCGACCGTCGACGGCGGCGAACAGGTGGTCGACGTGCTGCTCGACGGCGAACGCCTCCCCACCGCGGTGATCAGCTCGAACGGGGCCGCGGCGGTGGGGATCTTCCTGCGCGTGCAGCGGGACGGGCGGTCGGTGCCGGACGAGGTGTCGATCGTGTCGCTGGACGGGCAGGAGCTCACCCGCGTGGTCGGGCTGACCGCCGTCGAGGGCGCGGCCAAGGAACAGGGGGAACGGGCGGTCGCCGACCTGTTCACGCTGATCCGGGGCGGCGAGGTCGAGCCGGCGGAGCACCCGTTGCGGCTGGTCGTGCGCAACTCCAGCGGGCCGGTCGCCTGAGTACTGTGGCGCCATGCCCGCCGCTGAGCGCCTGACCGAGCTCCCCGACCTGCCCACCACCCCCGGCTACGCGCACGCCGTGACGGTCACCGGCACGCTCGCGTTCGTCTCCGGTCAGGTCGCGGTCGACGCCAGGGGGTGCGTGGTCGGCGTGGACGACCTGGCGGCGCAGACCCGGCAGGCGCTGGGCAATCTTCATCACATCATTCGAGGTTTGGGCGCGAACTGGTCGGATGTCGTCAAGTTCACCTGGTTCGTGCTGGACGCCTCGGAGGTTCAGACCATTCGCGACGTGCGTGACGAAATCCTGCGTCCCGCACTGGGGAACGTGCCCAACCCGGCCAGCACATTGGTTCAGGTCGCCGCGTTGTTCGGGCCCGACTTCCTCGTCGAGGTCGAAGCGGTCGTGGCTGTTCCAAGTGAAGCATCGGATGTCTAAGTAAATGCATCTCTGCGTAGGTGTCCCGACCGGCCTGCACCCTTCGGGTGACCAGGGACCATTTGCTCTGGTAATGCGGACCGGGCTGTGACATAGCTTGTAGTTGTGGAGAAGTTGGTGGCGCGGCTGGCGGACGCTTGGGGCGTGGCCACTCGGTACGAAAACGCGGACCAGCAAGAGGTCGTGGTCGATCTCGAGGTCGTCGTGAAGGTCCTGGCCCAGTTCGGCGTCGACGCGTCCACTGAGGACTCGGTCGCCCGCGCGCTCGCCGACGTCGAGCGGCGCAGGGCCGAGCAGAAGCTCCCGCCCACGATCGTCGTCCGCGAGTACGAGACGTACGACCTGCACGGGCCGGCGACCATCGAGCTCGAGGACGGCACCTCGTTCGCCGTCGAACGGCACCTCCCCGACTCGCTCCCGCTCGGCTGGCACCGCGTGGTGACGCCGGAGCAGACCGTCACGCTCGCCGTCGCGCCGAGGACGCTGCCGGACGTGCCGCACACCTGGGGCTGGATGCTGCAGCTCTACGCCGCGCGCTCGAAGGAGTCGTGGGGGATGGGCGACTTCGCCGACCTCGCGACGATCGCGCGCCGCTCGTCCCTCGAGCTCGACGCCGGCGTGGTGCTCGTCAACCCCGTGCAGGCCCCGGCGCCGACGCACCCCGTCGAGCGCTCGCCGTACTCACCGACCACCCGCCGGTTCGTGAACCCGCTGTACCTGCGCGTCACCGACACCGCCGAGTTCCTGCAGGCCTGCCCGCGCACCCGGCAGCTCATCCGCGACCTCAAGCCCGGCAACCAGGACCTGATCGACTACGACGCCGTCTGGGAGGCGAAGAGGCAGGCCCTAGAGCTGCTCTTCCCCGGCGGCGAGGTCGAGATGGACGCCGAGCTGGAGAAGTTCGCGACGTACTGCGCGCTCGCCGAGATCCACGGCGCGGACTGGCGCGAGTGGCCTGCCGACCGCGCGGACGCACCCGCCGAGCGAGTCGGCTTCTACGCCTGGCTCCAGCACCTCTGCACCCGTCAGCTGCAGGACGTCCGGCTCGCCGCGCACGAGGCCGGCATGGCCGTCGGCGTCATCCACGACCTCCCGGTGGGCGTGGCCCCCGGCGGCGCCGACACGTTCGCCGACCCCGACGTGTTCGCCATCGACGTCACGGTCGGTGCGCCGCCCGACGCGTTCAGCGCGGACGGCCAGGGCTGGGGCCTGCCGCCGTGGCGCCCGGACAAGCTCGCCGAGACCGGCTACCGGCCGTTCCGGCAGGTGCTGCGCAGCGTCCTGAAGCACGCGGACGGCATCCGCATCGACCACGTCGCGGGCCTGTGGCGGCTCTGGTGGATCCCGCCGGGCGAGCCGCCGTCGCGCGGCACGTACGTCTACTACGACGCGGACGCCATGCTCGGCGTGCTCGCGCTGGAGGCGTACCGCGCGGGCGCCGTCGTGGTCGGCGAGGACCTCGGCACGGTCGAGCCGATCGTCACCAAGACCCTGCAGGAGAACGGCATGCTGACCAGTGCCGTCCTCTACTTCCAGCGCGACTACTACGCCGAGGGCCACCCGCTGGTCCCGCCGTCGCAGTGGAATCCCAACCAGATGGCCAGCATCTCGACGCACGACCTGCCGACCGCCGCGACGTTCTTCGCCGGGCCGGACGGCCCCGACTTCGACGCGTTGATGCGCCAGGAGGGCGTCACGACCTCGGACCGGGTCGAGGGCGCCCACGAACTGCTCGCGCAGTCACCCTGCGCGTTGGTCCTGACCTCACCTCAGGACGCTCTGCGGGAGACCCGGCAGCCCAACGTGCCGGGCACGATCGACGAGCACCCGAACTGGAGAATTCCCCTACCCGTGGCGCTGGACGAATTTTTCCCACGGGTCCGGGAAGTCACCCGGCCACTGCGCAACCGCAAAGATGAAACTTTTGCGTAACGGCAGGTCATAGATCTGAGTAGTACTGTAAGGCCGTCACCGGACGGCGGAAGACGAACGTTCTTGGAGGTGGCGTACCAAATGAGTTCAGCCGTGGGCACGCGGACATCGACCGGCGTGCTTGAACTGGCCGTCGAGCAGGTCCTCGCTTCGGTGAGGCCGACCGCGCTCGGCGACCCGGTGGTCGGGGCACGGCGCGCGGAGGAATCCCTGCGTGACGCGCTGCGGGACGCTGGTCCCGTGGAGGACAACACGGCCCTGCAGCACGCGCTGGCGTGCGCGGAGGCGGCTTGTGAACACCTGAAGTACGTGGAGATCCAGGAGGCACGCACGTTGCTCATGGCCGCACGTGGGCAGTTGGTTCTCGCACACGAAGGAGTTTGACCGCATTCGGTAGTCGCCGGTGGATGACGATCACACGATCGAATTAAGCCGCTCCCACTCTCGTGAGAACCTTTCCGTAATGGGCCCTGAATTGTCGGTGCCCGCTCGTAGGGTTCGCAGTGTGATCGTCCACCAGACCCACCGGTTCGCATTGGACCCGACCCCGGCACAGACGCGGGCTTCGTCCGCGCCTCGTGGCGCCGGGAGGGTCGCGTTCGACCGGGGTCCTGCCGTGGGCGCTGCCCGCGTTGATCCGGGACCTGACCGAGAGCGAAGTCGCGCCCCGGACCTCACCGCGTCCGGGATGCCGCGCGGCCGGCGACCCGCCGGGGCCGTCGCCGGAGTGCGCCGACAGGGGGCGTGCGGACCGCGATGGCGGGGTAGTCATCCGGTCGTGGCAGACCCCTGGCGCCCGTCGCCGAAGACCCTCTCGGATCGCGGTGTGGTGAAAACCGTGCCGCAGTCGTACATCGGGGTGTTTCGCCACGGGGCGAGCGGGGTAGTGGTCGATCGGGATCTGAACGCCGCACACGACCCCAGAGCATTGCTGCTGGGGAGAACGCAGGTACCGGAGAGGCTGGAGACCTGGAGCCGCAAGGCTCGAACGGACGTGGATCCGGCCGGGAGACCCGCGGTGCGCGGGCCGGTGGCCGGGAAGCGTTCACCTCGCACCGGGAAACCGGGTCAGACGAGGACCTGGACCGCCGGAATCGGTGTGGTGCAAGCACCTCGCCGCCCGGATATGGTCTGTCGGTAGGCCCGCCGCTTGTGACGAGGAGCAACAGCATCGTGCGACCCTGGCCAGGAAGGCCCTATCCGCTTGGCGCTGGATATGACGGCGTGGGCACCAACTTCGCCCTCTTCTCCGAGGTCGCGGAGTACGTCGAGCTCTGCCTCTTCGACGACGACGGCACGGAGACACGGGTGAGGCTGCCGGAGGTGGACGGTTTCGTCCACCACGGCTACCTGCTGGGCATCGGTCCCGGCCAGCGTTACGGGTACCGAGTGCACGGCCCGCACGACCCCTCCCGCGGTCTGCGGTGCAACCCGAACAAGCTGCTGATCGACCCGTACGCCAAGGCCATCTCGAACGGCCTCGCGTGGGACGAGGCGCTGTACGGGTACAAGTTCGGGTCGCCGGAGGAGCGCAACGACACCGACTCGGCGCCCCACGTGCCGAAGTCCGTCGTGGTGAACCCGTTCTTCGACTGGACGAACGACAGGCTGCCCAAGACGCCGTACAACGAGAGCGTCATCTACGAGGCGCACGTTCGCGGTCTCACCATCGACCACCCGGAGATCCCGCCGCGTCTGCGGGGCACGTACGCGGGTCTCGCGCACCCGGTGATGATCGACCACCTCACCAAGACGGGCATCACCGCGGTCGAACTGATGCCGGTGCACCAGTTCGTCAACGACCACACGTTGCAGGAGAAGCGGCTCAGCAACTACTGGGGTTACAACACGATCGGGTTCTTCGCTCCGCACGACGGCTACGCGGCGTTGCCGCTCAACCAGGTGCAGGAGTTCAAGGGCATGGTGCGCGCCCTGCACCAGGCGGGCATCGAGGTCATCCTCGACGTCGTCTACAACCACACGGCGGAGGGCAACCACCTCGGGCCGACGCTGTCGATGCGCGGTATCGACAACGAGTCGTACTACCGCCTGGTCGACGACGACCAGCAGTACTACACGGACTACACGGGCACGGGCAACTCGCTGAACGTGCGGTCGCCCCACACGCTGCAGCTCATCATGGACTCGCTGCGCTACTGGGTCACCGAGATGCACGTCGACGGCTTTCGGTTCGACCTCGCGGCCACGCTGGCGCGCGAGTTCTACGACGTGGACCGGCTGGCGACGTTCTTCGAGGTCGTGCAGCAGGACCCGGTGGTGTCGCAGGTCAAGCTGATCGCGGAGCCGTGGGACGTCGGTCCCGGTGGCTACCAGGTCGGCAACTTCCCTCCACTGTGGACGGAGTGGAACGGCAAGTACCGCGACACCGTGCGCGACTTCTGGCGCGGTGAGCAGGCGACGCTCGGCGAGTTCGCCTCGCGCATCACGGGCAGCAGCGACCTCTACCAGGACGACGGCCGCCGTCCGTACGCGTCGATCAACTTCGTGACGGCCCACGACGGCTTCACGCTGAACGACCTGGTGTCGTACAACGAGAAGCACAACGAGGCCAACGGCGAGGACAACCAGGACGGCGAGAGCCACAACCGGTCCTGGAACTGCGGTGTCGAGGGTCCGACGGACGACGAGGAGATCCTCACGCTCCGGCGGCGCCAGCGGCGCAACCTGATGGCGACGATGCTGCTCTCGCAGGGCGTGCCGATGATCGTGAACGGCGACGAGTTCGGCCGCACGCAGAACGGCAACAACAACGCATACTGCCAGGACAACGAGGTCTCCTGGGTCGACTGGTCGCTGCTGGAGGCGAACGCGGAGCTGGCCGACTTCACCTCGGCGCTCGCCGCGTTCCGCAAGGCGCACCCGGTGTTCCGCCGCCGCAGGTTCTTCGCGGGCCGGCCGATCCGCAAGGGCGACGAGCTGCGCGACATCGCGTGGTTCACGCCCACGGGTGAGGAGATGACCGAGCAGAACTGGGAGGACGACCTCGGCAAGTGCATCGTCGTCTTCCTCAACGGCGAGGGCATCCCCGACCTCGACTCGCGCGGCATGCGGGTGACGGACGACTCGTTCCTGATGGCCTTCAACGCGCACTACGAGGACATCGAGGTCACACTGCCCGAGCTGGAGTACGGTCCTGAGTGGAGGGTCGTCGTGGACACCACGACCGGTCTGGTCGGCGGCACCGAGAAGCCGATCCCCGCGTCCGGTGAGCTCACGCTGACGGCGCGGTCGCTCGTCGTGCTGCAGCGGGTCGGCTGATGCGCGCGCCGTCCTCGACGTACCGCGTCCAGTTCACCCCGTCCTTCACCTTCGCCGACGCCGCCGCCGTCGCGGACTACCTGGCGCGCCTGGGCGTCGGCGCGCTGTACGCGTCGCCGATGCTCGACGCGCGGGAGGGCTCGACGCACGGCTACGACGTCACCGACCCGACGAAGGCGCGGCCCGAGCTCGGTGGTGACGCCGGGCGGGTCGCGCTCCAGGAGCAGCTGAAGGCGCAGGACCTCGGGCTGGTCGTGGACATCGTGCCGAACCACATGGTCGTGCCGAACCCGTGGTGGGAGGACGTCCTCGAACACGGCCAGGCCTCGCAGTACGCGCGGTACTTCGACATCGACTGGTCGTCGGGCAAGGTGCTGCTGCCGGTCCTCGGCGAGGACGCCGAGGACGAGGTCCACGAGCACTACCTGAAGGCGAACTGGCGGCGGGGCAACACCGAGCTCAACTACCGCAGGTTCTTCGACATCACCGAGCTCGCGGCGATCCGGGTCGAGGACCCGGAGGTGTTCGAGGCGACGCACCGCGCGGTGCTGTCGTGGGGCGTCACGGGCCTGCGCATCGACCACCCGGACGGGCTCGCCGACCCCGGCGGCTACTTCCGGCGGCTGCGCGAGCACTTCGACGGCTGGCTCGTCGTCGAGAAGATCCTCGGGCCGGACGAGGCGCTGCCGCAGAGCTGGCCGGTCGACGGCACCACGGGCTACGACGCGCTGCGCGAGGTCTGCGGCGTGTTCATCGCGCCCAGGGACGCCTTCAGCGGCGACTTCCACGAGATCGAGCACAGGTCGCGGCGGCAGGTCGCGGACTCGATCCTGGTGGCCGAGGTGCGCCGCATCGCCCGGCTCGTGCAGGGCGTCGAGTTCGAGGACGCCTGCCGGGCCGTCGCCGAGGTGATGGTCAACTTCCCGGTCTACCGGTCGTACCTGCCGGAAGGCCTGCGTCACTGGGAGACCGCGGTCGCGCGGTCCAGGTCGTCCGCCGTGCGCGCGTTGGACGAGCAGGTCCGCGCCGACCCGCAAGGCGAGCTGGCGACGAGGATCCAGCAGACGTCCGGCATGGTCGTCGCGAAGGGCACCGAGGACACCGCGTTCTACCGGTACACGAACTTCGTGGCGCTCAACGAGGTCGGCGGTTCACCCGACCGCTTCGGGCTGTCCGTCGGCGAGTTCCACCAGCGCGCGGCGCGGCGCGAGGCCGCGGAGCCGGCCGCGATGACCGCGTTGTCGACGCACGACACCAAACGCTCGGAGGACGTCCGGGCGCGGCTCGCCGTCCTGGCGGAGATCCCGAACGAGTACCTGGCGTTCGAGGCCGCGATGAGCGAGAAGCACGGCCTCTCCGAGCCGTCGCTGAACCGCCTGGCCTGGCAGTCGCTCGTCGGCGCGTGGCCGCTCACCGAGGAGCGACTCGGTGGGTACCTGGAGAAGGCCTCCCGCGAAGCCAAGATCAAGACGTCGTGGGTCGACCGGAACGCCGAGTTCGACGCCGAGGTGGCCGCGTGGCCCGCGAAGGCGCTGAACGAGCCCGAGGTCGCCGCGTTCGCCGAGCGGATCAAGGCGCCCGGCTGGTCGAACTCGCTGGGGCAGAAGCTGGTCCAGCTCACCGCGCCCGGCGTGCCGGACGTGTACCAGGGCACCGAGCTGTGGGACTTCTCGCTGGTCGACCCGGACAACCGCCGGCCCGTCGACTACGACGTGCGCCGGGACCTGTTGGCGCGCATCGAGTCCGGCTGGCTGCCCGAGGTCGACGACTCGGGCGCGGCCAAGCTCCTCGTGGTGCAGAAGGCGTTGCACGTGCGCAAGCGCGGCCTGCACGGTTACCGCCCGCTGCACGCCGAGGGCCCGGCAGCCGAGCACGTGCTGGCGTTCGAGCGCTCCGGCGTGATCACCGTGGCGACGCGGCTGCCGGTCGGGCTGGAGCAGAAGGGCTGGCAGGACACAGTTCTGCCGTTGCCGGGTACCAAGTGGACGGACGTCCTCACCGGACGGCCGGCGACCGCGGACCTGGCCTCGTTGCTCGACACCTATCCGGTAGCGCTGCTGGTGCAGGGGGATCAGTGAGCTTCTCCGTCTGGGCGCCCACGCCCGAGTCGGTGCACGTGCGCGTCGACGGTCTCGACCACGAGATGAAGCGCGACGGTGACTGGTGGCACGCCGCCGAGACCGATCTCGGCGGCGGGGGCACCGACTACGCCTTCGTCATCGAGGGGAACGCGTACCCGGACCCGCGGTCGCTGTGGCAGCCGAACGGGGTGCACGAGGCGTCCAGGGTGTACCGCCACGACTTCGAGTGGACCGACAGCGGGTGGACCGGCCGGGCGCTGCCGGGCGGTGTGATCTACGAGCTGCACATCGGCACGTTCACGCCGGAGGGCACGTTCGACGCGGCCATCGGCAAGCTCGACCACCTGGTGGACCTCGGCATCTCGTTCGTCGAGGTCATGCCGGTCAACAGCTTCGACGGCGTCGAGGGCTGGGGTTACGACGGCGTCCTGTGGGGCGCCGTCCACGAGCCCTACGGCGGCCCGGACGGCTTCAAGCGGTTCGTGGACGCCTGTCACGCCCGTGGCCTCGCCGTGCTGCTCGACGTGGTCTACAACCACCTCGGGCCGTCCGGCGCGTACCTCGACAAGTTCGGGCCGTACTTCGCCGGGCGCAACGACTGGGGCCCCGGCCTGAACCTCGACGGGCCGGGGTCGGACGAGGTCCGCCGGTACGTGCTCGACAACGCGCTGCAGTGGCTGCGGGACTTCCACGTCGACGGCCTGCGGCTGGACGCGGTGCACGCCCTGGCGGACCAGCGGGCGACCCACGTCCTTGAGGAGCTGGCCGTCGAGGTGGACGCGCTCTCCGCGTCCGTCGGCCGTCCGCTCACGCTGATCGCCGAGTCCGACCTGAACGACGCGAAGCTCGTGACAGCGCGCGAAGGCGGCGGCTACGGCCTGCACGCGCAGTGGTCGGACGACCTGCACCACTGCCTGCACGTCGCACTGACGGGTGAGACGTTCGGCTACTACGAGGACTTCGCGGCGCCCGGAGCGGTGAAGAACACGCTGGAGGAGGTGTTCTTCCACGCCGGCACCTGGTCGTCGTTCCGCGGGAAGCACCACGGCAAGCCGGTCGACACGTCGCTGCTCCCCGGCCACCGGTTCCTCGCGTACACGCAGAACCACGACCAGATCGGCAACCGGGCCGCGGGGGACAGGCTGTCCGCGACCGTGCCCACGGGGAAGTTGTTGTGCGCGGCGGCGATCGTGCTCACCTCGCCCTACACGCCCATGATCTTCATGGGGGAGGAGTGGGCTGCGTCGACGCCGTGGCAGTTCTTCGCGTCGTTCCCGGACCAGCAGCTCGCGGAGGCCGTCCGCACCGGCAGGCGGCGTGAGTTCTCCCGGCACGGCTGGGGCGAATCGGACGTACCGGACCCGATGTCACCGCAGACCGTCGAGAACTCGCGGCTGTGCTGGGACGAGGTCCGCGAGGGCGAGCACGGCGAGGTCCTGGACGTCTACCGCGCTCTGATCGCGTTGCGCCGCTCCCGCCCGGAGCTGGCCGACCCGAGGCTCGACAGGTTCGCGGTGGTGCAGGACGGGGAGTGCTTCGTGTTGCACCGCGGAGCGATCCGCGTCGTGGTCAACCTCGGCACGACCCCCGTCCCGCTGCCTCAGGGAGACGTGCTGCTGACTTCCTCGGCGATCCCGTCGTCGCTCTCACCGGACTCGTTCGCGGTGGTCGCGTCGACGTGATCCCACAGCATCTGGTCGGCCAGGTCGACGGGCCGTCCTAGTTGCGCGTGCACGAACGCCGTCACCAGCCGGTCGGCGGCGACGTGCAGCTTGATGTTGTGGTGCTGGGATATGTGCACCAGCAGCTGGAACGCCTGCTGGGGTGTGCAGGGTTTGCGTGCGGCGATCAGGCCTGTGGCCTGCCCGATGACTGTCCGGGACACCAGAGCTTTGCGCAGCCCCGCCACCTCGGCCTCGAGGGCGGTGATTCTCGCGGACGACACCGCCGACTCCTTTCGCGTCGTCATGGTCACAGCGGCATGCCGGTGTGACGACGGGCTCTGGAGCTGCATTGCGAAAGGCGGGCACACCCAGAGCAAGCCGTCACATCGGCTTGCGGCTGGGTTCTCAACCGCGAGTGATCACCTTATCAACTGTTTCGGACGGTGCTCGCCGGGTAACCGAGTTGCATGGGTGCCGAGGAGAAGTTCGAGAACAAGGCCGAAGAGCTCAAGGGTCGCGCCAAGGAAGCCGTCGGCGACGCCACCGACAACGAGCAGTGGCAGGCCGAGGGCCGCGCCGAGCGCGCCAAGGGCTCCCTCAAGCAGGCGGGCGAGAAGGTCAAGGATGCCTTCAAGTCCGACAAGTAGCGAAGTAGCGGGCGCCGCCCAGTTCGTCCCCGAGGGGAAGAGCTGGGCGGTGCTGCGTGCTGCGTCGAAGAGCTGCCACGGGTGTGACCTCTTCCACGACGCCACGCAGACCGTCTTCGGCGAGGGTCCGGTGCCGGCGCGGCTGATGATGGTGGGCGAGTGTCCTGGTGATCACGAGGACACCGAGGGTCACGTGTTCGTCGGCCCGGCCGGTCGGTTGCTGGACAAGGCGTTCGCGGCCGCGGGCATAGATCGTTCGAAGACGTACCTGACGAACGCGGTGAAGCACTTCCGGTTCACCGAACGGGGGAAGCGCCGGATCCACGCGACGCCGCGGCGCAGCGAGGTCGTGGCGTGCTTCCCGTGGCTGCGCGAGGAGATCCGGGTGGTGAAGCCCCGGATCGTGGTCGTGCTGGGGGCCGTGGCGGCCAAGGCGGTGCTGGGGCCGTCGTTCAAGCTGACCGAGCACCGCGGTGAGGTGCTGGAGCACGACAGCCTGCGGGTCGGGGTGACGGTGCACCCGTCTGCCGTGGTGCGGGCGGAGAAGTTCACCGAGGCGTTCGACGCGTTCGTGGCCGATCTGGTGGCCGTGCGGAAGGCCTAGCGGCGTGCTGGAGCCCTGAACGGGACAACCCCCGGACGACTCCTGCGTGAGCAGGCTGAGCGGGACCAGCGCTCAGAGTCCGGGGGTCGGGTGGCTGCCTGGGTTTACGACTAGGCGTCACCAAAAGGCGGTCCTATCGGACAGCCACCTCACGAGTCCTGTTGCTATACAACTTCGGACCACCTCCTCTCGTGTGTACTGCGAACCTACGTCGAGATCGTCAGGGCTCGCAACGGACTTTTCTCACGTCACCCGGAGCGTCTGTTTCGCGTAGAATCCGCAGGCATGGTGCGCATCCCCCTGACGTCACTGGAACGGGAGCGCGGCAGGCGGCTCGGTCAGATGCTGCGGGACGCCCGCGGTGACGAGAGCATGGTCGAGATCGCGGCCCGTGCCGGCCTGTCCGCCGAGACCGTGCGCAAGATCGAGACGGGACGCGCCCCCACGCCGTCGTTCTTCACCATCGCCGCTCTCGCCGGTGCGCTGGGGATCTCCCTCGATTCGATCAACGAACTGCTGACCCCGCAGAGCAGGTCGGCGTAGGCGCTGTCCTGCAAGTCTCGTTGGGCGACAGTAGCGGCCGAGGGCTGCGGAGGCGGCACCGCCGCAACGCCCGAATACGCCCGGTATGAGGGCGTGGCGGCGGCACCGCCTCCGGGTCTCTCGCCCGCGCCTGTCACCGAACGAACTTGCAGGACAGCGCCTAGTTCCCACGATGGTGGGGACTAGGACTTGAGCGAGTTAACACTAAAGTCGGAGAACTCCGGCAGTTCCCGGAACGATCCTTGACTTCGCTTCCCGCCCCGTGCTCCGGTGGAGTCACGAGATTCGCTCTTCTCGATGCAGGGGGAAATGGTGAAATTCATTTCAGCTGTGATCGCTGCGTTGTTCGCGTTCACCCTCGTAGGTGCTCCAGCGGCGTCCGCGACGGCAGAAGCGCAGATCAGCAGGGTCGACCTGCTCAAGCGGGCGGCCGTCTGGCTGACCGCGAACAACGGCAAGCAGGTGCCGTACAGCATGTCGAAGTACTGGAAGGACGGGTACCGGCAGGATTGTTCGGGATTTGTCTCGATGGCCGCTACATTGGGCAACGCGAATCCCAAGGGCGGCCCGAACACGGTCGCTCTCGCGACCAGCAAGTACACGACGCCCATCAAGATCGCGGACATGAAGCCCGGTGACCTGTTCATCGACCCGGTCGACGAGCCCGGCGACGACTTCCGCCACGTCGTGATCTTCGAGAAGTGGACGAAGGCGGACAAGTCGCAGTACATGGCCTATGAGCAGCGCGGCAGCCACGGCACCGACCACCGCGTGCTCACGTACGGCCTGACGAACACCAAATACAAGCCCTACCGGTTGAAGAACGTCACCGGCTGATCCATCACGTTCGATCGTGGCCGCGCAGGCGCAGGGCCGACCTGCTGAGCGCCACCGCGGCGACGACGGCGACGAGCACGCCCGTGGACAGGATCTGCCCGCGGGCCTGCTCGTCGCTGAGCATCAGCACGATGATCGCGGCGATCGCCGCCAGCGCCAGCCACGAGAGGTACGGGTAGCCCCACATCGGGACCGAGGGGTTCGGTGTGGTGCGGCGCAACCGGATCTGCGAGACGGCGATGAACGCCCAGACGACCAGCAGCGCCGAGCCGACCGCGTTGAGCAGCAACAGGAAAACGGTGTCCGGCCACAGGTAGTTGAGGAGCACGGAGAAGAAGCCGAACGCCGTGGACGCCAGCACCGCGTTGCGAGGCACCCCGTTCTTCTTGCGCAGCAACGCTTTCGGTGCCTCACCGCGTTCGGCCAGCGAGCTCAGCATGCGCGCGGCGCCGTAGAGGGTGGCGTTGATGGCGCTCAGCAGCGCCACGAAGATGACGACGTTCATGATCTGGCCGGCCGCGGGGATCCCGATCCGGTTGAGCACCGCGACGTACGGGCTCGCGCCCACCTCGGAGTCGTTCCACGGCAGGAGTGTCACCACGACGGCCATCGAGCCGAGGTAAAAGACGAGCAGCCGGGTCATGGACGTCCGGACCGCCTTCTTGATGGCGTGCCTGGGGTCTTCGGCGTCCGCGGCGGCGATCGTGACGACCTCCAGGCCGCCGAACGCGAACACCACGGCCACGAAGCCGGCGATCACGCCTGACCAGCCGTGGGGGAGGAAGTCGCTCAGGTTGCCGGTGCCGGGGGAGCTCACGTTCGGGAGCAGGCCCGCGATGGCCGCTGTGCCAAGAAGCAGGAAGAGGACGATCGCGGCTACCTTGAGGCCCGCGAACCAGAACTCGAACTCGCCGAAGTTGCGGACGTTCGCCAGGTTGATCGCCGTCAGGGCGGCCATGAAGATCAGGACCCAGGCCCACTGCGGGACTGCCGGGACCCAGCCGGATGCGATCTTGGCCGCTCCTGTGGCTTCCACCGCCAGCACCACGCCCACGGTCGCCCAGTAGGTCCAGCCGACCGTGAAGCCCGCCCAGGGACCGATTGCCTTCTCCGCGTGTACGGAGAAGGCGCCGCCGCTGGGGTGTTCGGCTGCCATTTCCCCCAACATGCGCATGATCAGCAGGGCCAGGAAACCGGCCAGGGCGAAGGAGATCAGGACCGCTGGGCCCGCCAGGGCTATTCCTGCGCCTGTGCCCACGAATAGGCCCGCTCCGATCACACCTCCCAGCGCGATCATGGTTACATGCCGTTCCCGCAGGTGAGTCACGCTGTCAAGCCCCGTTCGAGTGCGCCGCTGGCGGGCCGATAGTGAGTTGATGGCGGCGAAGAGTCAAATCGTGTGATCGGAGTTACATCGAACTGCTACCAGTGAGGGTGAGATCCATGAACTCGCCTGAGGGAGTACTACCTTCTGGGACCCTGCCTGCGGGGACCTTGCCTCGGCTCGACACCTTTTCGAAGGCGCTCGAGCGCTATTCGGAGTGGGGGTGGTTGGTGTTGCGGTCGGAGAACCGGTTGCTGCTCACCACCGACCACTCCGTGTCCGCTGTGGAGATCGCGGCTGGAGTCGGTGGGGAGGTTCAGCACTACCTGTCCGTCCGGCTGCTCGGGGGGCCTGTGGTGGTGTTGCCCTCCGTGGGCGGTGCTCCTGGGCGGTGGTTGATCCTCACCGAGTCTGCCGATGAGGCTTCTCAGGTGAACTTGATCCGGTTGCGGGCTCGCGGGGCCCTCACCCATCGGTTGGGGACGTTGGTGCCGTTGCCTCCGTCTCGGATTGGTGGGGGTGGGGTTCGGTGGTTGGGGGATTCGCCTTCGGGGAAGCCGTTCGTGCCTCCGTTCTCGGCTGTGGTGGCTGCTTTGAGGGCTGTTACTGAGACTTCTGGGTTGCGGTGAGCTGGGACTGTGGCGCGTTTGCGTTGAGTTCCCCGGTTGCGGGCGGCGTGGTTGCGTTGCGTGCTTCCCCTGGGGGCTCTGCCCCCAGACCCCCGGCAATCTGATCAGGGGCCAGCGCTGTTCGCAGGTTGATGGCACGCCTGTTGCTGTGAGCGGCTGCCTGTTGCGTTGCTGGGTGGCCCCTCGGGTTTGCTCAAGACGGCTCGCCTTCGGCATCGCAAGGCCGTAGGGGCGGCTCGCCTTCGGCATCGTGTGGGAGGGCTGCTCGCCTTCGGCTGTGCGGTCAAGCTGGGGTCGGTGGGAGGACGTTTGCCCTGAACTGGGTGAGGGTGTTGCCTCGCTTCGCGAAGTTCAGGACCACGTAGGTGCCGTTCTTGCCTTGGGCGACGCCTACGCCCAGGCGGTCCGTGGTCTTCCAGACCATGGCGGTGAAGTGCAGCACTGAGTAGTCGAGGTTCTGCTGCGTCATCTCTTTGGTGTAGTCGTAGCGGTGTGATTCCGCGTACCAGTCCTCTAGAGCTTTCTCGATCACTGTATCGATTGATCGGGACCTGCCGGCCTTGTAGAGGTTCTCGCCGTACTGGTTGTCCGGGCGGTGGGCGAAGGCTTTTGTGTCGTGCAGGTGGGTTGCCCATTCTTGCGCTGTTCTTGACACTTCGGAATCGAGGGAGAGGGGGGTCACGCTGTGCATTGATCGGTACGCGTTGACCTGTTCCAGCGTCTTGGTGGCCGGGTCCTGGGCCTGTGCAGGTGTTGTTGTGAACGCTAGGACTGCTGCTACGGCGATTACGGAGAGCATCGATCGCATGACGCTTTTGTCCCCCGGAAGGCGCATGGTGGGCAAGAGTTGCTGGTCACGTTGCTGTCTTGATTGGCGCTGCGTAGTCGTGGTGTAGCCTTGGTGTGTGACGTGGATCACTGGTGGGCTATGTGGTCGGGGGAGCCCCTAGTGGGCCCCTGGGTTGGTGATGGCTACCCCGGTTGCGGTGCAAATTCACTCCACAGGATGCGTCCGAGGCTCTACGGTTTATGGGTCGGACACCAGCGGAAGGAGCTTGGCATGGACGGGTACGAAAATCTCGCCGACGAGGATGGCCACGTTCGCGGGTACGACTAGACGTCTACTCGGCCGGCCGCGCTGGGGAGCCTTCCCGAAGAGGCTTCAGCGCGGCCTGAGTGGTTTTGTGGGCCCTTGTTCGTTCGCGATGAGCAATGCGCGTTAAGTGTGTGTAATGGTCGCGCGCTGGTTTGTTGCGGCCGTGTTGCGGAGGTCCTTCCCACCGGGTGTCGGCGGGCAGGATCTCCGACGGGGCTAGTCGGGGTTGCGCGTGGTGCTTGCTCGGACCACGAGGGTGGTCGGGAGCTCGCGGTGCTCTGCCGGGCCGCCGGCCAGGAGGGTGGCGAGCAGTTCCACCGCCACCTCGCCTGCTGCCTCCGTCGGCATGTGGACCGTGGTCAGGGCCGGGGAGCACATCGTCGCGTAGAGGATGTCGTCGAAGCCCGTCACGCTGATCTGGTCGGGCACTTTCACGTTGTTGGCCGCCAGGTAGGCGAGTGCGCCCAGGGCCATGAGGTCGTTGTAGGCGATGAACGCCGTTGCGCTCGTGTGCAGTGCTTGTTGCGCTGCCGCGTAGCCGCCGTTGAAGTTCGGGTCGAACGAACCCAGCAGGTGTGCACGGCCCGCCAGGCCCTGCATCCTGCGGTTGTTCGACCACGCCGCGGCCGGACCACCCAGGTAGACGAGGTCTTCGTGGCCCAGCGCCTCCAGATGGGTCACCACCTGTTCCATGCCGTTGGCGCTGTCCATCAGGACGGAGGAGACGCCCGGCACGATCCTGTTGATCAGGACCAGAGGGGTCAGAGCGGCTAGTTCGACGATCGTCTCGTCGGACAGCAGGGATGCGCAGAGCACCACGCCGTCCACCTGGGCGGACATCGTCCGCACCAGCTCGGCCTCGGTGTCCGGGTCCTCCCTGCTGTCGCAGAAGAACACCGAGGTGCCCGCCTCGCCCGCCTTCGTCTGGACTCCCCGCAGGACCGACGGGAAGAACGGGTTCAGGAGGTCGGGCACCACGATGCCCAGGTTGCCGGTCCTGCCGGTGATCAGGCTGCGGGCCGCCCTGTTCGGCTGGTAGCCGAGGCCTGCCACCACGTCCAGGACCCGCTGGCGGGTGGCCTCCTTCACGAGGCCCGGTGCGCTCAGGGCGCGCGAGACCGTCGAGACGGAGACCTGAGCCTGGCGAGCTACATCCCTGATCGTGACGGCCACGCCTGAATCATCGCAGTCAAGGTCAAGTACGGCCCAGCCGTCGGGGAGTCCCGGTCAGAGTTCCAGGCCGGTCAGGACCAGGACGCGCTGGTCGGTCAGGTCGTCCATGGCCGCGCGCAGGCCCTCGCGGCCGATGCCCGACTCCTTCACACCGCCGTACGGCATCTGGTCCGCCCGGTAGCTCGGCACGTCGCCGACGATGACGCCTCCCACCTGGAGTCGTTGTGCGGCACGGAAAGCCAGTCGCACGTCGGTGGTGAACAGGCCCGCCTGGAGGCCGTAGCGGGACTTGTTGACGCGGTCGAACGCCTCCTCGACGCTGTCCACCCTCGTCAGGGTCACGACCGGGCCGAAGACCTCCTCGGCGTCCACCTTCGCGCCCTCCGGCACGTCGGTCAGGACGGTGGGCGCGTAGGTGCGGCCGTCGCGGGTGCCGCCGGTCAGGACCGTGGCGCCGGCCTCCCGGACCCAGGCCTCCACGCGGTCGGCCGCGGCGTCGCTGATCAACGGGCCGACGTCGCCTGCCACGTCGAGCTTGTTCACGTGCCGCACCACGGCTTCCGAGACCGCGTCGTACACGTCGGTGTGCACGTAGACGCGTTGCACCGAGATGCACGACTGGCCCGCCTGGTACATCGCGAACGTGGCGATGCGCTGCGCGGCGAAGTCGAGGTCCTGCCAGTCCGGGGCGACGATCGCGGACGCGTTGCCGCCCAGTTCGAGCGTGACGTGCTTGCGCGGCACGCGGTCCTTGATGCCCCAGCCGACCGGGCCGGACCCGGTGAACGAGATCACCGGAAGGCGCGGGTCGTCGACCAGGGCGGCGGTGTCCTCATTGGACAGGTGCAGGATCGAGAACGCGCCGTCGGGCAGGTCGGTCTCCGCCAGCAGGTCGCCGAGCAGGAACGCGACCTTCGGCGTGGCGGGCGCGGGCTTGAGGATGATCGGCGCGCCGACGGCCAGTGCGGGAGCGACCTTGTGCGCCACCAGGTTCAGCGGGAAGTTGAACGGTGCGATGCCCAGCACCGGACCGCGTGGCACGCGGCGGACCAGCGCGAGACGGCCCTCGGCGGACGGGTCGGTGTCGAGGCGCTGCAGTTCGCCCGAGAAGCGGCGGGCCTCCTCGGACGCCCAGCGGAACGTGGAGATCGCACGGGTCACCTCGATGCGCGCCCACTTCAGCGGCTTGCCCGAGTCGTCGTTGATGGCCTGCGCGAACTCCTCGGCGCGGTCGGCCAGGCGGCGCGACACGTGGTCCAAAGCGGACGCACGGCGGTGTGCGGGCAGTGCGGCCAGTTCGGGCGCCACGGCGGCGGCCTTCGCGACGGCGGCCTCGACGTCTTCGGCGGTGTGAAAGGGAATCATGCGAGCAGAGCTCCTTCGAGCACGTCGAGACCTTCGGCGAGCAGGTCGTCCGGGATGACCAGCGGGGGCAGCAGGCGGATCACGTTGCCGTAGGTGCCGCACGTCAGCACGACGACACCCTGTTCGTGGCACGCCTTCGCGACGCGCGCGGCGACGTCGGGGGTGCGTTCGGTGAACTCGATGGCGAGCATCGCGCCACGGCCGCGGATGTCCGCGATGACGTCGGTCTTCTCCGCGATCGCACGCAGGCGGTTCAGCACGGTCTCCTCGATGCGGCGGGCGGCCGCGTTGAGGTCGCGCTCGCGCATCGTGCGGAGAGCGCCCAGGGCTGCCGCGCACGCCACCGGGTTGCCGCCGTACGTACCGCCGAGCCCACCGACGTGCACGGCGTCCATGATCTCGGCGCGACCGGTGACGGCGGCGAGCGGCAGGCCGCCCGCGATGCCCTTGGCCGTGGTGATCAGGTCCGGCACCACGCCCTCGTGGTGCAGCGCGAACCACGAGCCGGTGCGGCAGAAGCCGGTCTGGATCTCGTCGGCGACGAACAGGACGCCGCGCTCACGGCACCACCGCGCGATCGCCGGCAGGAAGCCCTCGGCGGGCGCGATGAAGCCGCCCTCGCCCTGGATCGGCTCGATGACCAGTGCGGCGGTGTTGTCCGCGCCGACCTGCTTCTCGATCGCCGCGATGGCACGGTCGGCCGCTTCGGGACCGGTGAGGCCGTCGTGCAGCGGGTAGGACGTCGGCACGCGGTAGACCTCGGGCGAGAACGGGCCGAACCGGTGCTTGTACGGCATGTTCTTGGCGGTCAACGCCATCGTGAGGTTCGTGCGGCCGTGGTAGCCGTGGTCGAACACCACGACGGCCTGCCTGCCGGTGACGTGCCGGGCGATCTTGACCGCGTTCTCGACGGCCTCGGCACCGGAGTTGAACAGCACCGACCGCTTCTCGTGGTCGCCGGGCGTGAGCTCGTTCAACTGCTCGCAGACCTCGAGGTAGCTCTCGTACGGCGTGATCATGAAGCAGGTGTGGCTGAACCTGTCGATCTGCGCGTGCACGGCCTCGGCGACGGCGGGCGCGGGGTTGCCGACGTTCGTCACGGCGATGCCGGAGCCCAGGTCGATGAGCTGGTTGCCGTCGACGTCGATCAGCAGGCCGTCGTCGGCCGAGTCGATGTAGGCGGGCAGCGCGGAGCCCACCCCGGCGGCGACGGCACCTTTGCGCCGCGCCTGGAGCTCCAGGGACTTGGGGCCGGGGATCGCGGTGCGCAGTCGGGTCATGTGCACCAGCATGGCCCTGGTCAGCACGGTGCGCAGTGTCTGAAATGGCGATCTCGGACATGATGGTTGTACAAAGTGGCACATGCCCATCACGGTGCGGGACCTCGCGGGGAAGCTGGCGCTGCCGGTGCTGGCGGGAGACGTGTCGAAACCGGTCGGGTGGGTGCACGCCACGGAACTGGAGGACCCCACGCCGTTCCTGGAGGGCGGTGAGCTGCTGCTGACGACCGGCCTCACCGCGTCGCGGACCGGCTACGTCGAACGGCTCGTGCGCGCGGGCGTCGTCGGGCTCGGCTTCGGCACCGGGCTGGGCCACGACGTCGTGCCGGCTTCTCTGGTGCGGGCGGCGGAGGGAGCGGGGCTGGGGCTCGTCGAGGTGCCGCGCGAGGTGCCGTTCATCGCGATCAGCAAGGCGGTGTCGAAGGCGCTGGCCGCCGACGAGTACGCCGCTCTCACCCGCACCAGCGAGGCCCAGCGCGCCCTCACCCGAGCCGCGGTCCGGGCCGGTGTCGGGGGAGTCGTGCGCAGGCTCGGCCAGTGGATCGACGGCTGGGCCGTGCTCCTCGACGCGGCCGGTGAGCCCGTGCACGCCCACAACCCCCGGCTCGTCCCGGACCTGACCGCCGAGCTCACCCGGCTCCGGACCGCGGGCGGTCTGGCCAGTGCCGCGTTCGAGCTCGACGGCACCCACGTGTCGCTCCAGGTCCTCGGCAGCCGTGCCCGGGGAGTGCTCGCGGTCGGCACCGTCCGGCCGGAACCGGGCATCGTCACCACGGCGGCGTCCCTGCTCGTCCTCGCTCTCGCCCAGAACGACGCCGTCGACGCGGCCCGGCGGGAGCTCCGCGCCGGCCAGTTCCGGATGTTGCTGGCCGGGCACGCGGTCGACGGGCTGCCCGACCGGTTCCGGGTGTTCCTCGCCGGGGAGCCACCGGAGGACGACGTCTTCTGGGCCGAGCACGACGGTGACGTCGTCGTGCTCGCCACCGACTTCGAGGGCGTCGCCTCGTCCGAAGTGGACGGTGCTGGTGTCGCGCGGGGGTACCGCGAGGCGCGCCAGGCCCGTCAGGCCGGCGTCCGCACGTTCGGGGAGCTCGCGGGGAACCTGCCGCTGCCGGAGGGGTTCGCGGACGCGTTGCTGGGACCGCTCGACGCGGAAACCCGTGCCACGCTTCGAGTCTGGCTGGCGCACCACGGCGTGTGGGACCCGGCGGCGGCCGAACTGGGGGTGCACCGGCACACGGTGCGCAACCGGGTGCGCAAAGCCGAGCAGGTGCTGGGACGGTCGCTCGACTCGCCCGGCCTGCGCGCGGAGCTGTGGCTAGCCCTCCACCGCGAAGGTCAGTGAGGCGGTGTAGCCGGACGAGACGTCACCGGACATCGTGGCCATCTGCTGGTCGACGCCGTCGCGGAACACCATGTCCTGCTTGAGGGTCGTCCGCGACATGTTCTGCACGCTCCGCGTGTAACCGGTCGTGCCGTAGACCTCCTTGCACGTCGTCTCGGGCAACGCGAGCTGCGAGGTCGTGATCTTGTTGCCGGCCTTGGTCGCCTCGGCGAGGCTCGGGTAGACCTCGAAGTGGATGTGCGGCCAGCGCCCCGAGTACGCGCCGGGGAACACGCTGACGAACTTCAGCTTCCCGGACGAGTCGGTCTCCTGGACGCCGCGCAGGAAGTTCTCGTCCTTCACGCGATCCGAGTACATCGAGTAGTCGCCGTTGATGTCGCAGTGCCACAGGTAGACCGCGGCCCCCGTGAGCGGCTTGCCGTCGTCGTCCTGCACGGTCAGGTCGATGGTCAGCTGGACGCCCTCGGCCGTGCGGGTCGAGGAACCGAAGCTCGACCGGATGTCCGACCGCACGATCCCGCTCTGCGTCAACGCGTTCGGGCCGTTGGAGCCATCGCCGGGGTACGGGCCGGCGGTCTCCTCGGGGATGGTCTCCAGCGGCGAGCTGGCCGCTGCGGACGTCGTCGGGGTGGTGGTCGTGGAGGTCGCGGTGGTGGTCGACGGGGCGCAGGCCACGAGGGTGAGGCCCGCGCCGCCGAGCAGCGTCAGCGCCCGCCTGCGCCCGAAGAGCGTGGCGAGGTCGAACTGGAGGCCGCGGTCGTGGTTGTCCGTCATGCGACCAGATTGGGGCCCGATCCTGTGAGGCGCCTGTGGGGAACCTGTCTGTGCTTTATGGTCACTGCTCCGCAGGCGGCGGTGAGCTCGTCGGGAAGTCGAACTCCCGCCAGCTGAAATCCGGCAGGGTCAGCGCCGAGTGTTCCGGACGGGCCTGCGCGGGCATCGTCTCGCGCGAACGGAGTGCGGCGTTGCGCGCGGCCAGTGCCTCGGCGGTGCCGGGGAACAGCTCCGCGTTGCCCACGTCGACCAGGTTCTGGTTCGCCTCGACGAACGGGCGGATCGTGCGCTCGTACGCGCCGAAGTCGTCCATGGTGCCCGCCAGCACGTAGGCGCCGACGAGCGCGAGGCTCGACCCCTGGCCGGTGAGGAACGACGGCGCGTGGGCGGCGTCCCCGGCCAGCGCGACGCGGCCGGACGACCAGCGCGGCATGCGGATCTGGCTGACCGTGTCGAAGAACAGGTCGTCGGCCTCGTGCATAGCCTTGACCATCCCCGGCACCTCCCAGCCGTCGCCGGCGAACACCGACGCCACGAGGTCGCGCTGGGCCTGCGGGTCGCGGAACGCGCCGAACGGGGCCTCGGGGCGCGCGAAGCTCAGGAAGCCGTGCACGGTCTCGTTCGCGCCCACGGCGTAGAGGGCAGCGGCGCGGCCGGGCTCGTTCCACATCAAGGCTTCCTGTTCGAGGCCGAGGTGGTTGGGCAGCGTGAAGCCCGCGAAGCAGTAGCCGAGGTAGCGGTGGAACTGCTCCTCCGGCCCGAAAGTCAGTTCGCGCACCACCGAGTGGAGGCCGTCGGCGCCGATCACGTGGTCGTAGGTGCGTCGCAGGCCGCTGCGGAACGTCACGTCCACGCCGCCGGAGTGCTCGTTCATCGTGACGATGGTGTTGTCGAACAGGAACTCCACGTCGTCGCGCACGAGGTCGTGGAGGATCTCGGCCAGGTCGCCGCGCCGGACCTCGAGGTCGCCGCCGTTCCCGCCGGTGATCGTCTCCGGCCGGATCGACGCGACCTGGGCACCGCCGGCGTCGAGGAACGTGATCCGGCGGGTGTCGACGTGGGCCTCGCGCAGGCGGGGGAGCAGGCCCATCCGCTCGACGACTCCCAGCGCGGTGCCGCGGATGTCGATCGGGTAGCCGCCGCCGCGCAGGGCGTGGGACTTCTCCACGACGGTGACGTCGAAGCCGCGGCGGCGCAGCCAGAACGCGAGCGCGGGGCCGGCGATGCTGGCGCCGGAGATCAGGACTGAGCTCATGGGGCCCTCCAGATAACTAACTTAGGTATCATTTTTCAGGCCGCGATGATCGCTACGGTGACGAGCGACTGAGGCAAGCATATACCTAAGTTAGGTAAGTAAGGTGTGAGATGAGCGCCCTGGACCCCGCGGCGATGCTGCCGCAACTGATGCAGCTGGGCACCGTGCTCAACCGCAGCCACCTGGTCGAACGGGCCATGGACCAGGTCGGCCTGCCGATCGACCGGCCCGGTCTGACCGTGCTCATCACCCTGCGCATGGCCGGTCAGCCGTTGCGGGTGGGGGAGATCGCCGCACGGATGCAGGTCGTCGGGCCGCACGTCACGAGGCACCTGCACGACCTGGAACGCGCCGACCTGGTCCGCCGTGTCGCCGATCCCGGCGACCAGCGTGCGCGCCTGGTCGAGCTCACCGAGAAGGGCGCCGGGGCGGCGGCCCGGTACCTGGAGGCGATCCTCGGCTGGTTCTCCGACGCGGTCTCCGACTGGTCCGAGGAGGACAAGGCGGCGTTCGGACGGCTGCTCAGCCGGTTCGTGGAGGACCTCCAGGCGCACGTCGGCCGGGGGTGAGAAGGGCTGAGGGTGTGACTCAGGACGTGGGCGGACACGCCGCCCACGTTCTGTGTCACACCACTAGTCAACCGATGTCTGCACCCGGCCCCGGCTTCGGTTCAGCGGCTGCTCGAAGCCGGCGTGCGGGTTGAGGCCGAGGCCTGCTCCGGGTGAGGTGCGGGCCTCGGATGTCTGCCTGTTCACTCTGAACCGCGAGCGGCGCGATGCCGCCGGTTCTTGCCGAAAGCGAATTCAGGGCAATTCTTGCGACGGCCGCCTCACTATCACGAAGTATTCACCCGGTGGTCGGCGCGGTCGTCCGTCTTGGTCCTGCGGTATTCGCGTTCGGCGACCGCCGCCCGGTCGACCTCCGCGTGCGGCACGTCGAGCGCCGCGCTGATCCAGGCGCGCCAGTAGGGACCCGGAATGCGTTTGCCGCGTTCCCACCTCGACACTTCTTCACGGGTGACGCTGTCGTTTTGTGAGATCTCGCACAACAGGTCCGCGAGTGCGCGCTGGGTGAGGCCCTGTTCGCGTCGTGCCTGGGGAATCAGGGCCGTGATCGGCGGGGTGGCCAGGTGCTCTCTGGCTTGAGTGGCTGCCTTGAGCACGGTATTGCTCCGTTTCACTGCGATGACGGGGGGACGACATCCACAGTGCCTCAAAGTCGATGGTTTCGTGCCGTGCATTGCGGTGATACCGGCGGTCGTTGAAAGTTCAGCCACCTATGCAATCACTTGATCGGATGTTCGGACGAAAAGCAACTGGTCCAATGGGGTGTGCGGACCCCCGTTTCGAGCGGCTGGTTAGTGTGGGGAAATGTTCACAACGGTCGAAGTGGTGCAGGTGTTCCTCGCCCGACTCGCGGCACAGGACGCACCCGGCATCGCGCGGTTGTGCGCACCGGCCGTGGAATGGGAGGCGCCCGAACCGAACGGTGCCCGCTGGACGTTCGGCACGCGCACCCGTCGCGAGGTCGAGGCCCAGTTCCTGACCTTGTTCGCCACCTACGGCCTGGAGCAGCTCTCGGCCCGTCAGGTGATCGTCGACGGAGGGGACGCGGCCGTGATCGGCTCGGCGCGCTGGCGGGTCCAGGCCACCGGCGAGACAGTGGAGACCCGCTTCACGACCGTGCTCTCCGTGCACCTGGGGGAGATAGAGCAGTACTGGCACATGCCGGACACGCTGGCCGCGGCCGTCTCGACCGGCCTGGCGCGGACCGGGTGATGAGCGCGCAACGCGAGAGAGCCGTGCACACGAGGACGAGGCTGCTGCAGGCCGCGGCGGAGGTCTTCGACCGCGAGGGGTTCTCCGGTTCCAGCCTCACCGCCGTGTGCTCCCGCGCCGCTGTGTCGAAAGGCGCGCTGTACTGCCACTTCCGGTCGAAGGAGGCACTCGGCGTCGCGATCATCGAGGAGCAGTCGCTGCTGTGGCACCGGTTGCGCGACGAGGTGCTCGCCGTCGAGCCGTCACCGGTGCAGGCGTTGATCGCGATGTCGTTCGAGTTCGTCAGCAGGCTCGAGACCGACCTGACTGTGCGGGTGAGCGCGAAGTTGTTGCGGGAGGCCGTGTTCTTCGACGTCGCGGCCGCCGCCCAGGTGATCGGTTGGGTGACCGTGGTGCGGGACCTGCTGTCGCTCGCGCGCGAACGCGGTGAGCTGAGGCCGGAGGTGAACGTGCGGCACGCGGCCGAACAGATAGTGGCCGAACTGCTCGGGCTGCAGTTCGTCGCGCAGGCGCTGACCGGCGGCACCGACCTCCGCGTCCGGCTGGGCAGGCTCTGGCGGGCGACGTCCGGCTGTCTCGTGACGGCCCCGGTCCGGGAGAAGTTGCGGTTCGAGTGACAGTCGTCTCGTCCCAATCGAGACAGGAATGGCTGTTCACGCCCCTGTGGTTGTCCTCCTCGTTCAGCACATGCACGAACGTGGAGGACGAAGGTGGCCGGTCGCAGCATCGTGGTGGTGGATCCGTTCTCGGCGGGCAGAGGCATCGCCCCCGCGTTCGCGCGGCGCGGTGCCGGCGCGATCGCGGTGCTGACGAAGCAGAAGCCGCTCGCGGAGACCACCTCGACCTGGAACCCGTACGACTTCCAGGAGATCCACGTGCTGCACGACCTCGACGAACTCGCCGCGAAGCTCGCCGTGCACGACCCGATCGCCGTCGTGCCGGGTGACGAGACCGGTGTCGAGATCGCGGAGACGCTGTCCGAGCTCATCGCGCCGGGCCGGTCGAACGTCCTGACGCTCTCGTCCGCGCGCCGCGACAAGTGGCAGATGGCCGTGGCGCTGCGGACCGCCGAGGTGCCGCACCTGCGTCAGATCAGCTCGGACTGCGTCGACGAGGTCGGCGCGTGGATCCGGCGGGAGAACCTCGAGGACTCGCCGATCGTGCTGAAACCGCAGGCGGGCGGTGGTGCGGACGACGTGTTCGTGGCGATGCCCGGCGACGACTGGCGGGTGAGGTTCAACCGGATCCTCGGCTGCGTTAACAAGCGGAACGTCCGCAACGACAAGGTGCTCGTGCAGGAACTCGCGGTGGGCACCGAGTACGAGGTCGACACCTACTCGATCGACGGTGAGCACGGGCTGGTCGCGGTGTGGCGCTACGCCAAGGAACGCCGCGGCGACCGGCTCGGCATCTACCTGTCGAACACGCTGGTGTCGTCGGAGGAACCTTTGGTCGACGCGTTGTTCGAGTACGTGTGCCGGGTGCTCGACGCGACCGGCGTCCGCAACGGGCCCGCGCACGTGGAGGTCATGATGACCCCCGACGGGCCGCGGCTGATCGAGGTCGGCGCACGGCTCGCGGGTGAGCAGCAGCAGGAGCTCACGTTGCTCGGCACCGGGGAAAGCCAGATCACGCGGATGGTGCGGCACCGCGTGGACGGTGAGCCCGTCGGCCGGTACCAGCGGCGCCAGCACGTGAAGTCGGTGTACCTGTCGTCGCCCGCGGCCGGTGAGCTCGGCAACTCGGTGCGTTTTGGTGAGCTGGCCTCACTTCTGCCGAGTTACCAGAGCGATGCGCTGGCGTATCGGGAAGGTTCCACGGTGCCGCGTACCGATGACCTGTGGACGTCGTTGGGCTCGGTAGTGCTGGCGACGACCGACCTGCGTCAGCTCGAACGGGACGTCGCGGTGGTCCGGGAGATCGAAGCCGGGCTGATCGTAGTTTGATCTTCAGGTCGGGCGGGTATCTGGGACCCCAGGTGACCCGCTAGGTTGCTGCGGAGGCGAGCGGAGGCCCATGAGCGCACCTTGGGACGGCGATCTGACCGGGGCGGTGATCGACGACCGCTTCGTGGTCGGAACCCTTCTCGGGTCCGGCGGCATGGCGGAGGTCTACCGCGCTTACGACCGTTCGACGACGTCCTCGGTGGCCATCAAGGTCTTCTCGGGGCCCGGCCTGCCCGACGACGAGCTGAGACTGCAGCGCGAGGCGTCGATGCTGGCCTCGCTCGACTGCGCCGGCATCATCCCGGTCTACGCCTCCGGCGCGGTGTCGCGCCGCCCGTACTTCGTGATGCGCGAGATCACCGGCGGCACGCTGCGCCAGCGCATGCGCGAACCGCTGCCGCCGAGGTTCGTGGCGCGGATCGGCGGCCAGATCGCCGCCGTGCTGGACCACGTGCACGACCTGGGCGTGGTGCACCGCGACATCAAGCCGTCCAACATCCTGCTCGACGACACCGAGAAGCAGGCCTACCTCGCGGACTTCGGTCTCGCGCTGGTGGCCGAGGTGACGCGCGTGACGACGTCCGGGATGCTGGTCGGCACGGCCGGATACCTCTCGCCGGAGCAGGTGCGCGGCGTCGAGGTCGGCCCGCCCGCCGACGTGTACGCGCTCGGGCTGGTGTTGCTGGAGTGCCTGACCGGACGGGCCGAGTACCCCGGTGGCGACGCCGAGGCCGCGCTGGCCCGGCTGGCACGGCCGCCGCGGATCCCCGTCGACCTGCCCGCCGCCTGGCGGTCGTTGCTGTCGTCGATGACGGACATGGTTCCGGAGCGTCGTCCTTCCGCCGCCCGGTGCGCGGAGGCGTTGAACGCCGCGCACGAGGCCAGTCGCGGGCTGCCGGCTCTGGCACCGGACGCGGCGGTCTCCTTCGCCACGTCGGCGCCCGCCGTCGTGCCGGAGCCCCGGTCCCACAAGCGCTGGGCGGTCGCGGCCGCCGTCGTCGCCGCGACCGCGGTGGCCGCGGTGGTGGCGAACTTCGCGGGTGGGAGTGAGGCTCCCGCCGCGGACAAGCCGGTGACACCGGACGCGCGGACGCAGGTGGTGACGGTGACGCAGTCGACGGTGACCGTCGTGCAGACGTCGTCCGCGGGCTCGGAGGCGCCCGGTGTGCCGGGGGCGCCGCAACCCGGTGCCGGCGGGGTGGTGGTGAGCGGGACTTCGACCCAGGTCGTGGAGACCAGCGAGGTAGCGCCGACCGGGGAGACGACCGAGACCAGCAAAGACAAGAAGAAGGACCGCAAGAAGTCTTCGGAGGTCCCCACCCCGTCGGCGGTTCCTCAGCCGTAGGGCTGGAACATGCGTCTCTCCCGGTCGGTCAGGCGGTCCCCGGCCGACCGGTGAGGACGTCCGCCGGGTTCAGGCGTTCGGTTCTTCCACCACCGCGAACGGCAGGTCGGCCAGCTCCGCCCGCAGCGTGTCGAGGTCCGGGTACACCGCCGACGCTCCGCGGTCGACCAGCTCGTCCTCGGCGAACCCGCCCGTCAGCAGCCCGATCGACGGCAGTCCCACCCGTCCGGCCGCCTCGCAGTCCCACACCGAGTCGCCCACGACGACGGCGCGTTCGCTCTTCACCTCGCGCAGCGCCACCTGGATCAGGTCCGGCGCGGGCTTGCTGTCCTCGACGTCGTCGGACGTCGTCCACGCGACGTCGCCGGGGTCGAGCAGCTTCAGGTAGTGCTCGACGTGCTTGCGCTTGCCCGAGCTGGCGAGCACCACGGCCAGGCCGAGGTCGGTGGCGGCGCGGACGAGGCGGTGCGCGCCCTCCAGCGGCTGGATCTCGTCCAGCATCTCGTCGAAGTACCGCTCCCAGGCCTTGCGCAGCTCGTCGCCGTGGTCCTGCTCCACCTTGTCGCCCGCCACGGCGGCGACGAGCTTGTCGCCGCCCATGCCGATCGCGCGGTGCACGCGCCAGGCGGGCACGGTCACGTCGACCGTGCGGAAGGCACGCAGCCACGCCACCGTGTGGTGGTAGTTGGTGTCGACCAGCGTTCCGTCCACGTCGAGGACCACGGTGTTGCTCATGAAGTCAGGTTTGCCCGAGCCTCTACCTCGGCAAACCCACCAGCTCCCTGGTCTCCTGCAGAGCCGAGATCTCCCGACGCAGCACGCTGTCGAGCCAGGTCGCGTCCGACATCCACGACTGGTTCGTGTTGAGGCAGACGTGCACGGACGACTTGTAGACCGACAGCGCGATGCCGACCGCGTGGCCCGGGGCGACGGGCGCGACCGGGTACATCTCGCACAGCGAGGCGCCGTCGAGGGCGAGCGGGACGGACGGCAGCGGCACCGACGTGACCAGCGTGTCGAACAGCAGGGGAGCGCAGCGGCCCATGACCGGTGCGGCCAGGCGGTGCACCAGCGGCGGCACCTTGTCGGCGAGCAACGGCAACGCGCCGGCGCCCCGGTCCGGGCCCGCGGCCTTCGCCGACTCCATCTGCGCACGGATGTTCCGCAGCCGGTCCACCGGGTCCGCCTCGCCGACCGGCAGCGCGACGAGGAAACCGGAGATCTGGTTGCCCGAGGCGCCGTCGCCGGAGCGTGAGCGCTGGTTAACCGGGATCAGGGCCCGCACGACCGAGGAGGGGCCCGCGCTGCCGTGCGCGGAAAGCCAGTGGCGCAACGCACCTGTGACGAGGGCGAGCAGCACGTCGTTCACCGTGCCGCCGTGCGCGCGGCGGACTCGGTGCACGTCCGCGAGATCCAGGCGCGACATCACCACGCGGCGTGGCCGGGTGGACGCGGTGAGCACCGGCGAGTTCAGCGTCGGCGGGCGCGTGTTCATCAGCACGCTCGACGCGATGTCGAGGGTGTCCTTGATCCCGCGCAGCGACGGGAGGGACGGGATGATCGACTTCGCGACCGGCTCCGGAGCGTCCGGAATGGACAGCCGCGAGGGGTCGAAGAGCTGGATTCCCAGGCCGACGGCCTTCATGCCGTCGCACAGGGAGTGGTGCAGCTTCGCGACGACGGCGAACCTGCCGCCCGCGAGGCCGGTGATCACGTGCAGCTCCCACGGCGGGCGCGCGAGGTCGAGCGGCTGCGCCATGAGGTGGGAGACCAGCGTGGCGAAGCGATCACGGCCACGCACGTGGTGCGTGAAGACGTGGTCCTCGGGCGCGAAGCCGGGGTCCTCGACCCAGCGCGCGCCGCCCAGCATCGACGTGCGGGCGCGCTGGCGCAGGCGCGGAATCTCTTGCGCCCGTTCGCAGAGCACGGCGGCGATGCGGGCCGGATGCACCGGAGTGGACGGTGCGAAGGTCGCGACCGCGCCCAGGTGCAAGGGATTGGCGTCGCCCTCCATCGCGAGGAAGGCGATGTCGAGGGGGGAGAGGTGGTCTGTCATATCCGTGCAAGGAAAACAGGTCCTCGTGTCATGCGCATTGCGATGAGATGGCGGCGACTCTCTACCGGCCCAAGTACACTCGAACGGTGGTACCGCTGTGACTCGTGTGGGTGCGAACCAGGTCACACAACAGGTTCACCATCACTATCCCGAAGCCGGACAGGCCGGTGAACGACGGCGGGAAGCCCGCTCCTGTGTCACTCACCTCGCACACGGCGGTGTCGCCCTCCCGCCACAGCCGCATCACCCCGCGGCCGGACGCGTGCAGGATGCTGTTCGTCGCGAGCTCGTTCACCGCGAGCACCAGATCCTCGACCTGCTCCCGGCGCAACCAGTGCGCGTACGCCGACACGATCTTGCGCATGTGCGCGAGCGTGCCGACGGAGAACTTGTGCTCCTCGACGCCGATGGGCGGCGGGGGCAACGGCACGTTGAAGATGTCGGCGAGCGCCGCCGGGTCGGTGTACCACTCGCTCGCCACGCGCCGCTCGCCGTCGATCACCACGGGATGGGTGCGCCGCGCGTCCTCCAGCACGTGGCCGGGCAGCGCCGCCGCGTTGTACGGGCACAGGATGACGCCCTGCCGGCCCTCGAACGCCGTGTTGATCAACGCCTCGTGCTGTACGCACGCCGGGTACTCGAGCTCGGTGCGGCCGGGCCACATCGGTTCGCCGACCATGCGGAACCGGCTCTGCGTGCTCGCGCTGAACGCCATCAGCACGCCGGGGATGATTCGGCCGGGGTTGCGGCCCGCCTCGGTCATGTCGATGAAGTGCACCTGGTCCGCGACACCGCCGAGCCGTGCGCGCAACGGGGCGATGCTCACCTCGGGCACCGCCACGAGCACGGGCTCGCCCTGGTCGACACCGTCCGCCACGAATCTGGCCGTACCGGAGAGGAAGGTGTCCTCGTCCCGGTAGAACAGGGCCTCGTGTGCGAACGGAGCAACGGAGTTCATCGGTTTCCCGGGTGTGGTCGACGGCTGCGGCAGGCATCCATTCTGCTCCCCGTAACGGTGTTTCGGCGGGGGCCAGGACGGTGGTTGTCGTCGCCCGTGAAGGTGTGAACGGGATTCGTCGTGCGGGCGGTGAAAAGCCCAGGCAGACTCGCGGTTGTCGGGGCCTTGCGAGGAGGTGACGCCGTGCTCGCGCACCACACGCTGACCGGGCCGGAGGACGCGCCGGTGCTGGTGCTCGGCAACGCGCTCGGCACGACCACGTCGTTGTGGAGCGAGTTCTCCCTGCCGTTCCGGGTGCTGCGCTTCGACCACCGCGGTCACGGTTCCAGCGCTCCCGTCGAAGGTCCGTGCACGATCGAGGACCTGGCGAACGACGTCGTGGAACTGTTGGACCACTTGGGACTGCGCCAGGTGTACTACTGCGGCGTGTCCCTCGGCGGAATGGTCGGGATGTGGCTCGCCGCGCACACCGACCGGATCTCCCGGCTCGCGCTGGTGTGCACCACCGCGTGGGTTCCGGACAAGAGCAGGCTGGACGAGCGGATCTCGTTGCTGCGCTCGTCGGGGATGGCCGCCGTCGCGGACACGATCATGTCGCGCTGGTTCACGCCGTTGTGCCCGCCGGACGCCGTCGCGCGGTTCCGCGCGGAGTTGCTGGAGGTCGACCTGCCGTCGTACCTCGCCTGCGTCGAGGCGGTGCGGCAGATGGACCTGCGGTCGGACCTCGGGAAGATCGACGTGCCCACCGTGGTGATCGCGGCGGCGCAGGACCACGCGACGCCCACCGAGCTGGTGCGGCAGATCGCCGAGGAGCTGCCGGACTCCGAGCTGTACGTCGTCGGGGACGCGGCGCACCTGGCGGTCGTCGAGGCGCCGCGGACGATCTCGGTGATCCTCGACGACCACTTCGGCAATGACTAGGCGTGTGGCTTGGAACGTCGCGGGGCGAGTTCGCGGTCAGGCGGTGCCCTGCTGAGCGTGAATCTCCCCGCCCGCGTTCCGAGTCACGCCACTAGACCTTCTCCAGCGGGCGGTGCGGCTCCGCCGGCAGCTCGACGCGGATCTCGTCACCGGGGCGGACCACGCCGCCGACGAGGACGACCGACATGATTCCCGCGCGCCGCACCAGTTCCCCGTCCGGGCCCTTGCCGACGACCTCCTTGAGCAACCCCTTGGAGAACGCGTCGATCTGCAGGCACGGGTTGCGCAGCCCGGTCACCTCGACCACGGCCTCCGGGCCCAGTCGCAGCACGGTGCCGGTGGGCAGGCCGAGCAGGTCGATGCCCCGTGTGGTGACGTTCTCGCCGATCTCGCCCGGCTCCACGGCGAAGCCCTTCGAGCGCAGCTCGTCGAAGAGCTCGGCGTGCATCAGGTGCACCTGGCGGAGATTGGGCTGGGTCGGGTCCTGGGCCACGCGGGACCGGTGCTTGACCGTGACGCCCTGGTGGACGTCGCCCTCGACGCCCAGGCCGGCGAGCAGCGTGATGCTGTCCCGGGTGGGCTTGGTGAACGTGTACTCCTCGTTGCGGCTTACCGCTGTCACAACCCCCATGGTCCTGATTGTGCACGATGAGTTGAGACGCTGGGTGTAGGCCGAACAGAGCAGAGAAACACGGAAGGACGAATCGATCAAGGTATCTCAATTCGGGTCACCCGACAGTGTCCTACCTGCATCGATGCACCGGGTTGTGGAAACGCTCTCACGAACTTCCGGCAAGAGTCTTGACTAATCCTCAGGTGAGGCTGTTGACTCCGTCACACCTCGTCGGAACCGGTTACGGAACCGGTTTCAGGAGGCGGCGGAAGGAAGTTCGGCATGCGTGTCACGATCGCAGAGGTCGCCCAACGCGCCCAGGTGTCCAAAGCGACCGTGTCACGTGTGCTGAACGGTAAGCCGGACGTGGACGCCTCGACCGCGCAACGCGTTCGCAAGGTCATCGACGAGATCGGGTACGTGCCGAGCGCACGTGCCGTAGGCCTGGCCCGGGGTCGCACGCGGACCGTCGCGATGCTCGCGCCCTCGCTCACCTGGCCGTGGATGGGTGAGGTGCTGCAAGGCATCGTCGACACCCTCGAGGCCGACGGCTACGGGCTGCTGCTCTACACGCTGAACCGCGGGCCCGAGTCGCTGAACCAGTTCGCGAACCACGTGTCCGCCAACGCTTTCGACGGTCTGCTGGTCGTCGAGCCGCCGGACGCGCTGCACTACATCTCCACGCTCTACCGGGCGGGCCTGCCGGTCGTCATGATCGACGACCGCGGCTCGCACCCGGAGTTCCCTTCGGTGACGACGACGAACCGGCAGGGAGGCGCGGATGTCGCCAGGCATCTCGTCGCGGCAGGCCGCCGCAGGTTCGCCGTCGTCACCGGACCTCCGCACTTCGGGTGCACTCAGGCGCGGCTGGACGGGTTCCGGCTCGCTTTGGCGGAAGCGGGCCTGACGCTGCACCCGGACCTCGTCGTCGACGGCGACTTCACCACCGAGGGTGGTGAGGTCGCCGTGGACAAGCTCGTGGCGAGTGGAATCCCGTTCGACGCCGTGTTCGCGCAGAACGACCTCTCGGCGGTCGGTGTGCTGCGGGCGCTGCGAGAAGCAGGCAGGACCGTCCCCGGCGACGTGTCCGTGGTCGGCTTCGACGACGTCCCGGTCGCGGGACACACCGAACCCCGGCTGACGACGATCCGCCAGCCGCTGCAGGAGATGGGTGCCGCCGCCGCGCGGATGCTGCTCTCCACGCTCGAGGGACAGCCGATGCCCGACCACCCGCTGGTGCTGCCGACCTCGTTGATCGTGCGCGAATCCGCGCCCTGACCCACCCTGCTCCACCACAACTGAAACGGACCCGCCAGACGACCGCATGCCGTCTGGCGAGTTCGCCGTACGCATGAGAGAGCGCTCTCATGCTTGGTCGTATCGGGAGATTCCCCCATGCGCAGAACAATCATCGTCGCGCTTGCACTGGCGCTCGCGGCGACAGGTTGCTCCTCCGGCGGTGCCACCAAGGCCGCCGGCGTGTTGACCGTGGGCATGCCCAACGGGCCGCTGACCGAGAACCACAACCCGTTCCTGCCCACGTCGGCGGCGGGCTCGCTCGGCTACCGCTACCAGATCTACGAGCCGCTGGCGTTCGTGAACAACACGCGCCCGGCCCAGGACCCGGTGCCGTGGCTCGCGACGAAGTGGGACTGGACGCCGGACTTCAAGAAGGTCACCTTCACGATCCGGGAGAACGTGAAGTGGTCCGACGGCAAGCCGCTCACGGCCGCGGACGTCGCCTTCTCGTACGAGATCCTGAAGAAGTGGCCCGCGCTCAACAACCGCGACTCGCTCAAGGTCGAGACCGCCACGGCCACGGCCGACGGCAAGGTCGAGGTCTCGTTCGCGAGCCCGCAGTTCGTGAACCGCAACAAGGTCATCAGCGCGATGGTGATCCCGCAGCACGTGTGGAGCACCATTCAGGACCCGACGACCTACACGAACCCGAAGCCCGTCGGCACCGGTCCGTACGAGCTGAAGTCGTTCACCTCGCAGACCGTCACGATCGCGCGGCGCGCGGAGTACTGGCAGGAACTGCCCAAGGTCCCGGAGATCCAGTACACCTCGTACAACGACAACACGGCGCAGACCACCGCGCTGGCGTCGGGTGCGAGCCAGTGGTCCTACGTCTTCATCCCGGACTACCAGAAGCTCTACGTCGACAAGGACCCGGCGAACCACAAGCTCTGGTTCCCGGCCGGTCTGGGCATCCACGGCCTGTGGCTGAACACGACGGTCGCGCCGTTCGACAACGCCGCGCTGCGCTCCGCGATGAGCGACGTGATCGACCGCGAGGCGATCTTCGTCAAGGGTGAGGCCCGCCTCTTCCCGAAGCTCGAGTCGAAGACCGGCATGCCGTTGCCCGCCGGTGACTCGTTCCTCGCACCGGAGTACAAGGACGCGAAGTTCAAGATCGACGTCGACGGCGCGAAGCAGAAGCTCACCGCCGCAGGCTTCAAGTACGCGGGCGACGTGCTCCAGGCGCCGGACGGCAAGCCGGTCACGATCGAGCTCACGAACCCGTCCGGCTGGTCGGACTACCTGACGGTCCTCGACATCATCAAGGGCGACCTGAAGAAGATCGGCATCGAGGCGACCGTGCGCACGCAGACCGCGGACGCGTGGACGACCGACTTCGCGAACGGCTCGTTCCAGGGCTCGCTGCGCTGGACCAACACCGGTGCCACGCCGTACGAGATGTACCAGAACATCATGGACGGCGCGGAGATCAAGCCGATGGGGCAGACGGCGGCGGTGAACTTCGGCCGCTACAACAACCCCGAGGCCACCACGGCGCTGGCCGAGTACGCGAACGCGGCCGACGACGCGGCGCGGGCCAAGGCCCTCGCGGTGCTGCAGAAGATCATGGTCGAGCAGGTCCCCATGATCCCGACCTCCGCCGGCCCGATCGGCGCGGAGTACAGCACGAAGAACTGGGTCGGCTGGCCGTCCGAGGAGGACCCGTACGGTCCGCCGCAGGCGACCCTGCCCAACGCCCTCCAGATCGTCATGAAGCTGAAGCCCGCGGGATCCTAGATGAACGAAGTCGCGCTTGAAGCGAAAGGTCTGGTCAAGACCTACAAGCGCGTGCGCGCGGTGCAGGACGTCTCCATCGTCCTGCGCCGCGGGCGCGTGACCGCCCTCGTCGGCGAATCCGGATCAGGCAAGTCGACGGTGGCGAAGCTGCTCGCGCGGCTCGTGGAACCCACCTCCGGCGAGATCCTGCTGGACGGCGAGAAGGTGCGGAGGGTCCGGGAGTACCGGCGCAAGGTCCAGATGGTGTTCCAGGACCCCTTCGCATCGCTCAACCCGATCCACACGATCCGCTACCACCTGACCCGGCCGCTGAAGATCCACAAGCGGCCGGAGACGGTGGAGGAGCTGTTGCAGCGGGTGAACCTGCCCGCCGACTTCGCCTCGCGGTACCCGCACGAGCTCTCCGGTGGTCAGCGGCAGCGCGTCGCGATCGCCCGCGCGCTCGCCGCGAACCCCGAGGTGCTGCTCGCCGACGAACCGGTGTCCATGCTGGACGTCTCCATCCGGCTCGGCGTGCTGAACCTGTTGCTGGACCTCAAGGAACGGCTCAAGCTCGCGGTCCTCTACATCACGCACGACATCGCGTCGGCGCGCTACTTCGCGGACGAGACGTTCGTGATGTACGGCGGGCAGATCGTCGAGGGCGGCGAGAGCGAGTCCGTGACGCAGCGGCCCGCCCACCCGTACACGCAGCTGCTCATCGAGTCCGCGCCCGACCCCGAACGGGCCGTCGTCGCGCTGGACGCGCCGCTGGAGGAGGCCGCGCAGGTCTCGACCGGCTGCCCGTTCGCGCCGCGCTGCCCCAAGGTGCAGACGCGGTGCTGGACCGAGGCGCCCCCGCGCACCGAGGTCGACTCCTACGGGCACTGGGCGGCCTGCTGGTTGTACGCGGAGGCGGCGGCATGACGTTCCTGCTCCGCCGTGCGCTGTTCTACTTGGTGACCCTGTGGGCGGCCATCACGGTGAACTTCCTGCTGCCGCGCCTGCTTCCGGGCGACCCGGTGCAGGCCATGATCACCAAGCTCGGTGGCCGGCTCAACAGCGACGCGATGGCGTCCCTGTACGTGCTCTTCGGACTCGACGACAACAAGTCGATCTGGGAGCAGTACGTCGACTACTGGGGCTCGCTCTTCCGGGGCGATCTCGGGCTGTCGTTCACGTTCTTCCCGACCCCGGTCGCGGACGTGCTCGCGCAGTCGATGCCGTGGACGCTCGGTCTCGTCGGTGTCACCACGGTCATCGCGTTCGTCCTCGGCACGCTGCTGGGCGTCTACGCGGGCTGGAAGCGCGGCTCGTGGATGGACAACCTCATCCCGGTCACGACGTTCCTGTCGTCGATCCCGTACTTCTGGCTCGGGCTGATCGCGATCTCGCTGTTCTCCGTGACCTGGCCGCTGCTGCCGGCGTCCGGTGGCTACGCGCCGGGGCTGGTGCCGGAGTTCTCCGGCGAGTTCATCGGCAGCGTGCTGGAGCACGCGGTGCTGCCCGGCGTCACGATCGTCGTGAGCTCGGTGGCCGGCTGGATCCTCGGCATGCGCAACATGATGGTGACCGTGACGGCCGAGGACTACGTGCTCGTCGCGCGGGCCAAGGGCCTCACCCAGAAGCGGATCATGTTCGCCTATGCGGCGCGCAACGCCGTGCTGCCGTCGATCTCGGGTTTCGCGCTGTCGCTGGGCTTCATCGTCGGCGGCGCCCTACTGGTCGAGATGGTGTTCTCCTACCCGGGCCTCGGCTACGTGCTGTTCCAGGGCATCGGCGGCAAGGACTACCCGTTGATGCAGGGCGTGTTCCTCGTGATCACGCTGGCCGTGCTGGTGGCGAACCTGCTCGCGGACATCGGCTACCTGCTGCTGGACCCGCGCACCCGGAAGGAGGGCTGACGATGAACTTCAAGACCAAGCTGGGCCTGGGCATCCTGGCCTTCTTCACGCTGATCGCGGTGATCGGCGAGTGGATCGCGCCGTACGACCCGTCCGCGATGAGCGACGACCTGCTGTCGCCGCCGTCCGGTGCGCACTGGTTCGGCACGACCATGACCGGGCAGGACATCTTCTCCCAGGTGCTCGTGGGCACCAGGGGAGTGATGGTCGTCGGGCTCGTCTGCGGTGTGCTCGCGACGTTCCTGTCGATCCTCGTCGGCGTCACGGCCGGGTTCCTCGGCGGCGCGGCCGACGAGGCGTTGTCCATGCTGTCCAACGTCTTCCTGGTGATCCCCGCGCTGCCGCTGATCATCATCGTGGCGTCGATGCTGCCCTCGGCGGACACCGTGCTGATCGCGGCGGTGATCTCGCTGACCGCGTGGGCGTGGGGGGCCCGGATCCTGCGCGCGCAGACGATGTCGTTGCGGCGCAGGGACTTCGTGGAGGCCGCGCGGGCGTCCGGTGAACGCACCTGGCGCATCATCGTGTTCGAGGTCCTGCCGAACCTGCTGGCCGTCATCGGCTCCGGCTTCGTCGGCACGGTGATCTTCGCGGTCATGCTGCAGATCACCCTGTCGTTCGTCGGCGTCATCTCGCTGTCGACCTGGAACTGGGGCACGATCCTGTTCTGGGCTCAGAGCAACCAGGCGCTCGGCCTGGGCGCGTGGTGGTGGTTCGTCCCCGCCGGCCTGTGCATCGCGCTGCTGGGCACGGCGCTGGCGCTGATCAACTTCGGGATCGACGAGTACGCGAATCCCCGGCTGCGGAAGGTGCGCGCATGAGCCCGGTGCTGGAGATCCGCGATCTCTCGGTGGACTACGGCACGTTGCGTGCCGTGCACAACGTCTCGCTGTCGCTCAACCGGGGCGAGGTGCTCGGCCTGGCCGGCGAGTCGGGCAGCGGCAAGTCCACTCTGGCGTACGCGGCCACGCGGCTGTTGCAACCGCCGGGGCACGTGCCGTCGGGTGAGGTTTTGTTCAAGGGCAGGGACCTGCTGTCGCTCAGCGAGAAGGAGCTGCAGGTGCTGCGGTGGAGCGAGATCTCCATCGTGTTCCAGGGTGCGATGAACGCCCTCAACCCGGTCATCTCGGTCGCCACGCAGCTCGACGACGTCCTGCGCACCCACCGGCCGGAGATGAAGAAGCCGGAACGCACCGCCCGCGCCCGA
The DNA here is from genome assembly GCF_053608005.1 of Lentzea sp. NPDC055074. Classification (NCBI taxonomy): domain Bacteria; kingdom Bacillati; phylum Actinomycetota; class Actinomycetes; order Pseudonocardiales; family Pseudonocardiaceae; genus Lentzea; species Lentzea sp. NPDC055074. Next base: position 75,492 of record NZ_JBSGUQ010000016.1, read on the forward strand.
GAGCTGCTGGGCCTGGTGGGCATCCCGGCCGACCGGCTCGGGGCGTACCCCCACCAGCTGTCCGGCGGCATGCGGCAGCGCGTGATGATCGCGATGGCGCTCGCCCTGGAACCCGAGATCGTCATCATGGACGAGCCGACGACCGCGCTGGACGTGGTGGTGCAGCGGCAGATCCTCGGTCAGATGATGCGGCTGCGCGAGACGCTCGGTTTCTCGATCATCTTCATCACCCACGACATCTCGCTGCTGGTGGAGTTCTCCGACCGGATCGCGATCATGTACGGCGGGCGCGTGGTCGAGGAGGCACCGGCGGGGGAGATCTACCGCGCCGCCAAGCACCCGTACAGCCAGGGCCTGCTCTCGTCGTTCCCGGCGCTGCGCGGCCCGCGTCGTGAGCTGAAGGGCATCCCGGGCTCGCCGCCGGACCTGCGCTCGATGCCGTCGGGCTGCCCGTTCCACCCGCGCTGCCCGTCCGCGATGGACGTGTGCGGGGAGCGGATGCCGTCGCTGGAGGCCGTCGAGGAGCAGCGCCGCGTGGCGTGCTGGTTGGAGGACGTGCGTGTCTGACGTGACCGCGGGGCTGCCCGGTGATTTCTTCTGGGGCGTGGCGACTTCGGCTTACCAGATCGAGGGCGCGTGGGACGAGGACGGCCGGACGCTCTCCATCTGGGACACCTTCTCCCGGCGTCCCGGCGCCGTCGAGAACGGTGAGACCGGCGACGTGGCGTGCGACCACTACCACCGCATGCCGGCGGACGTGGCGATGATCGCGGGCCTGGGCGTCGACAAGTACCGCTTCTCCGTGTCGTGGCCGCGCATCCAGCCCGGCGGCCGCGGTCCGGTGAACGCCAAGGGCGTCGACTTCTACTCCCGGCTCGTCGACGAGCTGCTGGAGAAGGGCGTCGACCCCTGGCTCACGCTCTACCACTGGGACCTGCCGCAGGAGCTCGAGGACGCGGGCGGCTGGCCGCACCGCGACACCGCCTACCGCTTCGCCGAGTTCGCGGGCCTGGTGCACGACGCGCTGGGCGACCGGGTGCCGACGTGGACGACGCTGAACGAGCCGTGGTGCTCGGCGATGCTCGGCTACGACACCGGCCGCCACGCGCCGGGCCGCACGAACTTCGCGGAGGCCATGCGCGCCACGCACCACCTGCTGCTGGGGCACGGCCTGGCCGCGCGGGAGCTGCGTTCCCGGGGCGTGTCGTCGTTGGGCATCACGCTGAACATGGGCACCCACTCGGCAGCCTCGGACGACCCGCGTGACGTGGACGCGGCCCGCCGAGCGGACGGCCTGGGCACCCGGATCTACCTGGATCCGCTGGTGCACGGGCGTTATCCGGAGGACGTGCTGGCCGATGTCGCCGCACGCGGTGCCGAGATCCCGGTGCTCGCAGGCGACCTGGAGATCATCTCGACGCCGCTGGACGTGTTCGGCGTGAACTACTACACCTCGCACGTCCACAGGGCGACCGACGACCCGGCCGTGTCCGAGGTGGTGCCGCAGGGCCGTCCCGTCACCGCGATGGGCTGGGAGATCGTGCCGGAGGGCTTCACGTCGCTGCTGGTCCGCCTGCACGAGGACTACGGCGTGCCGATGGTGATCACCGAGAACGGCGCGGCGTTCGACGACCTCGACGTCGAGGACGGCCACGTCGCCGACACCGACCGCGTCGAGTACCTGAAGTCGCACATCGGGGCCGTCGCCGCCGCGGTGCGGGCCGGTGCGGACGTGCGCGGCTATCTCGCGTGGTCGTTGATGGACAACTTCGAGTGGGGTTACGGCTACGGCAAGCGGTTCGGCATCGTCCGCGTCGACTACGAGACCCAGGAACGCACGCTGAAGCAGAGCGCGCGGTGGTTCCGGGACCTGATCACGAGGTCCCGCGCGTAGTTCCCGATCTCCGGCTCGGTCGTCGTGGATCTCTGCGCCCCCACGGCGGCCGGGCCGGTTCCACCCTCATGCGCGTTCCCCGGTCTCGCGTGCCAGCACCGTTCCCGCCGCCAGCACGAGCAACGCGACCGCGTCCACCTGCGCCACCCGGACCACCTGCTGGTTCACCTCCGGGGTGGTCAGCACGAGGAGCAGGAACGCGCCCATGCTGATCGTGTTGCCGGTCACCGCCGCGGGCCGCAGAGCGGGCCGGAACGCCGACACGACCGCCAGCACGCCCACGAGAGCCAGCAGGATCGCCCGGTGCCGCAGCACCACCTCCAGATCCGCGCCGGTGATCTCGACTCCGTACGCCTGCCGCATCGACTCGGGCGCCAGCGCGCCGGCGCCGGGCGCCACGTTGACCAGGCCCGCCACGACCAGCAACGCCTGCCCCAGCCTCGTTCGTCTCCTCTGCACGCGTGGAATCATCGGGCGCGTGACCGATGCCGCGCTTCCGGAAACGTGCTGCCCGCGGGAGCGGACCACGATCTGGATCTGGCCCGGCCAGGCCGCGTACCTGGGGCCGTCGCTGGACCTCGACCCGCACTTCGGTTCCGTGCACTGCTTCGCGCTCGGGGTGGACGCGCCGTTCGTGCTGCGGATCGGCGACGACGAGCGGAAGGTGCGCAGCGCCCTCATCCCGGCCAGGACGCGCCACCAGCTCGTCTCGGACGGGCGGATGGTGTTCCTCTACCTGGAACCGGACCTCGCGGACGACCGGGTCCGCGCCGCGCTCGGGCTCCTGCGAGCGCACCCGTGCCTGAGCGCGCCTCAGGTGGCCGCCGAGCTCAGCCTGTCGACGTCGCGGTTCCTGCACCTCTTCTCGGCGCACGCGGGCACGAGCTTCCGGCGCTACCGGCTGTGGGCGCGGATGCTGCGGGTCGCGGCGGCCACGTCCGAAGGCGCGGACCTCACCAGGGCGTCCGCGGAGGCCGGGTTCGCCTCTCCCAGCCACTTCAGCGACGCCTTCCACGACATGTTCGGGCTGACCGCGAGCACGTTGCTGGGGAAGAAGGCCCGTGTCGTCGTGCTGGGTGCCCCGGCGACGTAGAACACGCCCTGATGCACTGGCTAAGGCATGCCTTAGTTAAGTTAGGGTCACTTTACGACGTGGAGTGCCAGGAGAGGATCGCGATGGAACCGGTGTTAGACCTGGCCGGAATAGGGTTCGGTCCGTCCAACCTCGCTCTCGCGATCGCCGTGGAGGAACACGACCTGCCGGTCAGGGCCCGCTTCTTCGAACGGCAGCCCCGGTTCGGCTGGCACCGGGGGATGTTGCTCGAGGACGCGACCATGCAGGTCTCGTTCGTCAAGGACCTCGTCACGCTGCGCAATCCCGCCAGTGGCTTCAGCTTCCTGTGCCACCTGCACGACCGCGGCCGGTTGGTGGACTTCGTCAACCACAAGAACCTCTTCCCGCTGCGCAAGGAGTTCCACGACTACTTCGAGTGGGCCGCGGAGAAGGTCCGGCACCACGTGTCGTACGGCGCGGAGGTCTCCGAGGTCACCGCCGTCGACGAGGGATTCGAGTTCACGGCAGGGGACCAGCGGGTCCAGGCGCGCAACCTCGTGCTCGCGACCGGGCTCGAGGCCACACTGCCCGACGGCATCGAGACGAGCGACCGCGTCTGGCACAACAAAGACCTCCTCACCCGCGTCGACACGCTGGAGGACCCGCGTCAGGTCGTCGTGGTCGGTGCCGGGCAGAGCGCGGCCGAGGCGGTGGCGTTCTTCCACGACCGGTTCCCGCGGGCCGAGGTGCACGGCGTCTTCGCGCGGTACGGCTACAGCCCCGCCGACGACAGCCCGTTCGCGAACCGGATCTTCGACCCCGCCGCGGTGGACGACTTCTACTCCGCGCCCGAAGAGGTCAAGCGCAGGCTCCTGGGCTACCACGCCAACACGAACTACGGCGTGGTCGACGGAGACCTGATCGAGGAGCTCTACCGGCGGGTGTACCGCGAGAAGGTCGTCGGACGGCAGAGGTTGTTGTTGCACAACACCTCCAAGCTCACCGACGTGACAGCCGCCGGCAAGTGCGTCGTCGAGTCGCTCGTGGACGGCGGCCGGCTGCCGATCGACGCCGACGTGATCGTGTTCGCGACGGGCTACCGGCCGGCGGACCCGGTCCGGTTGCTCGGCGACCTCGCCCGCCACTGCGAACGCGACGAGAGCGGCCGCCTGAAGGTGACCCGCGACTACCGCGTCGTCACGGGCGACGGCCTGCGCGGCGGCATCTACCTGCAGGGCGGCACCGAGCACACGCACGGCCTCACGTCGTCGCTGCTGTCGAACACGGCGGTGCGCGCCGGTGAGATCCTCGACTCGGTGCTGCGCCGGGTCGCGCGGCACCACGCCGGGTTGCGGCTCCAGGCGGTCGAGTAGGACCGCCCGCCGGGTCAGGCGTCGACCCTGACCCGGTGGTAGTACGCCAGCACGACGGTGCCCGAGACCGCGGCCACCGCGCTGATCACCAGGCCGGCCTGCGACAGCGCGCTCATGCCCGTGCCCTCGCCGAGCAGCTTGATGCCGATCCACGCCGCCACGATCGGGTTCACCACGGTCTGCCCGGCCACCACGAGGTCCGGCGGCCCGGCGGCGTAGCCGAGCTGGATGAACCACGCCCCGGCCAGGAACGCGACCGCGAGCCCGCCCAGCGACACCCACTCGACCACGGGCAACGCCGTCGTGACGTCCCTGACCAGCACGGCGACCAGTCCGTAGGCGACACCGGCGCCCACCGCCAGGGCGAGCGCCCGGATCGCCCCCGCCGTGAACGTCGCGGCGACCACGCACACCAGCACGCCCGCGACGACGAGCTGCCCGGCCTGCAACGCGACCTTCGGCGAGACCTCGGTCGGCACCGCTGCGCCCGCAGTGATGGACACGAACACCACGATCCCGGCCGTCGCCACCAGCACCGCCACGGCGAGCAGTCCGGTCAGCCGGCGGGCGCGGCACACCGCGATGATCGGGATGGCCAGCGCGTTCAACGGCGCGACCACCGACACCGGGGCCAGCGCCAGCGCGACGACCTGCAGCACCGCGCACGCGAAGAGCACCAGGAACCCCTGCACCCAGCGGCGGGACCGCACGAGCCGGTGCGCGGAGGTCAGCTTCAGGTCGGGGGTCTCCCGCACTCCGGCGTGCTGCCACATCGCGCCGAGTGCGCTGCACCCGGCCGCGAGCACCGCGCAGAGGATCGCGACCCCGACCACGTGACGATCCTACCGCGTCACTGCTATGGTTCATTACATGAGTAACGAACCAAGGAAGTAGCCCATGTTCGACGACCGGAGCCCGATCTACCGGCAGATCGCCGACCGGATCAAGGCGGACGTGCTCAGCGGGGCGTTGAAGGCGGACGAGCAGGTCATGTCGACCAACCAGTACGCCTCCTACTACCGGATCAACCCGGCCACCGCGGCGAAGGCCTTTCAACAGCTCGTGGACGAGCAGGTGCTCTACAAGAAGAGGGGGATCGGGATGTTCGTGGGCGCGCAGGCTCGCGACATGCTGCGGGCACAGGGGCGGGAGACCTTCTTCGGCGAGGTCGTGGACCCGATGGTCGCGGAGGCGCGAGCCATCGGCATTCCGCTCACCGAGGTCATCCGCAGGATCGAACAGCACGAGAAGAACGGGGGCGTGTGATGCGGGTCGACGTGCAGGGCTTAACGGTGCGCTACGGCGACACGGTCGCCATTGACGACATGAGCTTCTCGTTGTCGGGCAACAAGATCTACGGTCTGCTCGGCCGCAACGGCTCGGGCAAGACCAGCCTGATGTCGGCGCTCGCGGGGTACCGCAGGCCTTCAGGATCCGTTCAGGTGGACGGCGCGCCGGTCTTCGAGAACGCCGCCGTGATGCGCCAGGTCTGCCTGGTGCGCCACAGCGCCGACGCCGCGGACAAGGGCGACAAGGTCTCGTACGTCCTGGAGTACGGCGCCGCGTGGCGTGACACGTGGGACAACGACTACGCGCTGGAGCTCGCGGACCTGTTCAAGATCGGGCTGAAGACCAAGGTCGGCGAACTGTCGCTGGGGCAGCGGTCCGCGCTCGGCGTCGTGGTCGGGCTCGCCAGCCGCTCGCCGCTGACGATGCTCGACGAGTCGCACCTCGGCATGGACACCCCGACGCGGTACGCGTTCTACGACACGCTGCTGCACGACTTCATGGAGCACCCGCGCACGATCGTCCTCTCCACGCACCTCATCGAGGAGCTGTCCTCGTTGCTGGAGGAGGTGCTGATCATCGACGCCGGCCGGCTGGTGCTGCAGGAGGAGGCCGACGTGCTGCGCTCGCGCGGAACCGAGGTCACCGGCAACGCCTCCGACGTCGACGAGTTCACCACCGGGCTGACCGTGCTCGGCGAGAAGTCGCTGGGCCGCACCAAGGCCGCGATGGTCTTCGGCGCGCTGGACGACGGGCAGCTCGTCCGCGCCCGTCAGCTCGGGCTGGAGCTCGGTCCGATCGCGTTGCAGGACCTGTTCGTCCACCTCACGGACCCGGTCGGAGGCAAGCGGTGAAGATCTTCCGCCACCTGACCACGACGCTCGGCGCGTTCTGCGCGATGGTCGCGGGCGGCGCGTTCGCGTTCGTCGTGGCGCTGACGTTCGTCGTCTCGCTCTTCCGCGACGTCGAGATCAGCGCGTGGAACGTCGTCGCGTCCCAGGTCGGGCCGTGGTTCCTGCTGTTCATCGGTGTCCACGCGATCCACAACATGCTGCCGATCGCCGTCGCGCACGGCCGCACGCGCCGTGAGTTCCTCGGTGCGGCGTCAGGGTTCTCGGTCGTGCTCGCGCTGCTGATGACGCTGGCCGAGTGGCTGGGGTTCCTCGTCGAGGGCGGGATCTACTCGCTCATGGACTGGCGTGCCGACGAGCACGCTCCCCAGCTCGGCTACCTGCTGATGTACCTGGTGTGGATCGCCGTCGGCATGCTCTGCGCGGCGGCGTTCGACCGGTTCGGCGCGGGCGGGATCTTCGTCCTGCCGGTCGCGCTGGTGCTCGTGGTCGCGACGCGGGTGCAGATGCCGGGCTCGGGGAACCTGCCGTTCCTCGACGGCCTCCCGGACCTGATCGGGGCCGGTCTGCACGGGGTGCTGGCGGTGTCGTTCGTGGTCGCGCTGGCCGGCACGTGGGCGATCGCGCGGGACATGCCGATCCGGCCGCGCAGCGCCTGAGTCAGCCGCTGTCCCGCACCACCAGTGACGGTTCGAACATCACCGACGTGACGGGGGAGCGCGGCTGGGTGATCTGCCGCAGCAGCTGGCGGGCCATCTCCGCGGCCATGTCGCTGATCGGCTGCCGGACCGTCGTCAGCTCGGGTTCGCACGTCAGCGCGGCACTGCTGTCGTCGAACCCGACGACGGCCACGTCTCCGGGGACCTCGCGGCCGCTGCGGTGCAGCACGGGAATGGCGCCGTTCGCCATCAGGTCCGACGCGATGAACACGCCGTCGACGTTCGGGCAGCAGCGCAGCAGCCTCTCCATCGCGGCGATGCCGGACTGCCGGGTGAAGTCGCCGTGCACCACCACGGCGTCCGGCACCTCGGCGAGGAACCCGGCGAGCCGGTCCTGGCCCGCCGCGGTGTCCTGCGGGCCGGTGATCGTCGCAATTCTGGTGCACTGCAACGACTTGAGGCGGCGCCCGGCCAGTGCGGCACCGGCCGTCTGGTTCACGTCGACGTACGTGATCGGCATCGGTGTGAGCGGACGGCCGGCCAGCACGACGGGGAGCCCGGCCGCGATCAGCTGGCCCGGCACCGGGTCCGCCGGGTCGGTGTGCACGAGGATCACGCCGTCCAGGCGTCCGCAGCGCAGGTCGCTCAGCGCCTGCTCACGGGTGCCCGGCCCGGTCATCATCAGCACGAGGTGGATGCCGAGCGGGCGCACGACCCTCGTCACACCGCTGACGACGCTCGCGAGGTGCGGGTCGCCGTCCATGCGGCGTTCGTCGGGCAGCAGCAGGCCGATCGCGTCGGCCCGGCGCGTGACGAGGGAGCGGGCGGCGATGTTCGGCAGGTAACCGGTGCTGGAGATGGCCTTCTGCACGGCGTGCCGGAGCGACTCGTCGACGCTGGAGGCGCCGTTCACCACTCTCGACGCGGTCGCGCGCGACACTCCGGCCACCCGAGCCACCTCCTCCAGCGTCACGCGCTTCACCCGGCCGCCAGTTCCGCCGTGCGGTGGCGTTCCATCAGCTTGACCACCTCGGCGGTCGGCGGGTGGGTGATGGCGGAGCCCGCCGACCTCACGACCTCGAGGGACTCCGTGAGGTGGGTGTGCACGAACTGCTTCAGCGCGTCCGGGCTGGTCGAGGCGAGCTGGATCTCGGCGTCCGTCGGCATGCCCGGCATGTCGTGCCCGGCGTGGTTGTTCACGTACGGCGCGTCGAGCAGCTTCCTCAACTCGGTGAGCTCGAGGTTCCGGTTCTCCTTGAGCTCGGTGGAGTCCGTGAGGTCGAGCAGTTTGAGGGCCTGCTCGTCGGTGGCGATCGCCAGCTCGACGAATGCTCGTTCCGTTGCGCCGTAACCGTTCTGGGGCGTCGGCTGCGGGACGGGAACGGGTGGAGCCTGCTGGCAGGCCGCGAGAAGGCCTGCCAGCAGGAGCACTGTCATCCGTGGTTGCCGTTGTGGTCGCACTTGATCACCACGTTGAGACAGTTGCGGACGCGGCGTTCCATCTCGGCGCGCGGCCACACGTTGAAGAAGTCACCGTGCATCGTCTGCCCTGTCCCGGAAGCGAGCCGCAGGCCGGCCGTGCTGCCGTTGACCGGGTACCTCAGCACCATGCGCAGCTTCGGCACGGAGACGGGGTGGCTCGACGGGCAGCCGCCCGCGACCGGGTAGGACATGTGGGACTTGTGGTCGGCCGAGTCGAGGTTGCGGCCGTCCCAGCACTGCGGGAAGTCCAGGTAGGTTTCGAGCATCGTGCCCGCCGGGCAGGTCACGAAGTTCTTGGACGGGTTGACGTGTCCGGCGTGCAGGCAGGACCAGCGCGCGATGCTGTCGGCATCACCCGTGGCTTTCGCGTTGCCCGCGACGATCTTCAACCCGTACGGCGTCGGCTGGATCGCCGCCGGGTTGTTCACGCCTTCGCCGAGGTAGTAGAAGGTGACGCCGGTCGGTGCGATCGCCGTGTTGTTCCGGTACAGCGTCGGCACCCAGTACGAGGAGATGTCCGCGGCCGGGTTGCAGTTGCCGGTCTGGCCCTCCAGCGACTGCTGGGTGGAGCGGGCGTTCGTCGAGTGGTTGCCGAAGAAGTCGTGGAAGTGCGACGCGCCCGCCAGGTTCGGCAGGACGATCGGGTCGTCCGCCAGCCGGTGGCTGATCGGACACTCCGCGAGGAACTCGGCCACGCGGACTGGTTCTCCTTGTGCCGCAACGGGAATGCTGAGTGCTGTGGCTATCAGCCCGATGACGGCGGCGATGTGGAACAAGGGCTTCCTCATTGAAGCTTTCCTCTCCGCAGCAGGATTGGGAGAGCGCTCTCACGCCAATCGAGCATGGCGCAGGTCGTAATCGGCCGTCAATCCGCAAGAAACGTTCAGAAGTCCCGGTTTTCTTGACAGGACGCGTTCGGTGCCCCGACTCTCGGTTCCGAACTCCTGTCGCAGAGAGCGCTCTCTCGCCGTCCTCCCTCGTTCTCCGGCCCCAGGAGCATCCATGTCAGGAAGGCTTCAACGCGGAAGATTTCCCCTGGTGGTCGCGGCGCTGGTCGCGGCCTCCCTGATCGTCCCGGTCGCTGCTTCGGCCGCCGGTCCGCTGATCTCGCAGAACCGTCCCGTCACCGCGTCCAGCAGCGAGAACGCCGCCTTCGCCGCCACCGCGGCGGTCGACGGTGACCTCGGCACCCGCTGGTCGAGCACGTTCAGCGACCCGCAGTGGATCCAGATCGACCTCGGCTCGTCCGCGCGCGTCGACCAGGTGGTGCTGGCGTGGGAGGCCGCGAGTGCGCGGGCTTACACGCTGAGCATTTCGCCGGACGGCACGAACTGGCAGGAACTTCGTCGAACGACGACCGGGCCCGGTGGCGCCGAGACGCTTCCGGTCACCGGCACCGGCCGGTACGTGCGCCTCGACCTCACCGCGCGGGCGACCCAGTGGGGTTACTCGTTGTGGGAGTTCCAGGTGTTCGGCACGCGCGACGGCGGCGGCGGGGAAACCCTGCTGTCGTACGGGAAGTCCGGTGCGGCGTCGACGTTCCAGGACGACGGGAACTGCTGGCAGTGCTCACCGGCCAGGGCGTTCGACCGCGATCCCGCCTCGCGCTGGGCGACGAGCCCGGTGAACGGCTGGGTCGACCCCGGCTGGATCTCCGTCGACCTCGGTGCCACCGCCCAGATCTCGAAGGTCGTGCTGCAATGGGATCCGGCGTTCGCCACCGCCTACCGGCTCGAGGTGTCCGACGACAACGCGAACTGGCGGCAGATCTACTCGACGACCACAGGCCGCGGCTTCAAGGAGACGCTGACGGTCAGCGGCACCGGCCGGTACGTGCGGATGTACGGCACGGCCAGGTCGAACGGCTACGGCTACTCGTTGTGGGAGTTCCAGGTCTACGGCACGGGCGGCGCTCCCGTCACGCCACCGCCGCTGCCGCCGAACCCGTCGTTCCCCGGCCGGCTGGTGTGGGCGGACGAGTTCAACGCGCCCGCGGGCACCGGGCCGGACGCCTCGAAGTGGACGCCGGAGACCGGGCCGGGCGTGAACAACGAGCTGCAGTACTACACGAACAACAACAACGCCCGGCACGACGGCAACGGCAACCTGGTGCTGCAGGCCCGTCGTGAGGTGACGCCCGGCAGCGCGTGCCCGGTGGACCCGGTGAGCGGCAGCGGGACCTGCCAGTACACGTCCGCGCGGCTCAACACCTACGGCAAGTTCAAGTTCACCTACGGCCGCGTCGAAGCGCGGATTAAGGTGTCGTCGACGCAGGGGCTGTGGCCGGCGTTCTGGATGCTGGGCGCGGACTTCTTCGACCAGGGCAGGCCGTGGCCCTACACCGGCGAGATCGACATCATGGAGCACGTCGGCAAGGAACCGAACCGCGTGTACTCGACGCTGCACGCGCCCGCGTACTTCGGTGCGGGCGGGTACGGCTCGCCGTTGGAGCTGGGTCAACCGGCTTCCAGCGCGTTCCGGACGTTCGCGGTGGAGTGGGACTCCAGCCACATGACGTTCAGCGTGGACGGCAACCGCTTCTTCACCGTCGACCGCAACGTCCTGGAGACCACGCGCGGACCGTGGGTGTACGACCACCCGTTCTTCCTGATCATCAACAACGCGGTGGGCGGCGACTGGCCCGGCCCGCCGGGGGCCGGGACGCAGCTGCCGCAGGACATGGTGCTGGACTACGTCAGGGTGTACCAGTGATCGAGATGCGGGCGGGCGGCGAGACGTCGAACGCCTCGCTGACCGCTTCCACCTCGACCTGTGCGGTCTCGCCGCTGGTCAGCGGGATCGCCGGCACGAAGTACGCGTCGTTCGCCGTGCCACCGAGGAAGATCCGCTCGGAACCGGTCCACTTGTAGACCCGGTACTGCCTCGCACCGGGTGAGCGCGTCCAGGTGAGCCGTGCCGACGCCGTCGTGGCATTGGTGCGGCTCACCTGCTCGACCTGGACGTTCGCAGGGCTCGCCGGGGGAGTCATCACCGGGTTCGTGACGCCGATCCGGCCGATGGACGCGGTGATCGCGGCTCCCGGCAGCACCCGCAGCGAGATCTCCGTGAGCGTGGCGCCGGAGTGCTCGCCGAGCGGGAACACGCTGCGCCGCCACGCCCCGCTGACGCCGCCGAGGTCGAGGACCCGTTCGGTGGCGCCGAACCGCAGGACCGCCTGCAGCCGGGACGGGCCGGTGCCGGTGCGGTGCACGATCTCGAACTGGCTGGCGCCGGTGAGCTTCAGCGACGTCGCGAACAGCCGGACGTCGTTGGCGGACTGGGGAGTGCCGGTGATCTTCAGCGCGGTGCCGCCGTCGTACGGGTCGTCCCAGTCGAGCGACGGGGTGACCTTGGTGCCGGTACCGGTGACGCTCCAGCGCCACGTCGGCAGGACGTCCTGCAGCGACAGGTTGTTCCAGGCCTGCGTGGACCGGACCGTGCCGTTGACCGCGAACTTCCTGCCGTGGCCGGTGTTGAAGTTCGTGACGAACGGGAGCTGCGTGATCGGCGTGAGCTCGGTGATGTAGTGGGCTATGCCCTTCCAGCTCGCCGTCGTCGTGGTGTTCGCGGGGTCACCGTTCGGGCCGACCCAGAACCTGTTGTCGCGGGTGTAGAAGTCGGCGGGGCTCGTCGCCGACTTGAACGTCCACTCCGGACGGTAGAAGCCGAGCGAGGTCACGTGCGGCCTGTTCTCGGGGAAGACGCTCGCCCAGCCGACACCGGTGTTGTAGCCGTTGGACTCGACGTCCACACCGGACGCCAGGTCGTAGGGGCTGCGGCCCATCTGCTGGGCCAGCGCGGCGGAGTTCGCGAGGCCCTGCGTGGTCCACCAGAAGTTCAGGAACATCTCGTCGGACTGCTCGAAGAACGTCCGGTTGCGCGCGGTCAGGGCGTTCTGCCAGCTGACGCTGCCGGTGTCGGTCATCGCGTCGTACCAGATGACCCGCAGCCCGGACTTCTTCATGTAGACGATGAAGTCGCGCATGTCGTTCGCGAGCTGGGTGTTGCCGCCGGCGGTCTCCTGGTTGAGGAACCAGCCGTCGAAGCCGTAGTGGTGAGCGACCTGGATCATCTTGTCCGCCACGGGGAACCTGTCGCCCTCGCGCTTCACGAAGTCGCGGACCCACTGGATCTGGCCGCCGTACGCGGTGGGCGGGAGGAACACGTTGCCGATCACCCGCACGCCGTTGCGGTGCGCCGCGTCGGTGACGGTCGGGTTGGGAGCGAGGATCAGGCCCTCGGAGGCGCTGCCGCCCCAGAACACGAGTTCGTCGATGTACTGCCAGTAGTTCGTGGCGTAGTAGTTCATGTCGAGCGCGCCCTGGGCGGGATTGTTGCTCGTCGGCGCGTACGCCACGAGAGCCTGCACCCGGGCCTCGTTCGGGTGGGCGTGCGCGTTGGCCGGTCTGGCCGGGACGACACGTCTCGCGAGCGGGACGGTGCTGCGGTTGTACCGCGCGTCCCGGTCCGTCGAGGGATCCCAGTCCAGGATCGTGGCGGGATGCCAGTAGGACGCGTACGGCTGCGCGGTTTCGGCTGCGGACGCGGGAGTCTCGGACAGCAGACCGGTGAGTGCTGCTGTGGAGCTCAGAACGAGGAACTGTCTCCGAGTGGGCACGAGATCACCCTCGTGGGCCGTCCGATTCGCGGCATACCGCCGCTGCGGTGACTGGACAGGACGACAACGTCCCGGTCCGCTGCGCTGGGTGACCGGGTCGATTTCGATGACGTCCAGTCGAACACCGTCGAAATGTCCCTGTAACCATCCGAGTGGCCGAATCCCTGCCGGGCTACCGGGCGGTAGCGTGAGCCTCGCCGTCGCTTTTGGTTCCCCTGCAACCAATCGAGGTGTCTCCGTCGTGCGCATCAAATCCGTGCTTGCGGCGCTGGTCCTGGCGCTGATCCCAGCCACCGCCCCCGCCGTCGCCACCGCGGCGGCCAACCCCTACGAACGCGGCCCCGCACCCACGGCGGCCTCGGTCGAGGCCTCCCGCGGCACCTTCGCCGTCACGTCCGCGGCCGTCGCCCGCCAGTCGAACTTCGGCGGCGGCACGGTCTACACCCCGACCAGTGATCTCACGTTCGGCGCTGTCGCCGTCTCACCCGGCTTCACCGCCACCCAGTCGTCGGTCGCGCACTTCGGTCCGCGGCTCGCGTCCTACGGGTTCGTGGTGATCACCATCAACACCCTGTCCGGCTTCGACGACCCGGACAGCCGCGGCCGTCAGCTGCTGGCCGCGCTGGACTACGTCGTCCGCACCAACCCGCGCGTCGACGCCTCACGCCTGTCCGTGATGGGGCACTCCATGGGCGGCGGGGGAGCGTTGCGCGCCTCCGCGACCCGTCCCGCCCTGCAGGCCTCGATCCCGATGGCCGGCTGGCACACGACCAAGAACTGGTCGACGGTCCAGGTGCCGACCCTGGTGCTCGGCGGCCAGAACGACCCCACCGCGCCGAACTCGCAGCACTCGACGCCGTTCTACAACTCGATCACGGCCGCGCCGGACAAGGCGTTCCTCGAACTGCGCGGTGGCGACCACTCGGCGCCTCGCAGTGACAACGTGACGGTGCGGAAGTACACGCTGTCGTGGCTCAAGCGGTTCGTGGACGACGACGTGCGCTACGACCAGTTCCTGTGTCCGGCACCCGCGCCGAACACGCTCATCTCGGCCTACCGGGACACCTGCCCGCACGCATGAGTAACGAGGTGCTGTGCCGGCTAGCGACGGCCTGGCGCAGCACCTCTCTCACGACTCCCGCACCATCGGCCCGGCGCCTTCCGGGATCTCCAGCGGCACGGTGTAGAAGCGGACGTCGTACCCGTCGGGGTCGCTGACGCCCGACAACAGCCAGCCGACCTGCGTGCGCATCACACCGTTGTGCGCGACGCCCCGCGCGGCCAGGTGTGCCGCGAGCGCGTTGATGGCGTCCTCTCCGGGCACGCCGATCGCGAAGTAGTCGAACCCCGACGCCGCGACGGCCTTGTCCGGGTCGAGTCTGATGGCGAAGCCCGGCCCTCCGTTGGGGTGCACCAGGGCGATGCCCATCAGGACGCCCTCCTCGACGAAGTGCATGACGGGGACGTAGCCGAGGTGGTCCGAGTACCAGGCCAGTGACTTCTCCAGGTCGGAGACCGGCAGCTTGACGTGGTGGATGCCCTCCAGCAGCGGCGTGTGGTCCATCTGTGACCCCTTGATTGCAGTGGGACTGCACTTATGCAGTTAGACTGCAACATGTGACAGGGGACGTCAACAGGGATCTGCGAGCGGCGCGGCGGGCGGACACCGAGGTCCGGATAGTCGAGGCGGCGACCGAGCTGTTCACCGAACGCGGGTACGTCGCCACGACGCTCGCCGACGTGGCGAAACGCGCCGGCGTCGGGGCCCGGACCGTCTACGTGCGGTTCGAGAACAAGGCGGCGCTGCTGCAGCGGTGCATGGACGTGGCGATCGCGGGGGACTACCGGCAGATCGCGGTACCCGACCGCGACTGGTTCCACGAGGCGATGAACGCGCCGACCGTGGGCGAACGCATCAGGCTCATGGCCGGGATCGGGGCACAGCTCATGCGGCGCACCGGGCGGTTGCTGCTCGTCGCCCAGCAGGCCGAGGCGATCGAGCCGGAGATCGCCGGGCGCGCGCAGGCGGCCCGTGCGCAGACGCATCAGGCCATCGGCGGCTTCTTCCGCAAGCTCGCCGCCGATGGCCTGATCTCGAGCGAGGACGTGGACTGGGTCGCGCAGACCGGTGCGGTGCTCGGCCAGGCCGAGACCTACCTGCTGCTCACCAAGACCACGGACCTGACGGTCGAGCGGTACGAGTCGTGGCTGGCCGAGACCTGGACACGACTCGTCACCGGTCACTCGTAGGCGATCGCGTCCAGCACGTTCAGCCGCGCCGCGCGGATCGCGGGCAGGATCGCCGCGATCACACCGACGAACGCCGCCACCACCAGGTACTGGACCATGGTGGCCCAGGGGAGCCCGATCTCCGAGATGCCCTGGTCCTTCAGCGCCTGCACGGTCGCGATGCCCAGGGCGAGACCGACCGCGAGGCCGAGCACCGCGCCGAACACCGAGATCACCACCGACTCGACGGTGATCATCCGCATGACCTGCGACCGCCGCATGCCGATGGCGCGCAGCAGACCCAGTTCGCGGGTCCGTTCGATCACCGACAGCGCCAGGGTGTTGATGACGCCGAGGACGGCGATCAGGATCGCCAGCGCCAGCAGGATCTGGATCATCAGCAGGACCGTGTCGAACTGCGAGGTCGTCTGCTTCACGAACGCGCTGCGGTCCTGGACGGTGATCTCCGGGTTGTCGGCGAACAGCGGCTCGACGCGCTTCTGCACGTCCGCCGCGTTCGTTCCCGGCGTCACCTGGACGAACGCCTGCACGATCTGGTCCGACCGGAAGCTCCTGCTCGCCGACTCCGGCAGCACGAGAGCGCCCTGCAGCACCTGCGACTTGACCCAGATGAAGCCGACCGTGAACGTCTGCGGCTCGCCCTTGGCCAGTTGCAGCGTGACCTTGCTGCCGACCGACCAGCCCTTCTCGGCCGCCATCTCCTCCGGCAGCGCGAGCTGGTCGTCCTTCAGCGGTGCGATGTCCCCGGACTTCGGCTTGAGCGCGAACATCGTGGCCAGCGCCGGCATGTCGGTGACGCCGACCGCGAACATCTGGTCCTCGCCCTGCAGCACGCCGTCCTGCGACCAGCCGACCGCGGACCCGACCCCGCTCGTGTCCTCGACCTTCGTCAGGACGTCCCGCTTGAACGTCGCGGGCTGGCCCTCCATCTGGCCCTCGCCGGAGATGATCAGGTCGGTCTGCAGCTGACCGGAGGCCAGCTTCTCGATCGACTTGGTCGCCGACGTCAGTACCACGCTCACGCCCGTGATCAGCGAGATGCCGACCATCAGCGCGGCCGCGGTGATCGCGGTCCTGCGCGGGTTGCGGGCGGAGTTGCGTCGGCCCAGCAGACCCGGCATCGACCACGACAGCAGCCGGCCGATCAGCGACACCATCGGCTTGGACAGGATCGGGGTCAGCAGCGCGACACCGACGAACGCCACCAGGATGCCGCCGAAGATCAGCGGCAGCGAGGCCTGGTTGAAGCCGAGCGCCAGCGACGCGCCACCCGCGGCGGCCACGAGGGCGCCGGTGATCGTGATCTTCGTGAGCGGACGGTCCGGCGTGGCCGCCTCGCGCATCGCCGCGACCGGCGCGATCCGCGACGCCCGCAGCGCCGGCATGACCGCCGCGACCACGGTGACGATCATGCCCACCGCGAACGACGAGATGATCGCCGACATCGGCACGCCGATCCCCGCGAGCTGCAGGTTGCTGCCGCCCACCGAGCTGAAGATGGTCGCCAGCAACGCGCCCACGCCCACGCCCGCCCCGAGGCCGACGATCGACGCGATCAGGCCGATCACCAATGCCTCCAGCACCACCGACCCGATGACCTGGCCGCGCGAGGCGCCCATCGACCGCAGCAGCGCGAGCTCCCTCGTGCGCTGCGCGACGATGATGGAGAACGTGTTGAGGATGATGAAGATGCCGACGAACAACGCGATGCCGGCGAACCCGAGCAGCACGTAGTTGAAGAACTTCAGGCCCTCGTTGATCTGGTCGGCCTGCTCCTTCGCCAGCACCGCACCGGTCTTGACGTCGTAGCCCGAGCCCATCTTCGCCGCGACCGCGTCCCGCAGGGCGTCGTCCGTGACGCCCTGCGCCGCCGTGACGGTGACGCCGGAGAACACGTCCTTCTTGCCCAGCAACAACTGTTGCGCGACCGGCTCGGTGAACGCCACCGACAGCTCGCCGCCCAGCGAGTCACGGCCGCCCGCGTACTCGTAGACGCCGGTGACCTTGAAGGTCTTCTTGGGCTCCAGCGTCAGCAACGCGATGTCGTCGCCGACCTTGAAACCACCGGTCGTCGCGAGGTAACCGCCGAGGGCGACCTCGTCGTCGGCCGCGGGAGCCCTGCCGTCGCGGATCTTCTCCTGGCCGGTGCCCGTCCAGTTGAAACCGAACCGCGGCGAGCCCGACGTGGTGATGACCTTGCCGTTCTTGCCGATCGGCCGCGCCGACCCCTGCACGTCACCGACGGCCGAGGCCACGCCTGAGACCGACTTGACGTCCGCGATCGCCTGCGGCGTCAGGGGTTCGGGCTGCTTACCCTTCTCCGCCTTCGGCGTCACCGACACATCCACGTTGGCGAAAGCCGACGAGAACAGGTCGGTGAACGACCGCTGCAGCGTGTCCGTCAGCACGAACGAACCGGACACGAACATCACGCCCAGCACCACCGCGAGCGCGGACAGCACGAGCCGGAGCTTGCGCGACAGCAAGCTCTTGACAGTCGCCTTAAACATGCGGCACCGCGACGGAGTCGAGGTGCTTCATCGTCTCGAGGACCTCGTCGGCCGAAGGCGACAGCAGCTCGCGGACGATGTTGCCGTCCTTGAGGAAGATGACGCGGTCGGCGTACGACGCGGCGTTCGGGTCATGCGTGACCATCACGATCGTCTGCCCGAACTCACGGGCGGAGCGCTGCAGGAACCCGAGCACCTCGGCGCCGGACTGCGAGTCCAGGTTGCCGGTCGGCTCGTCCGCGAACACCACGTCGGGCCGCGAGACGAGCGCACGAGCACAAGCGACGCGCTGCTGCTGGCCGCCCGACAGCTGCGTCGGCCGGTGGGTCAGCCTGTCCCTCAGACCCACCGTGTCGATCACGACGTCGAACCAGGCCTTGTCGACCTTCTTGCCACCGATCGCGAGCGGCAGCGTGATGTTCTCCTCGGCCGTCAGCGTCGGCAGCAGGTTGAACTGCTGGAAGATGAAGCCGACCTTGTCCCGCCGCAGCTCCGTGAGCCCGCGGTCCTTCAACCCGGTGACCATCGTGTCACCGACCCACACCTCACCGCTCGTGACGTCGTCGAGCCCCGCCAGGCAGTGCATCAACGTCGACTTGCCCGACCCCGACGGGCCCATGATCGCGGTGAACCTGGACTTCTCCAGGTCGACGCTCACCCCCGCGAGCGCGGTCACGGCAGCGTCGCCGGACCCGTAAGACTTCCACACGTCGACGGCTCTCGCCGCGACTCCATCGGACGCGCTCACTGTCGTTCCCCTCCTGTGGGTCTTGTGCGCACCATCTTCGGCGACGCCGCCGCACCGAAGGCTCAGGTTCTCCCCTGAGATGAACCCTGAACCCAGTGTGCCCCTACCCCCGAGTGGGCACGCTGAGAAAGCTCTCAGCTCCGGTGCGTGCGCGTCAGCACGTGGACGCAAGAGGAACGATATTTCATCGATGACAACGCAGTCTTCCGCCTTCGGATGACTACGCGGTCAACTTCCGTCGCATTGGGACGGTCGGTTCCATCGTCCATGAAACCAATTCCACGCGGAGGCCTTCCCTCAACGCGTGCTGCGCGAGCCAGTGGTCCACGTCGCCCCGGTAGGCGCTCGCCGGCCGCGGCCAGTGGGCCAGCCGCTCGAGGAACGCCGCGTTGCACACGATCGGACCGCCCGGCGGTCGCACGCCGAGCACGAGCACCGGGTCCTCCCCGGTGGCGAGAGAAGCGGCGGTGTCGTGCACGCCGCCGAAGAGGACCCGGTCCGCGCCCAGCTCACGGGCTTTGTCCGCCACCCCGAAGAACGCCGACCCGCGCCCGTGAGCACGCACCACGAACTGGTGCGCGCGGAGGTCGGCATCGAGGAACTCGTCGGCGTACGTGCCGTCATCGGCCAGCACCAGCACGTTCGTGCCGCCGGGGAGGACCCCGACCTGACCGGGATGCGTGATGCCGATGACGTTGATGCCCACGACGTCAATGGTGCCGGGCGCGTGTTAACCCTTGGCACCGCGCGCGTTAAACAAGTTTCGGAAGCACTTCCGCCCCGAACAACCGGATCGTCTCGATGACCGACTCGTGCGGCATGCCCCCGATGTCCACCATCACGAGGTGCGTGTCGATGGACAGGTGCTCCGCCAACGAGTTCAGCCGATGAGCGACCTCGTCCGGCGTCCCGCACACCGCGGCACCGTCCATGATGGCGTCGACATCGATGTCGCCGTCCCCGCGCCACGGGTCCGCGAACCGCGCGTACTCGGCGAGGTGCGGCCGCCACCGCTCCCGCGCGTCCTCGTTCGCCACGAACACATGGCTGGGCACGCCGACCCGTCCGCCGGGGAAGTGCTCGCGGTACCGCTCGACCACCTCGCGGTAGATCGACGGGTCGCGCAACGTCGACGGCAGCATCAACGGCATCTCCAGCTCCGCGCCCAGGTCCGCAGACACCGCCGACCCCGACCCGATCCACACCGTCGGCCGGGGCGTCTGCACGGGCCGCGGCGTCGTCGTCACCTCGCTGAGCGGCCCGCGGAACTTCCCGTCCCAGCTGACCTCCGGCTCCTCCAGCAGCTTGAGCAGCAGCCGCAGGTGCTCCTCGAACCGCGCCCGCAGCTCACCCGGCTGCACCCCGAACGCCGCGTCGGTCTGCTGGTCGACCCCACGCGCCACGATCAGCTCGGCGCGCCCGTCCGACAGCACGTCGAGCGTCGCCAGCGCCTCGGCCACCAGCACCGGGTCGCGGTGGGCGAGCAGCGTCACGCCGGTCGAGAGCCGGAGCGTGGACGTCCGCGCCGCCACGGCCGCCAGCAGCAGCTCGGGCGCGGACACGATGTAGCGGGTGAAGTGGTGCTCGCCGATCGCGACGCCCGCGAACCCCGACTCCTCGGCGACGACCGCCTGCTCGACCATCGCGCGCAGGCGGTCGGCCTGGGGGACCTCCTGGCCCGTGCACGGGTTGGGCAGGTGGTCACCCAGGATCAGGAGGTAGACGTCCATGCGGGCCATTTTCCATCGTTGGTGTGAACCCGGCGGCCGTCAGCCCCCTTTGGGGCTCGTCATCACGCGCTACGGTGATCGTCATGCTGGTCAGGTACCGCTACCGGATCGAGCCCACCGAGGTTCAGCGCGCGATGCTGGCGCGTACGTTCGGGTGTGCGCGAGTGGTGTTCAACGACGCGATCCGCTGTCGCGAGGACGCCCGCGCCGCGGGGCGGAAGATCTCGCCGGCCGAGGTGCAGCGGCGGGTGATCACCGCCGCCAAGACCACCGAACAGCGAGCCTGGCTGTCCGAGGTGGCCTCGGTGGCGCTGGTCCAGTCCGTGCAGGACGCGCATCGCGCCTACCACAACTTCTTCGACTCGCTGGCCGGGAAGCGCCGCGGTCGCCGCATGGGAAAGCCCAGGTACAGGTCCCGGAAGGACAACCGGCAGTCCTTCAGGCTCACCCGTAACGGGTTTCGCCTGCGTCCGGATGGGCGGCTGTTCCTGGCCAAGGTCGGCGACGTGGCCGTGCGATGGTCGCGTGACCTGCCGTCCGCGCCGTCTTCGGTGACGGTGATCCGCGAACCGGACGGCCACTACTTCGCGTCGTTCGTCGTGGAGATCGAGCCGAACCCGTTGCCGCCGGTCGAGCGAGAATCGGGAATCGACCTGGGCATCGCGCGTCTGGTCACGATCGCCGGCACCGACGGATCGCGACGTGATGTCGCCAACCCGAGACACCTGGCATGCGCGCACCGCAGGCTGGTTCGGGCTCAGCGCGTCCTGACGCGCAGAGTCAGAGGTAGCAACAACCGTGCGAAGGCACGGCGCACGGTCGCCGTGCTCCACGGCAAGGTCGCACGCGCACGCCGCGACTTCCACCACAAACAGGCGCTGACGCTGGTCCGCGACAACCAAGCGGTCTACGTGGAAGACCTCAACATCGTCGGCATGGTGCGCAATCGAAAGTTGGCGCGCGTCATCCACGATGCAGGTTGGAGCGGGTTCGTGGAGCTGCCCAAGCAGAAGGCCGAACGCCATGGCCGTTCGGTGCACGCGGTGTCGCGGTGGCTGCCCAGTTCCCGAGCATGCTCGGTGTGCGGGCACCGGATGGACGCCTTGCCGCTCACCGTGCGGGAGTGGGTGTGTCCCGATTGCCTCACCGCTCACGATCGGGACCACAACGCTGCCCGGAACATCCTCGCCGCAGGGCGTGCGGAGAGGTCAAACGCCTGCGGAGCTCGGGTAAGACCACCTCCAGGGGTGGCGCGGGGCGTTGAACCAGGAAGCACCCCGGCGACGGCATAGCCGCGCCGGAATCTCATCCCTCAGGACGGAGAGCACGTCAAATGGTCACCAACAATGAAGCCGAGAGCCGTTACGAAGTCCACGTCGACGGCAAGCTCGCCGGCTTCCTGGAGTACCGCGACATCAGCGGAGTCCTCGCCCTGGTCCACACCGAGGTCGACGAGGCCTACGCAGGCCAGGGCCTCGGCGCCCAGCTCGCGAAGTACGCGCTCGACGACGTCATGGCCCGGGATGTCAAGATCTCACCGTTGTGCCCGTTTGTCGCCAAGTACATCGACAAGCACCCGGAATACCGTGTTACCGTCCGGTAGTTGTTGCTTAAGCTAACAACTTTCTGCGCTGACAATGAGGTGGGCGAGCGTGTGGAGTGAGCCGGGCGCGTTCGAGGTCGCACCAGGGGTGCACCGGATTCCGCTGCCGCTGCCGAACGACGGGCTGCGCGCGGTCAACGTCTACGCGATCGAGGACGGCGACGGGCTCGTCCTCGTCGACTCCGGCTGGGCGCTGGACGAGGCCCGTGACCAGCTCGAAGCCGCCCTGGGCACCCTGAACAAGGGTTTCGAGGACATCCGCAGGTTCCTCATCACGCACGTCCATCGCGACCACTTCACGATGGCCGTGTCGTTGCGCCGGACGTTCGGCAGCAAGATCGGGCTCGGCCTCGGCGAGCAGCCGTCGTTGCTGCACATGCTGCACGGGCAGGAGGACCAGCACGTCGCCGACCTGCGCAAGTGGGGTGCCGGCGAGCTGGCCGAGACGTGGATCAAGATCATGCACCACGTAGACCGCGGTGACGCCCTGCGCGACTACGAGGAGCCCGACGAGTGGCTCGTCCGCAGCACCGTCGAGCTGGAGCACCGCCGGCTCGAGGTCATCCCGACGCCCGGTCACACCCGTGGTCACGTGGTGTTCGTCGACCACGACGCGAAGGTGCTGTTCTCCGGCGACCACGTGCTCCCGCACATCACGCCGTCCATCGGGTTCGAGCCGCTGCGGCCCGAGCTGCCGCTCGGTGACTACATGACGTCGTTGCGGCTCACCCGTGAGCTGCCGGACCTGAAGCTGCTGCCCGCGCACGGCGAGGTGACGGACAGCTCGCACGCGCGGGTCGACGAGCTGCTGCGGTTCCACGAGCAGCGGCTGGAGGAGATCGGCAGGGCCGCGTCGGGCAGCGCGTTCGAGACGGCGCGCAAGATCGGCTGGACCCGCAGGCAGCGCCGGTTCGACGATCTCGACATGTTCAACCAGGTGCTGGCCATCGGCGAGACGGCGGCCCACCTCGACGTTCTCGTCGAACGTGGCGAACTGACCCGAACTGAGAACGCCGGCGTGCTCGAATATCAGGCGTGACACCGCTCGAACTGGCCGCCTGGACCTGGAAGATGCCCCGCAGAGGCAGGGGATTCTGGTTCTCGCTGGCGATCGACGTCCTCTGGCCCGTCGTCGTGCTGTTCGTGCGCCTGCGGGTGCGCGGCAGGCAGCACGTGCCCGGCAACGGTGGCGTGATCCTCGCGTTCAACCACCTGTCCAACTCGGACACCGTGGCGGCCGTGGTGTTCGCGCTCATGTCGAACCGGGTGCCGCGCGTGCTCGCGAAGGCCTCCCTGTGGCGCACGCCGGTCGTCGGCTGGGTCATGCGGTCCGGAGGTCACATCCCGGTCGAACGGGGCACCGTGAAGGCCTCAGAGGCGCTCAGGCCCGCTGTGGAGGCGCTGCGCGACGGCGAGTGCGTGATGGTGTTCCCCGAGGGCACCTTCACCGACGACCCGGACAACTGGCCGATGAAGGGCAAGTCCGGGGTCGCGCGGATGGCACTGGAGTCCCGCGTGCCGGTGGTGCCCGTGGCCGAGTGGGGCACGCAGGACCTGCTGCCCAGAGGCACGATCCTGCCCAGGTTGCTGCCTCGCAAGAGGATCGAGGTCGTCGCGGGAGCGCCGGTGGACCTGTCCGACCTCTACGACCTCGAACTGACCGCCGAAGTGCTGGCCGAGGCCACGCGACGGGTCATGGCGGCCATCACGACCATGCTCTCGGGCATACGTTCGGACGAGGCGGGTACCCGGAGTGCATGACCACGCGAGAGGAATTCGAGTTACGCAGGCGCCGTCCCGGTGGCACGGGGATCTGGGCGCCCGTCATTCCCGACCCGCGCGAGCCCCAGGAATGGGTCGTGCAGGCTGACGACGAGCCGGTCATCGTTCGCAGCGTCGACTGAGCGTCTACCTCACCTAGACAGTGTCTAGAGAACCTAGACGCGTCTAGGTAACGTAGACAGCATGACTTTGGACGAGGAACTACTCGCAGCGGCGCGGAAGGCGGGCATCGCCTCCGCCGCCGCCCAGGAGCAGGCCGACATCGCGAAGGCCATCTACCAGCACACCGTGCTGCGGTTGCACCGCGCCGGCGGGTCGATGCGCGAGATCGCGGAAGCGCTGACCATCAGCCACCAGCGCGTGCACCAGATCGTGGAGCAGTCCAAGCGGACCGAACGCTGCTGGTTCTGCGGCCACGGTGCCGCCGACGTGAACAAGCTGATGGCCGGGCCCGCCGCGCTGATCTGCGACGTGTGCGTCGCCGAGGCTCAGGTCGGCGAGGTCGGCGACTGCTCCTTCTGCAGCGAGACCAAACCCGTCCACGAGAGCGCGGACGCGAAGATCTGCCGGTCCTGCCTGAACTTCAGCGCCGCTGTGATCAGCGGGGCAGCTTCACCACGGTGACGAAGAAGTCGTCGATCTGCCGGACGACCTCGATGAACCTGTCGAAGTCGACCGGCTTGGTCACGTACGCGTTGGCGTACAGGCTGTAGCTGCGCAGGATGTCCTCCTCCGCCTCCGACGTCGTCAGCACCACGACCGGGATCGAGCGGAGCTCCGCGTCGGCCTTGATCTCGCTGAGCACCTCACGGCCGTCCTTGCGGGGCAGGTTCAGGTCCAGCAGGATCAGGCCCGGTCGCGGGGCGTTCACGTACTCGCCCTCGCGCCGCAGGAACTCCAGCGCCTCGACGCCGTCCTTCACCACGTGCAGCGTGTTGCGGATCTTGTGGTGCTCGAACGCCTCCTGGGTCATCAGGGCGTCGCCCGGGTCGTCCTCGACCAGCAGGACGTCGATCACGGTCATCGATGTGTCAGGCATGTACTTCCTCAACCTGTGGAGCTAGCTCGGGGACTACGGGCAGGGTGAACTCGAAGGTGGTGCCGGAGTCCACATCGGTCTTCAGCCAGATCGTGCCGCCGTGGAACTCGACGATCTTGCGGCACATCGCCAGCCCGATGCCCGTGCCCGGATAGGCGTCCTTCGGGTGCAGGCGCTGGAAGATGACGAAGATCCGGTCAGCGTACTCCGCCTCGATCCCGATGCCGTTGTCGCGCACGGTGAACTTCCACAGCTCGCCGTCCTTCTCGACGTCGACGGCGATCACCGGTGCCTCGGAGCCCTTGAACTTCAACGCGTTGCTTATCAGGTTCTGGAACACCGCGCTGAGCAGGGACGCCTCACCTCGCACGGAGGGGAGCTCCGCGATCTCCAGCCGCGCGCCGGTCTCCTCGATGCGGTCCGAGTAGCTGTCGACGACCTGGCGCACCAGGTCGTTCAGGTCGATCACCGTCTGCTCGCGGCTCATCCGGCCGACGCGGGAGAACGCCAGCAGGTCGTTGATCAGCACCTGCATCCGCTTCGCGCCGTCGACCGCGAAGTCGATGTACTGGTCGGCGCGCTCGTCGAGCTGACCGCCGTAGCGGCGCTGCAGGAGCTGGCAGAACGACGCCACCTTGCGCAGCGGTTCCTGCAGGTCGTGCGAGGCGACGTAGGCGAACTGCTCCAGCTCCGAGTTCGACCGCTGCAGCTCGGACTTCGCCGCGTCGAGCGTGGAGAGCTCCTGCACGATCCGGCGGCGCATGGCGTCGACGTCCTCGCCGAGCTGGACCGTCTCGCGTGGACCGTCCGCGTCGATCTGGTGGTCGAAGTCGCCGGACGCCACCTGGCGGGTGTGGTCGGCGAGGTTCGCGAGCGGCGCGATCAGCAGGCGGTGCAGCAGCAGCGACAGCCCGCCGATCACCGCGACCAGCAGCACGCCCATGCCGATCACCAGCCACAGCACCACGTTCGCCGCGTGGTCGAGCTCCTCGCGCGACTGCCGGGAGATCCCGCCGATGTCCGTCCGCAGCGCCGAGATCTCCGAGCGGAGCTGGTCGAACAGCACCTTGCCGCGCTCGATGTCACCCCCGGCGCCGGGGGTGATGCTGGACCGGGCGGCGGTGATCGTCAGCGTCGCGTACTCCGCGCGCCACCGGTCCGCGAGCTCCTCGATGCGGGTCACGCGGCCGTTCACGTCGCCCACGAGGTCGCGCACGCTCCGCACGGCCTCGGCCTCGGCCTCCTGGCCGTCCAGGTACGGCTTGAGGAAGTCGTCCTGCCCGGTGAGGATGAAACCGCGCACGCCGGTCTCCTGGTCGAGCAGCGCGCGGTTGATCTCGTTGACCCGGCGCGCGGCGGGCTCGACCTGGTCGACCGAGCGCGACCGGGCGTTGCCGAGCACGTCGAGGGCGATGACGGTGGACGAGATCGCGACCGCGGTCATGACCAGCAGTACACCGACGATGATGCCCAGCAAGCGGCTTGCGGACAGCCTTTGCGGCAGGTTCACTTTCCGTCCTTCAGCAGCAGGATGGCCACGTCGTCGTCGAGTGCCCCACCGTTCAGCTCCGTCACCTCCGCGATGACCGAGTCGATCCAGTTGGGGCCTTCCTGGAGCTGTCTGTGCAGGATCTCGCTCAGACGCTCGACGCCGAGCCGATCGACGTCGTCAGGTACCCGGCCCTCGATCAGTCCATCCGTGTAGCAGGCGATCGACCAGCCGGACGGCAGCGGCACGTCCACGCCGGTCCACGCGTAGTCGGGGAGCACGCCGAGCGGCACGCCGATCTTCGACTGCGGCAGGTCCGCGATCTGCGAGCCCGCGATCAGCAGCGGTTCCGGGTGCCCGGCGAGGAAGTAGCGCGCCGAACGGCGGTCGGGCGCGACCGTGACCATGCACGCCGTGGTGAAGATGCCCTCACCATGCCGTTCCGCGACCAGCACCTGGTCGAGCGTCTGCAGCACCTTCTCGGCCGGCGCGCCCGAGAGGACCAGGGCCCGCCACGCGATCCGCAGGCAGACGCCCAGCGCGGCCTCGTCCGGGCCGTGGCCGCAGACGTCGCCGATGATCGCGTGCACGGTGCCGTCCGGCATGCCGACCGCGTCGTAGAAGTCGCCGCCGAGCAGCATCCGCTGGCCACCGGGCTGGTAGCGGACCTCCAGGCCCACGTCGGAGCCCTGCAGCAGCGGGGGAGGCAGCAGGCCGCGCTCGAGCCGGGACTGCTCGGCGGCGAGCAGGCTCGCCTCGCGCAGCTGGAACTCGGCGTGGTCCGCGCGGCGGCGTTCGACCGCGTACCGGACACCCCGCAGCAGCAGTTCGCCGTCGACCTTGCCCTTGATCAGGAAGTCCTCGGCGCCCGCGGCGACCGCGTTTATGCCTTCCTGCTCGTCGTCGTGGCCGGTCAGCACCAGGATCGCCGGTGCGTCGGGTTTGGCCAGCAGGCGGTGCAGGCCTTCGAGTCCGCGCGAGTCGGGCAGACCGAGGTCGAGCAACACGCATTCGGAGTCGGTGAGCAGCCGCTCCGCCTCCGCGAGCGTGCCCGCGCGCGACAGGACGAACGGCGCGTTCGCTTCTTCGAGCAGCGCCTCGACGAGGAGGGCGTCGCCATCGTCGTCCTCGACGAGGAGGACGCGCACTGTCTTGGTTCGCATCGAGTCGGACTTTAACGTTATTCGGCTGCGAGGTCCGCGTCAGACCTACCAGGATGACGCGCGTGTTGATCCGTCTCGCCCAACCAGCCGAACTGCCGTACCTCCAGCAGATCGAAATCGCGTCCGGGGAACCCTTCCACGACGCCGGAATGCCCGAGATCGCCGACGACGACCCGATGTCACTGGAAGACCTGGCCGAGCACGAGGTCTGGGTCGCCATCGGCGCGGAAGGAGTGCCCGTCGCGTTCATCGCGGTCGGGGACGTCGACGGCGCGACGCACGTCCACCAGGTCAGCGTGCATCCCTCGCACGCGCGCCAGGGGATCGGCGCCGCGCTGATCGAGCACGTCACCCGCAGCGAACGCGCCGTCACGCTGACGACGTTCCGCGATGTGCCGTGGAACGCGCCGTACTACGAACGCCTCGGGTTCCAGGTCGTCGCCGAGACCTCGGCCGGCCTGGCCGAGATCATGCGCGAGGAGGCCTCACGGGGCCTCGATCCCGCGACCCGTGTCGCCATGGTTCTTCTCCCAGCGCAGGTACGAGCCTGACGCCACCGAAAGGCTGCTGAGCAACCACACCAGGACACCCGCGTCGTCGGTCACACCGATCACCGGAAGGAACTCCGGCAGGACGTCGATCGGCGACACGAGGTAGACCAGCGCCACCGCCCACATCAGGACCTGGCTGCGCGGCAGCTCCGGGTACCGGCCGCTGCGCCAGGTCTTCCACAGCCGCGGCAACGCCTTGAAGCGCTGGATCGGGTTCCCGACCGCGCCGGGCACGCCCTGCGCGCGCTTGCGGCGGTTGCGGAGGATGCCGAGGCCCGCGAACACGAGGCCGAGCGGGATCAGCACCCAGCCGACCACCGCCGGGCTCAGCCCGCCGAGCGGGGCGTTGCGGAACAACAGGATCAGCAGACCCGACAGCGAGATGAACGATCCGAAGACGACCATCTGCTGAGTCTCCTAACTCGGCTCTTGGAAGAGCATCGTCGGAATGGCCTTGTGAGGCTGCCTCTGCTGCGCGGGCTCGGGTTCCCTGAGGTCGATCACGGGGTCGGGTTCCACCGCGGGAACCTCTTCAACCACCGGTTTGCGCACGGCCTTCACCGGAGGCGGCGTGGTCTGGTCCAGGGCGGCACGCGCATTGGAGATCCAGACCTTCTGCATGGCCTCGTCCTTGCTGCCGGCCGCGGTGGCCGCGAGTCCGGAGAGGACACCGCGGATGCGCGGAACCAGGGACGGATGACGCCGGATCGCCTGCCACACCGCGTGATCACCCGGTAGCCGGGCGGACACGAGCCGCGATACCTGAGCGCGCAGCTCCTCTGTGGACAGATCGAGCCAGCGCTCGACCGCTGACGGGGCAATCGCCACGTAGCCAGCCTTTCCAGAACCTCTGCGAGAACTTCCGCGAAAACGACAAGTGCCCCCACAGGATCTCACGGATCCCGCGGGGGCAGTGGTCTGGTGTCGTGAAACGTCAGGACGCGACGACCTCGAGCAGCGTTTTGCCGTTCTCGTCGACGATCCGGAACGTGGCGATCTCGTGCCAGCGCATGGCGACGTTCGCCGCGAGCTTGATGGTCTTCTTGTCCCCGGCCACCGGTTCCGGTGCGTACCAGGACGTGACCTGCGCGACACGGCCCGCCCGGCCCACGGCGACGAGTGACCCGCGGCCGGGACCTGCCATGCCGCTGATCTCGATGTCCATGGCGGTGCCCGACGGTTCGTCGGAGGCGGTGATCTTCGTGCCCACGCCGCTGTTCGGGTCTTCCCGCTGCACCTTCATCGACGAGTCGGAGGAGTTGTTCGCCACCCTCGTCTGCGACGTCGTCGTGCTGGGTGCCGCCTGGTTGGTGCCGTCGTCCTTGCCGCTCACGACGAGCGTCGTGACCACGGCCGTCACCGCCACGATGCCGGCGGCGGCGGCCGCGACACCCTGGGCGACGAACCACCGTCGGCGCTTCCTGCGCGCCGAGACGGCGTCGAGCATGACCCGGACCGACTTGCCGTCGGGGCGTTCCGGCGCTGTTCCACGCAGCATGCCGCCCGCGTCCGCCTCGTCGATGAGGTCGGGCACCACCGCGAAGTCGCGCAGGTCAAGAGCACACCGCCGACACTCGGTCAGGTGGTTCTCGAACGCCTCCACCTCATCGGCATCGAGGATGCCGAGCACGTAGGCGGCGACGTCGAGGTGATCTGGTGCCGTTGTCACCGCGTCTCTCCCCGATCGTGCAACGCACGCCGCAACGCACGGAGCGCGTAGTACACCCTCGACTTGACCGTTCCCGGTGGCACACCCAGTGCCGCCGCGGCCTCACCGACAGTGCGGTCCCGCAGATATGTTTCGAGAATAGCCTCCCTGTGTTCCTCGGAGAGACCGTTCATCGCCTCCGCCACGACGATCGCCGCGAGGGTGCGATCCTCTTCGCTGCCGGAGGGCGACTCGTCCGAAGGGGTCAGTTCGAACTCCTGCGGACGGACGCTTCTCTTACGCCTGTCGTCAATGACCAACCGCCTTGCCACCGTGAACAACCACGACCGCAGGAGCACGGGGTCACGCTCGAGTTTCTCGGCGTTGCGCCATGCCCTGACCAGGGTTTCCTGCACGATGTCCTCGGCCCACTGACGATCATGGCCCGTCAACCTCATGCAGTGTCCCAGCAGGGCACTGCCGAATTCCTCGTACAGCCGTCGGATCAACTCTTCCTCGAGAGACCCCGGTCTTGGTGATTGTTCGTCTAACTCACGTTGACGTCTATGCCGCGCCACGGGGGACATCCTTGCCCCATCAACCGTCTCAAGTCGAGAGGCAAATATTCCTCACGAAGTTCGTGAACCGTTGCCGGATCGTGTCCGTACTCCTCGGTACCCCCGCTGAGAAAGGACCTGCCGATGCGACGTGGACCAGCCATCACCGCCCTGGCGGCACTGGCTATCTCCCTCACCGCGTGCGGCACCGACCAGACCCCTCCCGGAGGGGCGGCCGCACCCGGCGGCTTGCAGGCGAAACCCGCTGATCTGGGGGGTCACAACAACTACTTCATCGCCAACACGGAGCAGATGGGGTGGTTCGTGATCGACGCGGAGGGTCTGCCCATGTACCGCTACGACAAGGACGTCCCCAAGCCGTCCAAGTCGAACTGCGAGGGCGAGTGCGCGAAGGCCTGGAAGCCGGTCCTCGCGGACAAGACGCCGATGGCGACCGGTGTGGACCCGATCTCCATGGGGGTCCTGACCAGGCCGGACGGCACCAAGCAGCTCACCATCCAGGGCTGGCCGCAGTACACGTACGCCGAGGACAAGGTCGCCGGCGACATGAAGGGCCAGGCCAAGGGCGGTGTGTGGTGGGTCACCGCGCCGAACGGCGCCAAGATCACCGGCGGGAAAGCCCAGAACAACAGCAACAACGGCAAGAGCAGCAGTACGCCGAGCACGTCCCCCAGCTCCGGAACGGCGCAGACACCGCAGTCCGCGACCCCTCCGGCAGCACCCGGCTACTGAGCCCGACTGCTCCCGACCGCGATGCATTCACCCCCTATCGACTTCCTTTGGACAACGAGGACGACAAGACGATGACCAGAGCCCTCGCCACCGTCTTTGCGATGTTGTTCCTCTTCTCCGGCCTGACCGCCACGGCTGCAGCCCAGCCCGCGGACACCGGGGGAGTGATGGACACCCCGTCAGGGCCGCTGACCGCGAACGACCGCGAACTGCTCAACCGGGTGCGCCTCGCCGGCCTGTGGGAGATGCCCATGGGCGAGCTCACGGCCACCAAGGCGGCCAACGCCAGGGTCAAGCAGATCGGCAAGATGATCATGCTCGACCACATGATGCTGGACGCGCTGACGAAGAAGACGGCCGCCGGCTTCGGGCTCACCACGCCCGACGTGCCGAACCCGACGCAGCAGTCGTGGATGGAAGAGATCAACGCCCTCGAGGGTGACGCGTTCGACCAGGCGTTCATCGCCCGGTTGCGCGCCGCGCACGGCCAGATCTTCCCGTTCATCGCGAAGGTGCGCTCAGGAACGCGCAACGACGTGATCCGCGGCTTCGCCCAGGCCGGCATCGACGTGGTGATGAAGCACATGACGTTGCTGGAGAGCAGCGGCCTCGCGGGCGACGCGGCGTTCGCGGAGCCCCAGCCCGCCGGCAACATCATCAACGCGACTCTGTCCTCCGACGAGAGTCCGAACATGTGGGTGATCCTCACGGTCACCGCCGCGGGAGCCGTCCTCACGGTGCTCCTGCTCCGAGTACTCCGCCCGCGACGACCGGTGCGGTGATTCTGCAAGACCGGAGTTGCACGACGGGAAACGGAGGTGGTGTCCCAAGGTCAGAGGCACTCCAACGCGGACCTGTTCCCACTCGCCCGGTTCTGATGTGTCCACTCCTGCACCCAGGACCGGGCGGGTTCCCGCGAGGTAGTTCCCCCGCTCAGTAGTATCCGGAGGAAACGTTGTTGTTGAGCCAGATTCCGCACCTGGTGGCACAGGCCGAGTTCGACTCGGGCGTCAAGAAGATGGCGCAGATCTCCGCCAGGCTGGCTTACGTCCTGATGTGCGCCACCTTGTCCTGGGGCGTGCTGATCGCGACCGGATGGGCCGAGAAGCTCACCGGCCGTGAAGGTCTGAAGAACGGGCACATGGTGCTCGCGTCACTGGCGATCGCGTTCGGCTCCATCCACGCGTTCGCCTTCTCGTTGCTGCAGGGTGCCCCCCTCGGCATCATCAAGCTGATCCTGCCGTTCGTCGACGGCGGTCTTTTCCGGCACGCGCTGGGCATCCTCGGCCTGGAGGTCATGCTCGCGATCGCCGTGCTCGCCTCGATGAGGCACAAAGTCTTCTACCGCAAGTGGTTGAGGTTCCATCAAACGGCGTACATCGCGGTGGCGATCACCGTGGTGCACTCGTGGTTCGGCGCCATCGCGAACGGCAACCTGTCCGTTCTCTGGCTGGCCGGCCTCACCGTTCTCGTCCCGACCGCGACCCTGGCCCTGGCCCGGTTCCTCCCGCCCGAGGTGCTCACCCGCATCGGCATGCTCGACGCCGAACGCGGCAAGGAGCCCGGAGTCGGCGAGGGCGACGCGATGGACGTGAGCGTCAACAACGAGAAATGCCACCGCTACGGCACCTGCCAGGCGGAGGCACCGGACGTCTTCCAGCTGATCGAAGACAACCGCCTGACCTACAACCGCCGGCCGCCAGAGGAGCACTTCGCTCAGGCCCGGGCGGCACAACGCGCGTGTCCGATGCGCGCGATCGAGATCAGGGAGCGAGTGAAGTGAGCGAACGGATCGTGGTCGTCGGCGGCGGGCTCGGTGGAGTCCGTTCCGCGGAACGGCTGCGGGAGATGGGTTTCGACGGGCAGATCACGATCCTGTCCGCCGAGCGGCACCTCCCGTACCACCGCCCCTGCCTGTCGAAGCAGATCATCACCGGTGAGTGGACCCCGGACGACTCGTTGCTGTCGTTCTCGGGTGACCTCGACGCCGAGTGGAGGCTGAACTCCCCGGCCCTGCACCTGGACCCGAAGAAGCAGTCGGTCTGGGTGCCGGGAGGCGAGGAGATCAAGTACGACGGCATGATCATCGCGACGGGCGTCGACGCCCGTGCGATGGGCGGGGCTCCGCGCCACGACCCGCGGGTGCACGTGCTGCGGACGTTGGACGACGCGGTCGCGATCCGCAAGAACATCCGTCAGTCGCAGGGACTCGTCGCCGTCATCGGTGGCGGGTTCATCGGCTGCGAGCTCGCCTGTTCGGTTCGTCACATGGGCCGCGACGTCGCGTTGATCGTGCGCTCCCCGGCGCTTCTGGGCGGTGTCGTCGGTGACGACATCGGCAAGAAGATCACCGAGGCGCACGTCGAGCACGGCGTCCGCCTGGCCACCGGTGTCGGCATCAAGCACTGGGTGCGTCAGCCCGGCGGCATCGGCATCCACCTGTCCGACGGCCAGGTCTTCTTCGCCTCGTGCGTCGTGCTGGCCGTCGGCGCCTCCCCGGCCGTCGACTGGCTGCGCGGCTCGGGTCTCGACATCTCCGACGGCGTCCTTTGCGACTCCACGAACCACGTGGTCGGCGCCGAGAACCTCGTCGCCTGCGGTGACGTGGCCCGCTGGCCCAACATGCGCTTCAACGGTGCCGTGCGCCGGGTCGAGCACTGGCTCAACGCCGTCGAAGGCGGCCGTGCCGCGGCCGAGAACCTCCTGGTGGGCCGCAACCACGCCAAGACCTACACCCCGGTCCCGCGCTTCTGGACCGAGCAGTACGGCATGCGCGTGCAGGGGGCCGGCCTCCCGGTCCTCGGCACCGACACCACCGACGTGAACGGACTCACCGGCTTCATCGCCAACGGCAAGCTCGTCGGCATCGTGGGTCTGGAAGCGCCGGGCAGGATCATCACCGAGACGCCGGAGCTGTTCCGGCAGAACACGGTCGAGACGAACGTCCCGGTGTGGACACAACCGGAGACCGAAGTGGTCGCCGAAGCACCGGAGGTCCTCCCGACCGCCATGATCCCGGTTCCCGAACCGGTCGCCGCCCTCGCATCGTCTGTTCCCCCGTCCGTCTCGTCGTCGATGTCCCCGCCATTGCAGCGGCGGCGGCATTCGCGTTCGAGGCCGGAGATGGTGCGCACGGGCGGAGGACGCGCGAGGCCCTAACCAGGTAGTGGAGGTTTTCAGGTTGCCGGTACAGGGCAAGCGGGAACGGCGAACTCCGACGTCGCCCGCGTGGCCAGGTGGCGGACCGATGACGTCACGCGGCGATGCGCTCGTTCCCGCGCCGGCGGCCTGAACCTTCTTCTCGTGCGTCAC
Organism: Lentzea sp. NPDC055074; assembly: GCF_053608005.1. Taxonomy (NCBI): domain Bacteria; kingdom Bacillati; phylum Actinomycetota; class Actinomycetes; order Pseudonocardiales; family Pseudonocardiaceae; genus Lentzea; species Lentzea sp. NPDC055074. The sequence goes on from NZ_JBSGUQ010000016.1 coordinate 109,845, forward strand.
CAACGGTGTGGCGGCTCGGCGGGCTCCCGAGTCGCCACACCGGCCTAGGGCGTGTCCCGGAAGTTCGTCTGGTGGCAGGCGCGGGCGAGAGACCCGGAGACGGTGCCGCCGCGACGTCCTCATACCGGGCGTATTCGGGCGTCGCGGCGGTGCCGTCTCCGTGGCCCTCGGCCGCCACTGCCGCCCGACGGGACTTCCGGGACACGCCCTAGGGCCTGTGTCGAGGTCCGGTCCGCGACAGCCGGGCCCGAGGCGGCCCCTGGCGGCACGGCCGGCAGACCCACGTACAACACCGGTACGCGCGCTCGCCGGCCGCACCACCAGGAACCACCTCAAGCGCGACTCTCATCGAACCGGACTTCGACACAGGCCTTTTCACGGGGTCGTGATGACCTGACCGGCCCACGACAGTCCGCCGCCGAAGGCGAAGAGCAGGACCGGCTGCCCCGACGGGAGCTCGCCGCGTTCGGCCATCTTGGACAGTGCGAGCGGCACCGACGCGGCGGAGGTGTTGCCGGACTCCACGACGTCGCGCCCGATCACCACGTCCTCGCGCAGGCCGAGCTTGCGCGTCAGCGCCTCGATGATGCGCAGGTTGGCCTGGTGCGTCACGACGGCGGCGAGGTCGGTGACGGCGATGCCCGCCCGTTCGCAGGCCTGGATCGCGACGGCCGGGAGTTCGCTGGTGGCCCAGCGGAAGACGGCCTGGCCCTCCTGCTCGAAGCGCGGCTGCCACTCGTTCACCAGCCGGACCGCGTTGCCGCGCGTCGGGTCCGAGCCCCAGGTGGCCGGGCCGATGAGGGCGTCGGGGGAGGCGCTGACCACGGCCGCGCCGGCGCCGTCGCCCAGCAGGATGCAGGACGAGCGGTCGGTCCAGTCGACGAGGTCCGACATCTTCTCGGCACCGATGACCAGGGCGTGCTGGGCCGCGCCCGCGCGGATGGTGTGGTCGGCGGTGGCCAGGGCGGTGCAGAAGCCCGCGCAGGCGTTGTTGAGGTCGAAGACGACCGCGGACGGGATCGCGAGGCGCGCCGCCACGGAGGCCGCGGTGGACGGGCTGCGGTCGATGGCCGAGCAGGTGGCGACGATGACCTGGCCGATGTCGGACGGCGACAGGCCGGACGCGGCGAGGGCCTTCGCGCCCGCCTCGGAGGCCATGTCGGCCACGGTCTCGGTCGGCGCGGCGATGCGGCGGGTGGCGATGCCGGTGCGCTGGCGGATCCACTCGTCGTTGGTGTCGACCATCTTCTCCAGGTCGGCGTTGGTCAGCACTCGCTCGGGCTGGTGGTGGCCGAACGCGACGACACGGGATCCGGACAAGGTGATCTCTCCTTCGGCCAGGGCGACGCGGCGAATATAGCAACCGATCGGTCGGTAGCTAAAGAGACGTAAACTACAGGGATGAGCCCGCGCCGATCCGTCGCCGACACCCTCGAGACGAGGCAGCGCATCCTCGACCGCAGCCTCGCCATCGCGTCCGCGGAGGGCCTCGAAGGGCTCACGATCGGACGGCTCGCGACGGAGCTCGGGATGAGCAAGGCCGGGCTGCTCGGCCATTTCGGCACCAAGGAGGCCTTGCAGCTGGCGGTGGTCGACCAGGCCGCGGAGGTCTTCCTGCGCGAGGTGCCGCGCAAGGTCAAGCAGATGCCATCAGGCTTGCCACGGTTGATCGACGTCTGCGAGGCCTGGGTGTCCTACCTCGAACGCGAGGTGTTGCCCGGAGGCTGCTTCTTCACCGCCGCGACGGCCGAGTTCGACGGCCGCAGCGGGCGGGTGCGGGACGCGCTGGCGGGCATGAACGCGTTGTGGCGGCGGGACCTGCGGATCCACATCCGCCGCGCGGTGAGCGACGGCGACCTGAAGCCGGACACCGACGTGGACCAGATGATCTACGAGATCCTCGGCGTCATGCTGGCGCTCAACCACTTCCTGCAGCTGGAGCACGACGCCGCCGCACCCCGCCGGGCCCGTCAGGCGCTGAAGCGACTGCTCACGAAGTGATTCACGATCTCCGCGACCGCCGCGGGCTGCTCGGCCACCATGCCGTGCGTCGCGTCGATCTCGTGCGTCCGCACGTTCTCCGGCACGTCCCGGCGCAGACCCGCGCGGTGGGCGTCGAAGAGCGGCACGAGATCGGGCGGCACCGGCAGGTTGCGCGTGGCGAGCACCAGCAGGAACGGCACGGTCACCTTCGCGAAGACCGGCAGCGCGTCCAGGAGCTCGGGTGACGTCCGCAGCACGCCGGTGATCTCGCGGGACGGACGCGTGATCGTCTCCAGCTGGGCGTCGAAGAGGGCGTTCAGCGTGGCCAGGCCCTCGGTCACCTCGTCGGCCGGCAGCCCCGCGTAGTTGGCTGGATGCGTGGTGGCGGAACGGTGTCCGTCCAGGCTGACGGCCGCGGGGCAGTCGGGGTGCCGCAACGCCCACAGACCCGCGATGATGCCGCCCAGCGAGTGACCGACGACCACGGGTTCGCCGAGTCCGAACCGGACGGTCGTCTCGTCGAGGTCGTCGAGCACCGCCTTCCAGTCCCACGGACCGTCGGGAGACTCCCCGTGACCGCGCAGGTCGACCGCCACCGCCCGCCCGTCCAGCCGCGGCGCGAGCGTGTCCCAGGCGGTCCTGTCGCCGCCGAGGCCGTGCAGGAGCAGGAACGACGGGCCGTCGCCGCCGAAGTCGGTCGCCGCGAGCTTCACTGTTCTCTCCTCAGGGTGAGCCGGGCACGGATCGACTCGACGGTCACGCCGCCGTCCGGGTGCCGCAGCAACTTGGCGCGGTTGACGAGGTCGTGGACTCCCTGGCGGGTGATGCCGAGCATCGCCCCGGCCATGCCGAGCGACACGTGGTCCCTGCTCGGGTGCCCGGCCCTGCGTGCGGTGACCCGGCCCAGCGGCGTCGCCCACCAGCTCTCGGGCGGGTCGAACGGGGCGTCGCCGGGGTAGAGCACGGTCAGCAGGCGGACGGCGGTACGGCGGGCCGTCGTGTCGTCGGGGCCGAGCAGCTGGGCCGCCCACATGTCGGCGTCGGCGCGGACGGACTGCCGCAGGCCGACGAGGTCGGCCTGCGGCAGCAGGATCTCCAGCGGGTCGAGCAGCCGGCTCGTCACGAGCCGGATCAGGTCGTTCCGCAGGTCCACGTGTTCCGAGAGCGTCGACACTTGACAGACGATATCAAGTGCTTGACGCCTGCCGTCAAGTAGTTCAGGCGGCCCACATCTGCACCGGCGCGATGTAGTTCCAGCTGTACAGCTGGTTCGCCCCGTCGTAACTGCCGTCCGTCCCGGCCCCATAGGTGTCGTGGACGTAGAACTGCCCGTTGTCGTGGTACCCGATCACCACCGACAGGTGCCCGGAGGTGGACCCCCAGGTGCCGCTCATGATCACGAACTTGCCCTGGTCGAGGAACGCGCGGACCTGCGCCGGGGTGAAGTTGCCCTGCTGGACGGCGGCACCGTTGCGGGCCAGGAAGTCGCGCTCGGACTCCCAGGAGGCGCAGGGGCGGTTGCCGATGCAGTAGTAGCCGGTGATCCAGCCGTGCGCGCCCTTCCAGTTGCCGACGCGGTCCCAGTCGTTCATCGTGCGGTTGAACGTGGTGCCGCGGTTGGAGAACTCGTCGGTGATGTAGCGGCCCCACTTCGAGTAGTGCGAGAACGGCTGCGAGACCTGCACGCCGAACTCGTTGGGCAGCTGGTAGGTGACGAGGTCGATCACCGCGCTGGTCGGGCCGCACGACGAGTTGCCGTTGAAGTCGTTGCGGGTGTCCCACAGCTGGTGGATGTACTCGGCCCGGTTGAGCCGGCCCATCGTGGTCACCTCGCCGTCCAGCACCGCCGCCTTCTGCGAGGAGGCCTTCACGTACCCCTTCGCGGGGCTGCCGATCACGGCGTCAGCACCGTCGAGGCCCGTCAGCGCGTAGTTGAACGACAGGCCCTCCACGACGCGCGAAGCCTTGCGGGTGGCCAGGTCCTGGACGTAGACGCCGTTGAACGCGGCGAACTGGTCCGGGCCGAGCTTCTTGTCGGACACGCACCCCATGACCTCGTAGGCGACGCGTGCGCCGTCGGCGCTCCACACCGCGCTGCGGTAGTGGTGGCGGGTCTCGCCGACCAGCGAGCGGACGTCGCCGTGCTCCGAGACCAGCCCGAGCCACTGCGGGTCGGTGCCGCCGCAGCGGTAGACCTCGTTGTGCTTGATGAAGCTGACGTGCCGCTCACCCTTGACGTCTACGAGCTTGAAGTCGCGGTAGAGCGCGGAGGAGTCCGACGTGACCAACGGCTTGGCGGCGCCGGACTTCAGGTCGAACCGCACCAGCGAGGCCACGAACGTGCCGTCGTCGGCGGTGTCGGGGTGCTGCACGGCCAGCAGTCCGGTGCCGTCGGAGGTGAAGCCGAGCAACGACGGCGCGCGGCCCTTCAGCTTGCCGGCGGGAACTCCGTCCACCACGACGTTCTCGCCGTCCGCGTAGGCGAGCGTCGAGCCGTGGAACACCGCTGACGTGATCGCGCCACGCGCCACGAAACGGGACTTGCCGTAGCGGTCGACGGTCTGCAGGGACGTGCCGCTAGTGCCGTCGAAGTCGGAGATCACGGCGGCCAGGGCGCCGTCGGCCGACGACGTGGATCGGACGGTGTAGGCGGGGTCGCTGACCGCGACGGTGGCTCTCTTCGCGCCACCCACGATCACGTCGTAACCGTTCGCCGACCGGACGGCGTGCGACTGCGACGGGCTGGAGGAGTAGGGCTCGACGGCCTGGGCGGGGGACACGGCGGCCAGCGTGCCGAGTGCCACCACCAGTGCTAGTGGGGTTTTCTTCATAGGTCGAACGTCCTGGCGCGTGGCATGCGTCCGGTATGCGGTTGGTAGTTACGATCGGATCGTGGAGTTCCGGGTGCTGGGGCCGGTGGAGTGCTACGCCGACGACGGCGTGCGGCTGAGCCTTGGGCCGCCCAAACAACGGGCGGTGCTCGCGTTGCTCCTCGCCCAGCCCGGCCGCGTGCTGTCGGTCGACCGGCTGATCAGCGTGCTGTGGGACGACGCGCCGCCCAAGACGGCGTTGAAGAACCTCCAGGTCTACGTCTACCAGTTGCGCAAGATCGTCGGCTCGCGGCTGCTGTCGCGGGCGCCCGGCTACCTGATGTCGATCGACCCCGCCGAGCTCGACCTGACCCGGTTCGCCGAGCTGCTCGACGCCGCCCGCCGAGAACGCACACCGCGCGCGTACCGCGAGGCGCTCGCGTTGTGGCGCGGTCCCGCCCTCGCGGACCTCGCCGCGTCCGGGCTGCTGCGCGGGGTCGTGGCGCAGCTCGAGGAACTGAGGCTGGCCGCGCGGGTCGAGTGCGCCGAGGCGGAGCTCGACCTCGGCCGGCACGTCGAGATCGTCGCGGACCTGAACGAGTGGGTGCGCGAGCACCCGTTGAACGAACGCCTGCGCGAGCAGCAGATGGTCGCGCTGCACCGGGCGGGCCGTCCGGCCGAGGCGCTCGCCGCCTACCAGGAGTGCCGCCGGGTGCTGCTCGACGAGCTCGGCGTCGAGCCGGGGGAGTCGTTGCGGCGCCTCCAGGCCGAGATCCTGCGCGCGAAACCCGTTGGCGCGGCGGCGATCCGGCAGCTGCCGCCGGACGTGGTCACCTTCTCCGGCCGGGGCCGCGAGCTGAACCTGATCAAGGCCCAGCAGCGGCAGGACCGGGTCGCGGTGTGCGTGATCACCGGGCAGGCGGGCATCGGCAAGTCGGCGCTCGCGGTGCGGGCGGCGCACGAGATCGCGGCCCGGTTCCCGGACGGCCAGCTCTACGCGGACCTGTCCGACGGGGCCTCGGACCGGATCCTGAGCCAGTTCCTGCGCGCCCTCGGCGAACGGCCCGGCGACGAGGAGGCCCTGCGCTACCGCTCGCTCACCGCGTCGCGCAGGCTGCTCGTGGTGCTGGACAACGTCGCCACCGCGGGCCAGGTCAAGCGCCTGCTGCCGACCGGTCCCGGCTCGGCCGTGCTGATCACGTCCCGCCGCCCGCTCACCTCGCTGACCGGCGCGTCGTACGTGAAACTCGGTGCGCTGCAACTGGAGGACGCGTACCGGCTGCTGGAGGGCGTCGCGGGCCGGGTCGAGGACGCGGCCGAGCTCGTGCGCTGGTGCGGTGGACTACCGCTGGCGCTGCGCATCGCGGGTGCCCGCCTCGCCGCTCGTCCACAGTGGACGGCACCGCTGCTGGCGGCGCGGCTGGCGGACGAGACGAGACGGCTCGACGAGCTCAGGCTCGGTGACGTGGCGGTCCGCTCGGCGTTCGAGGTCAGCTACGCCGAGCTCGGATCTCCCGCCGTGGCCAGGGTCTTCCGGTTGCTCGGGCTCCTCGACGGCCCCGACTTCGCGGTCGCCGCGGCACGGGCGCTGACCGACGTGCCGGACGTGGAGGAGCTGCTCGCCGAGCTGGCCGACGCGCACCTCGTCGAGGAACCGGTGCCCGGCCGGTTCGCGCTGCACGACCTGCTGCGTCTCTTCGCCCGCGAACGCTGCCGCGGCTCGGAGTCGTCCGACGAACGCTCGCTCGCGCTGGAACGCCTGCACAAGCACTACCTGGAAGCCCTGGCGGACAACCCGACCGACCTCTGGCTGGCCGAGGAACGCGACAACCTGATCGCCGCCGCGCACCAGGCCTCCCCGGCCGACGCGGTCGCGTTCGCCGCGGGCCTGTCCTGGTACTTCCGCCGCCGTTCCGAGGTGGCGGACTGGGCGGCGCTCAACACCCTGGCCCTGGAGGCCGCGCGGTCACTGGGCGACCTCCGCGCGGAAGCGCTGGCGTTGAAGGAACTCGGTGCCGCCTGCGAGCGCGGCTTCAAGTTCGCCGAGGCCCAGCGGCACTGGACGGCGGCGCTCGCCCTGGCCCGCGCGCTGCACGACCGGCAGCTCGAAGCCGTGACGCTCAACAACCTCGGCATCACCCACTGGCGCCGCCGAGACCTGCCCGCCGCGCTGACCTCGCTGGAAGCCTCGTTGCTGCTGCGCGAGGAACTGGACGACTCGCAGGGCGCGGCCTACGTGCGCACGAACCTGGGCCTCGTGCACGCGGCGCTGGGCGACCTCCCCGCCGCGCTGGTCTGCTACGAGGAGACGCTGACGACGTTGCGCGCGTGCGGCGACAGGTCCGGTGAGCTGCACGCGCTGGCGAACATGGCCGACGCCCACCGTCAGCTCGGTTCCCTGGACCGGGCGCTGGAGCTGGCGGAGGAGGCGTTGCGGCTGGCGCGATCGGTGGGGGACAGGCAGATCGAGGCAGGTGTGCTGCTCGACCGCGGCATCGTGCACGAGCTGGCGGGCCGGGCGGGCGCGGCGAAGGCCTCCTACGCCGAGGCCGTGGAGCTGTCGCGCCGCATCGGGTTCCGCTGGGGCGAGGCGGAGGCGTCGCGGAAACTGGCGGGACTGGACGGGTAGTGCTCCGAACGGCCTAGTCTGGGTCACGTGGAACTGCTGCACCTCAGGTACTTCGTCGCCGTCGCCGAGGAGCTCAACTTCTCGGCGGCCGCGCGGAAGCTGCACATGGCCGCGTCGCCGTTGAGCCAGCGCGTCAAGGACCTCGAGCACGAACTGGGCCGCAAGCTCTTCGACCGCAGCACCCACCACGTGGAGCTGACCGCCGCCGGTGCCGCCCTGCTGCCGATCGCGCGGGACGTGCTCGACCGGGTGGGGTCGATCAAGTGGCGTCTCGGCCAGGCGACGAACCCCGCGAGGACGACGGTGTTCGTGGGCATGCCCGCCGGCATCCACCCGGCACTGAGAGAACGCCTGACGGTGCTCGCGGACCGCGTCGCGGAGCGGTTCGAGGTCAAGCGGTGGCCGGGGACGACCACGGACCTCGTCGCGGCGGTGAAGGACGGCCGACTCGCTCTCACGCTGGCGCGCCTGCCCGTGCAGGAGGCCTCGCTCGAGACGGTGCACGTCATGTCGGAACGCCTCGGGGCCGTGGTGCCGGCGGACCGGTTCGAAGGCCGGAGTTCGGTCACACTCGCCGATCTCACCGATCTCGCGTACGCGAAGTCGCCGGAAGAAATGATGCCTGCCTATTTCGATCAGCTCGATCGTCAACTGAGCGAACTGGGCATCAGGAAACGCATCCAGCTGAGCAACACCGGCTACCAGGGCACGTCGGAGATCGTGTCGAGCGGGCTCGGGTTCTCCGTCTCGATGCTCGACGAGGAGAGCTCGATGAGCGGATACCGCCTGGAGAACATGGTGGTCCTGCCGTTCGAGGACTTCCGCGCGCAGCTCGACACCGGGTTGCTCTGGCGGCACGACCGGGGCTCCGGCGGCGACCTGGACGACCTCGTCGAGGTGGCCCGAGACGTTTTCCGTGAACCCATAATCAAATGAACAATGGTGTGACCGCTGTGGTCATACCATTGTTCGCGACATGATCGTTCCCTTTCTCGCGGTCCGCCACTAACTTCGGTGGTGCAAGGACGAACAGGTGCGAAAGGACGAACGATGAAGGACATCACCGCCGGTCCGCTGGACGGCGTGCGCGTGATCGACCTCTCGACCGTGGTGATGGGCCCGTACGCGGCCCAGATCCTCGGAGACCTCGGCGCCGACGTGATCAAGATCGAGTCGCCTGTGGACACCGTCCGCAACGGCCGCTACCGCACCACGCCGGGCATGACCCCGTTGAGCCTCAACGTCAACCGGAACAAGCGCAGCGTCGCGTTGAACCTCAAGGACCCCGACGACCGCGAGACCGCGCTCAGGCTGATCGACACGGCCGACGTGCTGATCACCAACATGCGGCCGGGCGCGCTGAGCCGCCTCGGCCTGGACCACGCCGACGTCGCCGAACGCAACCCCGGCCTGGTCTACGCCCACGCCCAGGGCTTCCGGCGCGACTCGGACCGCGCCGGTGTCGCCGCCTACGACGAGACGATCCAGGGCGCGTCGGGCCTGGTCGACATCGCGAACCGCGCGATCGGCAGGCCCGTCTACCTGCCGACGATCATCGGCGACAAGGTGTCGTCGCTGACCATCGCCTACAGCGTGCTGGCCGCGCTGGTGCACCGCAACGCCACGGGCGAGGGCCAGCGGGTCGAGATCCCCATGGCCGACACGATGATCGCGTTCAACCTGGTCGAGCACCTCGCCGGTCACGCGTTCGTGCCGGAGGAAGGGCCGACGGGCTTCACCCTCTCGATGGCCAAGGGGCACCACGCCGTGCACACCAGGGACGGCCTCGCCTGCGTCGTCCCGTACACCCCGCAGAACTTCCGCGACTTCTTCGCCGCGGCTCAGAGGCCCGACCTGGTCGAGGACCCGCGCGTCGCCGGCGAGCGGATCGACCCCGGTGACAGCGACGACCTGATGGGCCTGGTCGACGAGTGCGCGCCCGCTCTGTCCACAGAGGAATGGGCCGAGGTGTGCGCGAAGCACAGCATCCCGTTCGGACCGGTGCTGGAGCTGGACCGGGCCCACGAGGACCCGTACGTCCGCGACGGTCACCTGCTCGACGTCGTGCAGCACCCGAGTGAGGGCGCGATCCGGTCGATCGGCATCCCCGTCCGGTTCTCCGCCACCCCCGCCACCGTCCGCCGCCTGGCCCCGCTGCCGGGCCAGGACACCGCCGAAGTGTTGAAGGAGCTGGCATGACCGAGGTTCGCACCGAACGCGTCGGTTCGGCACTGCTGATCACGATCGACCGTCCGCAGGCCCGCAACGCCGTGAACGCGGCCGTCGCGACGCGGCTCTCCGCCGCACTGGACGAGCTGGAGGCCACGCCGGAACTGCGCGTGGGCGTGCTCACCGGAGCGGGTGGTTCGTTCAGCGCGGGCATGGACCTCAAGGCCGCGCTGAAGGGCGAGTCACCGGTCGTCGGCGACCGCGGTCTCGGCGGTCTCACCGAGGCCGAGCTGACCAAGCCGCTGATCGCCGCGGTCGAGGGGTTCGCGCTGGGCGGCGGGTTCGAGCTGGCCCTGGCCTGCGACCTGATCGTCGCCGCCGAGGACGCGAGGTTCGGACTCCCGGAGGTGAAACGCGGCCTGATCGCCGCCGCCGGGGGAGTCGTCCGCCTGCCGCGACGGATCCCGCACCACCTCGCGATGGAGCTCCTGCTGACCGGCGAACCGGTCGACGGCCGTCGCGCGGGCACGCTCGGCATCGCCAACCGGGTCGTGCCGAACGGCGAGGCCGCCGCGATCGCGCTCCAGCTGGCCGAGCAGATCGCCCTGAACGCCCCGCTGGCGCTCGCCGCCGTGAAGGCCGTCGTGCGCTCGCAGGACCCCTGGGCCGCACAACGAACCGAGAGCACTCGTTTGATGAGCACGGCCGACGTCCGCGAGGGCATGACCGCGTTCGCCGAGCGCCGCGCTCCACAGTGGACAGGACGCTGACGATGCTGGGCATCACCCCTCTCACCGCTCCCGCGTTCCCCGCGGTGCGGCCGCGGTTCTTCGACCGCGAGTACCTGAACATCGTCTACCGGACCGACCCGGAGGCGTTGCGGGCCGTCGTCCCCGCTCCGCTGGAGATCGACGAGCCGCTCGTCCGGTTCGAGGTCATGAAGATGAACGACGTCACCGGCTACGGGCCCTACACCGAGGCCGGCCAGGCGATCCCGGTCGTCTTCGACGGCGAGCGAGGCGAGTACCTGCACGCGATGTACCTCGACAGCTTCGCCGCCACCGCGTCCGGCCGCGAGGTCAGCGCGTACCCGAAGGTCATGGGCTCACCGAAGCTCTACGCCGACCACGGCGCGTTGGTCGGCACGCTCGACTACGGCACCGTACGGGTGGCCACGGCCACGATGGGGTACAAGCAGTGCGAACTGGACACCCGTCAGGCTGAGGCGGAGATCACGGTTCCAACCTTCATGCTGAAGACCATCCCTGACTATGACGGTTCGCCGCGGGTGCAGGAGCTGGTGCGCACGGAGATCACGGACGTCGTGGTCAAGGCCGCGTACACCGGTCCGGCGCGCCTGCAGCTGTTCCAGCACGTCCTCGCGCCGCTCGCCGACCTCCCCGTGCTGGAGGTCCTCTCCGCCAGCCACGTCATCACCGACCTGACGCTCGCTCCCGCCAAGCCGGTTCACAACTACTTGGAGGCGTCATGACGACCGTCGCGGTCATCGGTGCGGGTGTCATCGGACTTTCGTGGGCGAGGCTGTTCACCGAGCACGGCCTCACCGTGCGTGTCGTGGATCCCCGTGCTGACCTGGTCGTCCCGGACGGCGTGCAGGTTGTCACCACCGTCGCGGAAGCCGTGAGGGACGCGGACTTCGTGCAGGAGAACGGTCCGGAGGACCTGGAGTTCAAGAGGACCCTGTTCGCCGAGCTGGTCCGAGAGGCTCCGGCGCACGCCCTGCTGCTCAGCTCGTCGTCCGCGATCCCGTCCACCGCGTTCACCGAGGGCATCGACGGCTCGCGCGTCCTCATCGGACACCCGTTCAACCCGCCGCACGTGATCCCGCTGGTCGAGGTCGTGCCGGGGGAGCAGACGAGCGAGGAGTCCGTGACCAGGGCCGTCGAGTTCTACCGCTCGCTCGGCCGCACGCCCGTCGTCGAACGCAAGGAGATCCCCGGCTTCGTCGGCAACCGCCTGCAGGCCGCACTCTCCCGCGAGGCCGCCTACCTGGTCGAGCAGGGCGTCGTCACACCCGCCGACCTCGACGCGGTCGTCACGCACTCGCTCGGCCTGCGCTGGGCGACCGTCGGCCCGTTCCTCGGAGCCCACCTCGGTGGTGGCCCCGGCGGCTACCGCCACCTCGCCGAGCACATCGGCAAGTCCGTGCAGGGCTTGGAGCTCGGCACCCCGTCGCACGACCCGGAACGGCTCATCAAGGCCGTGGAAGACGCTTACGGCTCCTCCACGTACACGGCGCTCGCCGAGACGCGAGACCGCCGGCAGCTCGCCGTTCTGACCGCATTGGAGGAGAACTGACATGGACCGCCTGGAAGACCAGCTGACCGCCGACTTCTACAACTACGAGGCGCTGCTGAACGACGACGAGCGCAAGATCCTGCTCGGCGCCCGCGAGTTCATGACCACCGAGATCAAGCCGCTGGTCAACGAGTACTGGGCCAAGGGCGAGTTCCCGCACGAGCTGATCGGCAAGTTCCGCGGCGCCGGCCTCACCGCGCTGTCGTACGAGGGCTACGGCGAGCACCCCGCCGCCGTCAGCAACCTGCTCACCGGCATGCTGGCCATGGAGATGACCCGCACCGACCCGTCGGTCGCCACGTTCTTCGGCGTCCACAACGGACTCGCGATGCACTCGATCTACGCGGGCGGCTCGCAGGAACAGCGCGACCGCTGGCTGCCGGCCATGGCCGCGATGGACAAGATCGGTGCGTTCGCCATGACCGAACCGCTCGGCGGCTCCGACGTGGCGGGCGGCATGCGCACCACCGCCCAGCGCGACGGCGACACGTGGGTGCTCAACGGCGCCAAGAAGTGGATCGGCAACGCCACCTTCGCCGACTACGTCGTCGTGTGGGCCCGCGACCTCGAGGACGACCAGGTCAAGGGTTTCGTCGTCGAGAAGGGCATGCCCGGCTTCGTCGCGGAGAAGATCGAGGGCAAGATCGCGTTCCGGATCGTCGAGAACGCCGAGATCACCCTCACCGACGTCCGCGTGCCGGAAGCGAACCGGCTTCAGAACATCCACTCGTTCCGCGACGTCGCGGAGATCCTGCGCGCCACCCGCGGCGGCGTCGCCTGGCAGGCGCTCGGCGTGATGGTCGCCGCCTACGAACTGGCCCTCGCCTACGCCAAGGAACGCGAGCAGTTCGGCCGCCCGATCGCCCGTTTCCAGATGGTGCAGGACAAACTGGTGCAGGCGCTCGGGAACATCACCGCGTCGTGGGGCATGCTCGTGCAGCTCGCGAAGCTGCAGGACGCGGGCATCTTCCAGGACGAGCACTCGTCGCTCGCGAAGGCGTTCGTCACCTCCCGGATGCGCGAGGTCGTCGCGTGGGCGCGCGAGATCTTCGGGGGCAACGGGATCGTGCTCGGCTACGACGTGGCGCGCTTCTTCGCCGACGCCGAGGCGATCTACTCGTTCGAGGGGACGCGCGAGATGAACACGTTGATCGTGGGCAAGGCGATCACCGGGGAGAGCGCGTTCGTGTAGTCGTCAGGCCTCGGGGATCTCGACGACCACGTGCGTCGACTTGATCGAGGCCACCGCCACGCTGCCGACCTCCAGGCCGAGCTCGTCCGCGGACTCACGGCTCATCAGAGACGTGACGCGGAAGGGCCCGGCCTGCATGTCGACCTGGGCCATCACCCCGTCCTTGACCACGCGCGTGACGATGCCCTTCATGCGGTTGCGCGCCGAGGCGGCCACGGTCGCACCGGGCTCGGCCACCTCGGTCATCTGCTGCGCGAACGCCGCGAGCTCCGTCCCGCTGACACCCTTGCGCCCGTTGTCCAGCACGACGGACGCGAGGCGTCCCTGGTCGATCCACCGGCGCAGGGTGTCGTCGCTGACACCGAGCAGCGCGGCGGCCTCGCTGATCCGCAAGTTCGGCACGGGCGCGAGTGTATATCCGCGTTCGCGGGTCAGGAGTGACCTGCGATGCGGTGCGGCTGGTAGTGCGCCTCCAGCTGCTTCACCTCCTCGTCGGTGAGCTCGAAGTCCAGTGCCGCCACCGCGTCGTCGAGCTGCGCGGGCTTGGTGACACCGACGATCGGCGCCGTCACGACGGGGTTGCGCCGCAGCCACGCCAGCGCGACCTGCGCCCGGGACACCCCGCGGGCGGTGGCGACGGAGGCGACCTCGTCGACGATCGCGCGGTCCGACTCCAGGTACAGAGTGGACCCGAACTCGTCGGTCTCGGTGCGCGCGGTCGTCGCGTCCCAGTCGCGCACGAGACGGCCTCGGGCCAGCGGGCTCCACGGGATCACGGCGATGCCCTGGTCCGCGCAGAACGGCAGCATCTCGCGCTCCTCCTCGCGATAGATGAGGTTGTAGTGGTTCTGCATCGACACGAACCGCGTCCAGCCGTTCTCCCGTTGCGTGAACAACGCCTTGGCGAACTGCCACGCGTACATGGACGACGCACCGATGTACCGCGCCTTGCCGGACTTCACGACGTCGTGCAGTGCCTCAAGGGTCTCCTCCAACGGGACCGTGCCGTCGAAGCGGTGGATCTGGTACAGGTCCACGTAGTCCGTGCCGAGGCGGCGCAGCGAGTTGTCGATCTCGGCGAGGATCGACTTGCGCGACTGCCCGAAACCGTTGGGGCCCTCGTGCATCCTGTTGTGCACCTTGGTGGCGAGCACGATCTCGTCGCGCCGCCCGAAGTCGCGCAGCGCGCGGCCGGTGATCTCCTCCGAAGAGCCGGCCGAGTACACGTTCGCGGTGTCGAAGAAGTTGATGCCGGCCTCGAGCGCGGCCTTGATGAACGGCCGGGAGTCCTCCTCCGGCAACGACCACGGGTGGCCGCCGCGGTCCGGATCTCCGTAGCTCATCATGCCGAGGCAGAGCTCGGACACGTCCATGCCGGCCAGCTTGGTGTAGCGCACTGTCAGCCTCTCAGGGATCACGGTCGGGTGATGGTGACGACAACCCGTTCACCATCGAACCTAGTCGCGCTCCCCGGATCGTGCCTCTGTTCGACACGACAGTGGCTATCGGCCCGGAATGCCTGACCAGCGGGTTTAGCGTCGTTTTCCCGGGGTCTGAGAGGAAACGCGCATGACGAGCATCGACCTGGTCGCGCCGCCGCAGCACGTGCTGGAGCGCGCCCGTGCCGCGGTGGGGCCGTTGCTGGGGGTGGCGCTGGCGGAACTTCCGGACGAAACGCGCGAAGTGGTCGAGCACGGGCTCGTGCGGCAGGACTTCTCGACGGCCGCGCTGGTGCTGCTCTCCGCCGAGGCGTTCGGCGACGCCGACGTGACCGCCGTGGCCGTGGCGCTGGAGTTCGCGCACCTGCACGAGAAGCTGCACGCGGACCTCATGGCTCGCGGGCCCGTGCGGGCGGTGTTCGGTGCCGACCGGGTCGTCTCGGCGGCCGACGCGCTGCTCTCCCTCGCCTGCGCGCGGCTCACCAGGTCCGGCGTGATGATCCTCAACGTCGCGCTGATGTCCGTTGTGGACGGTTACGTCCAGGAGATCGGCATGGACGAGCGCGACGACGTGGAGATGGCCGAGCACCTGGGCGTCGCGGCGGCCAAGCACAGCGCTCTGACGGCCGCCGCGTGCGAACTGGGCGCGCTGGCCGCCGGTGCGAGCGCGAGCCAGGCCCGTCACCTCAGGGAGTTCGGCGACGACGTCGGGCTGGCGCGCAAGCACGTCGACGACGTCCTGGCCCCGCAGGCCGGTCCCCGCACGCTCCCCGTGGTCGCGGCGGCGTGCGCCGGCATCACCGTCGACGGCGCGCGGAAGTGGTGCGCGCAGCAGGCCGACCTGCTGCTCGCCCGCGCCCTGAACCACCTGCGGCAGTGCGGTCCGAGGGCGCGGGCGGCGAGCGAGCTGTCCGGGCTGGCCGAGGAGATCACGATCGCCCGGTGCCGGCCGGTCGTGCCTCCTCAGGCCATCGCTGCGCCCTCACTCTGACGGGCGCAGCACCACCTTGCCCGCCGCGTGCCCGGTCGCGACGAGGTCCTGCGCCTTGGCCGCGTCGGCCAGCGGCAGGCTCTGGGCGATCCGCACGACGAGCTTGCCGTCGACCACCTGCTGGGCGTACTCGCCCAGCCGCGAGCCGAACGGCGCGCCGCCACCGGTGAACGTGACGCCGTGCTCGGCGGCCGTGGGGTCGGCGATGGTGATGACCCGCTCGGTGCTCCCGGTCAGTTCGACCGACACCGGCAGGTCTCCGCGGCCGGCGGCGTCGTACACGGCGTCGACGCCCTGCGGCGCGGCGGCGCGGACCCGGTCGGCGAGGCCTTCGCCGTACGCGACCGGGACGGCGCCGAGCGAGCGCAGGTAGTCGTGGTTGCCGGGGGAGGCGGTGCCGACGACCGTGGCGCCGCGGGCCACCGCGAGCTGGACGCCGACGGCGCCGACGACGCCCGCCGCGCCGTGGATCAGCACCGTGTCACCCTCGCCGACCTTCAGCAGGTCGAGCACGCGGACCGAGGTCTCGACGGCGACGGGCAGTGCCGCCGCGGTGTCCCAGTCGAGGTCGGCGGGCTTGAGGGCGAAGTCGTTCGACAGCGCGTACTCGGCGTACCCGCCGGAGGCCCAGCCCAGGACCGAGTCGCCGACCGAGACGCCGGTGAGGCCCTCGCCGACCTCGTCGACGATGCCGGCCACCTCCGCGCCGGGAATGATCGGGAACGGGGGCGTCATCTCCGCGGGCATCCAGCCGTTGCGGATCTTGTGGTCCAGCGGGTTGACCGCCGCGGCGACGACCTTCACCCGCACCTGTCCGGGACCGGCGTGCGGCTCGTCGACCTCGGTCAGGTTCAGGACCTCGGGGCCGCCGAACTCGCTGTAGGTGATCGCCTTCATCTCTGGCTCCTTCGTCATTTGGTTGACATGTCAACACTAGCGACGGCGTGAGGGGAGGGTGGCCCGCACTTCGGCTAGTTCGACCTGGCCGAACGGCCAGCTGGTCACTCGTCCGGGCGGACTACGCTCGAACCATGGACCTGCAGAAGGCCGCTCAGGTGATCCAGGCGCCGCTGGGTGAGACGTTGTCGCAGCTCTCCGCGGTGTTCACCGAGGACATTCCTCACCGCGCGATCGCGGAGCTGTCCAACTGCTCGTTCGCGCCGTTCAAGTTCCGCGGCGAGGCGCGGAGGCCGTCGGTCACGATCACCGACCTCGCCGCGCTGCAGCAGGTGCTGCCTCCGGCGGGGGCCTGGCAGGGCCGCGCGGTCATGGCCGGGGCCGAGGTCCCGGTGGTCGCTCTGGTCAGCGACCGTTCCGTGCCGAGCGCGATGCTGGTGCTCCTGCGCGAGGACGACACCCCGGTGCCGCAGGAGGTCTTGGAGCCTGCCAACGCGCTGTGGGACGTCGTCACCGCGCACATGGAGGGCATGCGCAACGAAGCCGTGCCCGCCACTCTCGCCGTGTCGCGTGCAGCGGCGGCGGCGCGTGCCGTAGCGATCTCCGACCTCAGCGACGCCTACGGTGCCTCGTTGACCGCGTTGCTCGGTGTGCTGCGCGACCGCGACGCCGACGACTCGGCTGCCCGGTCGCGGGCCGTCGACCTCGCCGTCACCGCGCTGGTCGAGCTGCGGGCGCGGGCCGACCTCGACCGGGCGCAGACCGAGGAACGCGCGGGCGACGCGTTCGAACGGCTCGCGGAGTCGCTGCGCCGCGTCCTGCGGGGCCGCGACGTGCGGCTCGACCTCGGGCCGCCCGGTGCGGAGGAGGGCGCGGACCGCGTGGTGCCGACCGAGGTCTCCTCGACGGCCGCCGCCGTGGTCCGGTCGACCGTGCACGCGATGCTCGACGACCAGGGCGGCGTCGGCCGCGTCCACATCGGCTGGAAGATCGCCGGGGCCGTGCTGCGGGCGACCGTGCGGGACGACGGGCCGGGCACCCTGTCCTGCGGCAGCCTCGACCTGCGCCGCGCCCCGGAACGCCTCGGGCCGCTCGGCGGCCGCGTGGAGGTCGACGCGGTGCCGGGCTGGGGCGCGACCGTCACGATCGAGGTGCCGCTCGGTCCGCCGGAGACGCCGCGCGAGGACCCGCTCACCGTGCTGGGCGCGCGGGAGCTGGAGGTGCTGGGCCAGCTGGCCCGCGGCCGGCGCAACCGCGACATCGCCGGTGAGCTGCACATCAGCGAGTCCACGGTGAAGTTCCACGTCGCGAAGATCCTGGAGAAGCTCGGCGTCGGTTCTCGCGGCGAGGCCGCGGCACTGGCGCACGAATGGGGTGCCGCCCGGTGATTCCACCGTGCTTGGCAATTCTTTAGGGGAACCTTAAATTGTCGAGCGGGGTCGTGGTCGGATTCCTGAGATGCCGCTACGGTCCAGCGCAGGGGAAAAGGGGAGTAATTCTCAGGGGGTCGGAAAATGCCACGACCGGAACGACCGCTGGATGCTGCGCAAGACGCCGTCCAGCGCTTTGCCGCAGACCTGCGCGCACTGCGCAACGACGCGGGCATGCCGACGTATCGGCAGCTCGCGGAGCGCAGCGGCTACGCCGTGTCCACCGTCGCGGCCGCCGCGGGAGGGCGGCGGCTGCCCACGCTGGACGTCGCTCTCGCCTATGCGATGGCCTGCGGGGGAGAGAAACAGGAATGGTCGGCGAAATGGCAGGCTGCTGCCCTCGCTCTCGCTGAGGCACGTGGTGCACCGGAGGGTGACAACCGGGCGCCGTACTGCGGTCTGAGCAGTTTCCGGGCCACCGACGCTGATCTTTTCTTCGGGCGGGAAAAGCTCGTGGCCGAGGTCGTCGAGCGGATCGCCCAGCACCAGGTCACCGTCGTGCTCGGCCCGTCCGGCGCGGGGAAGAGCTCGTTGCTCGCGGCCGGGGTCGTGCCCGCCCTGCGGCAGCCGGACCTGCGCGCGGTGATCATGTCGCCCGGCAACCGTCCCTGGGCGAGCCTGCTCGGGGAGCTGGGCGCCGCGGGGGACGGGCGGGTGGCCGCCACCGAGGCGGTCGACGCGGTGCTGGCGGACACGCGGCTGCTGATCGTGGTCGACCAGTTCGAGGAGCTCTACACGCTGTGCGACGCGGACGAGCGCACGTCGTTCATCGACGGTGTGCTCGGGCTGGCCGGACGTGCGGACCGGCGGGTCAGGCTGGTGCTGGGCGTGCGCGCCGACTTCTACGGACGCTGCGCCGAGCACCCCGGGCTGATCGAGGTGCTGCGGAGCAACCAGGTGCTCGTGGGACCGATGGGCCGCGACGAGCTGTGCGCTGCGGTGAGCAGGCCCGCGCTGTCCGTGGGGCTGTCGGTGGAACGGGCGCTGCTCGTCACCGTCGTGAACGAGGCCGTCGGTCAGGCCGGTGTGCTCCCACTGCTGTCGCACGCCCTCCTCGAAACCTGGCGACGGCGTCGTGGCGACGTGCTGACCGCGGCCGGGTTCGCCGCCGCGGGAGGCATCAACGCCGCCGTCGCGCGCACGGCGGAGACCGCGTTCGGCGCGCTCGATCCGGCCGCGCGGGCTCTGGCGGCGGAGATGCTGCTCAGGCTGCTCACCCTCGACGAGGACACGGGTGCGGCCGTGCGCCGCCGGGTGGACGTGGCCGAACTGCTCGGTTTCGCCCCGGACGCGGACGCGGTGGTCGACCGGCTCGCCTGCGCCCGGCTGATCACGGTCGACCAGGACACCGCCGAGATCGCGCACGACGCGGTGCTCACGGCCTGGCCCCGGTTGCGCGGGTGGATCGACGACCACCGCGACGCGCTGCGCGTGCACCGCTCGATCGCCGAGGCGACCCGGATCTGGGCGGGGGCCGGGCACGACCCGGCGACACTGGCGACGGGTGCCCGCCTGGAACACCTGCGCGCCTACGCCGAGTCCGGCTCGCCGCCGGTCCGGCTGAGCCAGGAGGAGCGGGCGTTTCTCGACGAGAGCACCGCGCAGGTGCGGCGGTCCGAGGCGGCGGTGCGGCGGCGTTCCAGGCTGCTGACGGCGGTGACCTCGGTGGCGGTCGTCTGCGCGGTCTTCGCGGGCGTCCTCGCGGTCGTCGCCGGCAACGCCCGCACCGACGCGCTGAACGCCCGCAACAACGCGCTGTCCCGGCAACTGGCGCTGACCGCGGCGAAACTGCGCGGCACAGATCCAGCGCTCGCGGCGCAGATCGCCGTCGCGGGGCACGGCATCGCGCGCACGACCGAGGCGAGGTCGGCGTTGCTCGAGTCGTCGTCCTCGGTGCTGCCGGTCCGCTTCCTCGGTGGCGCGGGCCCGACCGCGCTGGACGCCTCCGCGGACGGTGCCGTGGTCGCGGTCAGCGACGCGACCGACGGCTCCGTACAGCTCTTCACCAGGACGACCGGCAGGCTGGTCCGCGCGAAGAAGTTCATGCCCAGACAGCGCAAGGGTGTCGTGGTCTACGCACTGGCGTTGTCACCTGACGGCCGCACGCTCGCTATCGGCGACATGGACGCGACCATCACCCTGTGGCGCGTGTCCGACCCGTACGAGCCCAAGCTGCTCACCGGGTCGATGAGCGCCTCCGGTCCGGTCGAACGCCTCGACATCGACCAGAGCGGCACCCAGCTCGCCGCGGCCGGCGGCGACCGGATCCTGCGGTGGGACATCGCCGACGTGACGAACCCGCGCCCGCTCGACGCGGTGCCCGCGCCCTCGAAGACCAAGACGGTCACCTACGGCCCCGGTGGGTTGCTGGCGTTCGGCACCGAGTCCGGCACCGTGCACCTCTGGAGCGGCACCGAGCTGGCGGTGCTCGGCACGGGCGGGCGGCTGGTCCCCACCGTGTCGATCTCCCCGGACGGCCGCACGCTCGTCGCGGGGTCGCACGACTGCTCGCTGCGGGCCTGGGACATCTCCGAGCCCGCGAAGCCCAGCGCGCTCGAACCGAGGACCGGCCCCTTCGAGCTGCGGGTGACCGCGACCGCGTTCAGCCCCGACGGCCGCTACCTGCTCGCGGGCAGCGCCGACTCGACGATCAGGGTCCTCGACGCCAGGACCTGGTCGACCCTGCAGACGCTGCCGCACCCCGACGTCGTCAGCTGGGCGACCTTCACCGACAGCGGCGAGTCGGTCGCCTCCGTGGCGAGCGACGGCGCGCTGCGCGTCTGGCCGATCTCCCCGCAGCGACGTTCGGACGCGCCGATCGCCGACACCCCGTTCAGCGCGGACGGCACGCGGCTGGCCGTCCTGACCGAGGGCAGCGCCTCCCTGTGGGACACCTCCCGGTCCTGGGAACCGCTGGCCACCGGCCTGAAAGCGGACGACGCCACGTTCAGCGGCGCCGGCGACCTGTCCGGCGAAGGCACCCTGCTCGCCGCGGGCACGACCGGCGGCGAGGTGCACCTGTTCGACGTCACCGACGCCCGCCACCCCGTCCTGCGGCACCGGCTGGGCGGCTCCCGCGACGAGGTGACGGCCGTGGCGTTCAGCCCGGACGGCACCCTGCTGGCAGCCGGCGGCAGGGACACCTCGATCCGCGTCTGGGACCTGTCGGACCCCGTGCGGCCGATGCTCGTGACCGTGTTCGAGACGCCGGAGGACCTCGTCCTGGACCTGGACTGGCGACCGTCCGGCAAGGTCCTGGCGGCGGCGAGCGGCGACAGCTTCGCGTACCTGTTCGACCTGACCGGCACACCGACGCTGCTGAGCAGGGTCGAAGGCCTCGACAGCTACGCCTTCAGCGCCGTGTTCAACCCGGCGGGCACCCTGCTCGCGGTCGGCGGCGTCGACAGCGTCGTCGTCCTGTGGGACGTCACCGACCCGGCGGCGCCGCGCAGGACCGGCGAGCTCACCGGCCCCACCGGACGGATCTTCGAGCTCACCTTCCACCCGGACGGCGACGTGCTCGCCGCCGCCGTGATCGACGGCTCCACCTGGCTGTGGAACGTCACCGACCCGGCACACGCCACCCGGACCGCGGTCCTCACCGCCACCGGCTCACCGGTGAACACCGCGGTGTTCCGCCCGGTCGGCGACCTGCTCCTGACCGGGGGAGGGGACCGTGCGCTGCGCACGTGGCAGACCGACGAGGCCGCCGTCGTCGCCTCGATCTGCGTCGGCACCGGCGACTCGCTCACCGAGCGCGAGTGGAACAGGTACCTGCCGGAGCTGCCGTACTCGCCGGTGTGCCCGAAGGACTGAGCTGGGGAACGTGTTCGTTCCGCAGGTTGTCCACGGGCGGGTTTTCCGGGCGGGATCCGGGTTATCGGACAACGCCGGACTCCGTAGACCTGGTCGGGCACACCTGTCCGACCAGAGGGGGAGACTCCATGTTGAAGAGAACGTTCGCGTTGCTGACGGCGCTGGGACTGGCCGCACTGCTCGGCCTGCTGAGTCCGTCGACGGCCATGGCCGAGGTGGCGCCAGAGCCCGCCGCCGTGTTCACGGTCCAGCCGTCCGAGGGTCTCTCGGTAGCGGCGTCGCCGGTGTGTTCCGCGACCAAGTCCTACGGCGTGATCCGCTATCAGGCGTGTTTTCGCTACAACTGCGACAGCGACAGCTGTTTCCGGAAGTCGTACATCGGGCTGATCAACACCGCGGACAGCCCGCGCGCGGTGAGGTACCGCATCTTCGGGTCCACTGACGCCAACGGCGACGTCTCGTTCATGGAGGTCGACGAGACCGTCACGTTGGCCGCGGGGCAGCAGAAGACGATCTTCTCCCCGGGGAGTTGGGAGAACCCGTGCGGGTGGTACGCGAGTGCGTGGCTCCACGTGAAGTACGGCAGCAGCCCGTGGAGCGCCGCGGCACAGGCCAAGGGGTTCATGGCCTGCGTGTGATCCGAGCTTCGGCTGAACGGCAGCGGGCCGCGTGAGGGGTCGGCCCGCTGCCCTTCAGCCGATCTCGCCCATCCGCTGCCGGACCAGGTCCCGGACCACGTCGTCCGGCAGCGGATGGTCCACCGTGAACCGCACGGTGCCCTTGGACAGCGAGAACCCGGCCAGCCGCTCCCGCACCACGTCCACGGCGGCGGGGCTGAACGGGAACACGGCCAGGTGATCTTTCGCCGCCTTGAACCCGAGCAGCGGCTTGCCCTTGAGGCGCAGCGCGGCCATGCCGTAGCTCGTGCCCTGCTCGGCGTCTGGCGCGCACCTCTCGGCCAGCGCGCGGATCCGTTCGAACGCGGCCCGCGCCGGAGCGTCCAGTTCCGCGAAGTAGTCGTCGACCTCGGCCATGCCGGGGACGCTACCGGCGCGCAGTGCTCCGCGAGCGGATCTGTGGCGGGCGGCGGGATCATGTCGCTTCCTGCTCGATACAGAGACCTGGACCACGCTCGGTTGCACGTCCAATAGTAGGAAGTCAAACTATTCTCATGGCGACCACTCTGCACAAGCCGGCGAACCCGGTGCGCTTTGTGACCGCGTCCAGCCTGTTCGACGGCCACGACGCGGCGATCAACATCATGCGGCGGATCCTGCAGTCGCAGGGTGCGGAGGTCGTCCACCTCGGCCACAACCGGTCGGTGTCGGAGGTCGTCGACGCGGCGATCCAGGAGGACGCGCAGGGCATCGCCATCAGCGCGTACCAGGGCGGGCACGTCGAGTACTTCTCGTACCTGGTCGAGCTGCTCAACGAACGCGGGGCCGGGCACATCCGGGTCTACGGCGGCGGTGGCGGCGTCATCGTCCCCGAGGAGATCGAGCTGCTGCACTCGCGCGGGGTCGCGCGGATCTTCTCGCCGCAGGACGGGCAGACCCTCGGCCTGGCTCGCATGATCAACCTGATGATCGAGGAGTGCGACCACGCGCTGACGGAGCCGTTCAGCCACGACGCGCTGCTGACGGGGGCGGACGAGGCCCTGGCGCGCGCGATCACGCACATCGAGGCCGGCACGGCCGAGCCCCTGGAGACCACCCGCAAGGTGCCGGTGCTGGGCATCACGGGCACCGGTGGCTCGGGCAAGTCGTCGCTCACCGACGAGCTGGTGCGCCGGTTCCGGCTCGACCAGCAGGACAAGCTGCGCATCGCCGTGCTCGCCGTCGACCCGACGCGCCGCCGTGGTGGTGGCGCGCTCCTCGGCGACCGCATCCGGATGAACTGCCTCGACGGCGACCGCGTGTTCTTCCGTTCGCTGGCCACGCGCCGTGCGGGCAGTGAGATCCCGGACGGCCTGGAACAGTCCATCGTGGCGTGCAAGGCGTCCGGTGCCGACCTGGTCATCGTCGAGACGCCCGGTATCGGTCAGGGTGACGCGGCCATCGTGCCGTTCGTCGACTTCTCGCTGTACGTGATGACACCGGAGTTCGGTGCCGCGTCCCAGCTCGAGAAGATCGACATGCTCGACTTCGCCGACGCCGTCGCCATCAACAAGTTCGAGCGTCGTGGTGCCGAGGACGCGCGCCGTGACGTCGCACGGCAGATGGTGCGCAACCGCGAGGCGTTCGGCGTCAAGTGGGAGGACATGCCGGTCTACGGCACGTCCGCCGCGACGTTCAACGACGACGGCGTGACGGCGCTCTACCAGTTCCTGCGCGACGGCCTCGTCGAGCACGGTCTCGCGGTCGAGGACGGCACGCTGGCCACCGTGGCGGGCAAGACGTCGACGTCCGCGTCCACGGTCGTGCCGGCCGCCCGCGCCCGCTACCTCAGCGACATCTCCGACACCGTGCGCGGCTACCACCGCAGGACGGACGAGCAGGTCGAGGCGATCCGCAGGCACACCCAGCTCTCCGGTGCGCGGAAGGCCCTGGAGGCCGCGGGCAAGGGCGTCGCCGACATCGCGGAACTGGTGTCCGACGCCGAGCGCAAGCTCGACCGCGACACCTCCGAGCTGCTCCAGGCGTGGCCCGCCACCGTCGAGCAGTACTCGGGCGACGAGCTCGTGTTCAAGGTGCGGGACAAGGAGATCCACACGTCGCTGACGCGGGAGACGTTGTCCGGCAACAAGGTCCGCCGGGTCAGCCTGCCGCGCTACGACGACGAGGGCTCGCTGCTGCGGTTCCTGCGCAAGGAGAACCTGCCGGGCTTCTTCCCCTTCACCGCGGGCGTGTTCCCGTTCAAGCGGGAGGGCGAGGACCCGGCGCGCATGTTCGCGGGCGAGGGTGACGCGTTCCGCACGAACCGCCGCTTCAAGTACCTGTCGAAGGGCAACCCGGCCACGCGCCTGTCGACGGCGTTCGACTCCGTGACGCTCTACGGCCGCGACCCCGACACCCCGCCGGACGTCTACGGCAAGATCGGCACGTCCGGTGTCTCGATCGCGTCGCTGGACGACATGAAGGCCCTGTACGACGGCTTCGACCTGGTGGCGCCGACGACGTCCGTGTCGATGACGATCAACGGTCCGGCGCCGACGATCCTCGCCTACTTCCTCAACACCGTGATCGACCAGCAGGTCGCGGTCTTCACGGAGAAGGAGGGCCGCGACCCCTCCGCCGAGGAGTACGCGAAGATCAGGGCGTTCGCGCTGGCCAACGTCCGCGGCACCGTTCAGGCCGACATCCTCAAGGAGGACCAGGGCCAGAACACCTGCATCTTCTCCACGGAGTTCTCGCTGCGCATGATGGCGGACATCCAGGAGTGGTTCATCCAGCAGCAGGTCCGCAACTTCTACTCGGTGTCGATCTCGGGCTACCACATCGCCGAGGCCGGGGCGAACCCCATCAGCCAGCTCGCCTTCACGCTCGCCAACGGCTTCACCTACGTCGAGTCGTACCTCGCGCGCGGCATGAACATCGACGACTTCGCGCCGAACCTGAGCTTCTTCTTCTCCAACGGCATGGACGCCGAGTACAGCGTCATCGGCCGCGTGGCGCGTCGCATCTGGGCCGTGGCCATGCGCGACCGCTACGGCGCCGCGGAGCGTTCGCAGAAGTTCAAGTACCACGTGCAGACGTCAGGCCGTTCGCTGCACGCGCAGGAGATGGACTTCAACGACATCCGCACGACGCTGCAGGCCCTCTGCGCGTTGTACGACAACTGCAACTCCTTGCACACCAACGCTTACGACGAGGCGATCACCACTCCCACGGAGTCGTCCGTCCGCCGCGCGATGGCCATCCAGATGATCATCAACAAGGAGTGGGGCCTCTCCGCCAACGAGAACCCGCTGCAGGGCTCGTTCGTCATCGACGAGCTGACCGACCTCGTCGAAGAGGCCGTGCTGATGGAGTTCGACCGCATCTCCGAACGCGGCGGCGTGCTCGGCGCGATGGAGACCGGCTACCAGCGCGGCCGCATCCAGGACGAGTCGATGCTCTACGAACAGCGCAAGCACGACGGTTCGCTGCCGTTGATCGGCGTCAACACCTTCCTGCCCGAGGACGGCACGCGCGAGGTCGTGAAGATCGAGCTCGCGCGCGCCACCGAGGAGGAGAAGGAGTCGCAGGTCGACCGCACCCGCGCCTACCAGGCCGCGCACCGCGACGAGGCCCAGAAGGCGCTCGCGCGGTTGCGTGAGGTCGCGCAGACGGACGAGAACGTGTTCGCCGTGCTGATGGACGCGGCCCGCGTCTGCACGCTCGGCCAGATCACCGAGGCGTTCTTCGAGGTGGGCGGGCAGTACCGCCGCAACATCTAGACGGCGTAGGGCCGGCCGACGATCCACCCGCCGACGTGGTCGGGGAGCTCGTCGGTCGGCACCAGCTCGACCGGGTCGCCGACGCTGACCACGCCCGGCCGGACGACCCAGCTGTCGAGGCACAGCACGCCACCGAACTCGTGCCGGATCCGCCGGTGCACGTCGAGGTCCTGCGCGCCGGTGTCCGGGTCGATCGTCGTGACCACGCACCGGGCGCGCTTCTGGTACATCCCGATCACCACGTCACCGACGACCAGCGCGTGCCCCGGCCAGGAGTCCTCCTCGCCGGCCTCGACCCCGCCGATCAGGATGTTGGGCCGCAGCCGCCGCACGTCGACGCCCGCGGCCTCGACCTGGCCGTCCGTGGCCACGAGGACGTTGAGCACGTCGAAGCGCTCCGGCCCGGAGTAGCGGGTGAGCCTGCCGCCGAACGGCAGCACCTTCTCGTGCGCCTGCCAGCTGTCCCAGGGGTGCCCGTCCACGAGAGGTCCGTCCGGTCCGGTGGTGGCGGGGATGGTGAGCAGGCCGTAGCGGGTGCGGCCGGTCAGCACGCCGCGCGGCCCCTGCACGTGCACGAGCCGGTCGCCCTCGACGCCGTCCGGGGTGAAGGTGGCCTGGTCGAGCGGTTCGCCGCCGAGCGACTTCACCGGGAACCGCCACAACGCTTTGACGTGCACGTTCGTCACTCCTGCGGGATCTCGTAGGTGGAGTCGGGGTCGATGCGGCGGTCGGCTTCGGCGATCTTCACGTCGTTGATGCTCGCCTCGCGCCGCGACATCAGGCCGGACTCGGCGAACTCCCAGTTCTCGTTGCCGTAGCTGCGCCACCACTGGCCCTCGTCGTCGTGCCACTCGTACTGGAAGCGCACGGCGATGCGGGTGTCGCCGAACGCCCACAGCGACTTGCGCAGCACGTACCCGTGTTCGCGCTCCCACTTCTTCGTCAGGAACGCGACGATCTCGTCCGTGCCGCGGACGAAGTCGGACCTGTTGCGCCACACCGAGTCCGGTGTGTAGGCGCCGGCGACGCGCACCGGGTCCCGGGTGTTCCAGGCGTCCTGGGCCGCCCGCACCTTCAGGCGTGCGGTCTCGGTGGTGAACGGGGGCACGAGTTTCACGGCGGTCCTTCCAACGGTTGGGCGACGCTGCAAACGTTAGAACGTTGACCTAACGGATGCAAGCCCGTGTTACCGTTAGGCGTGCTGACGCCCGACGAACCCCGCCCGGTCCTGCTGATGAACACCGTCTGGGCCAATCGGTCGCAGGTGCACGACGACCTGACGACTGTGGGTGGGCTTCGCGACTTCCTCGGCGTCCCGGCCGGCCAGGCCGACCTGACGGCGTTCCGCGCGTTGCGGCAGGCGTTGCGGGACCTCGCGGGCGTGCTGACCGAGGACACGCGTCCGGTCGCGCGGGATCGTGACCTGGACAGGGCCGTGGGTGAGGTCAACCGTGCGGCGCGCAGTGCCCAGCGGTGGCCGCAGCTGGCGGTGCGGGACGGCGAGCTGTTGCGGCACAACGAAAGTGACGGGTCGCTCGCGGATCGCGAACGTGCCGCGATCGCCGCCGAGGCCGTGGAGCTGTTCACCGGGGAGGGCAGGGTTCTGTTGCGCGCCTGTTATGCGCCGGGCTGCGTGCTGTACTTCGTGAAGGACCACCCGCGCCGCGAATGGTGCTCGCCGTCGTGCGGCAACCGGGTCCGCGCGGCCCGCCACTACCGGCGCAATCGGAGTGAATCCCCTGGTCCGAACGGGTTTTCCTGATCAGCGGGGGTAAACATGAGCCGCCTGGGTTCCGATTAACCGGACAACAGTTGGGCGCGTTTTGTGTGTGGTGGTGATCCACGATGTCCCGAGAATCCGTGCCAGGGCACGACATCAGCTATCACCTCGTCTGCTTCGACGAGACGGGCAACGAGCGGGGGCGCGACAGCGCGGACGTGCTGTACGACGCCCGCCAAGGCGTCACCGACGTCTTCTTCTTCATCCACGGGTGGAACGGCGACGTGCCGGCCGCTCGTGAGCAGTACGGGCGGTGGGTCGCGACGATGGCCGACTGCCAGGCCGAACGTGAAGCGGCACATCGGCTTCCGGGCGGTTTCAAGTCCCTGCTCGTCGGCCTGCACTGGCCGTCGAAGGCGTGGGGCGACGAGGACGTGCGGTCGGACGAGTTCATCAAGGCGCAGGCGAACCGTCTCGGCGGGGGCGC
Organism: Lentzea sp. NPDC055074; assembly: GCF_053608005.1. Lineage (NCBI taxonomy): Bacteria > Bacillati > Actinomycetota > Actinomycetes > Pseudonocardiales > Pseudonocardiaceae > Lentzea > Lentzea sp. NPDC055074. Next base: position 138,105 of record NZ_JBSGUQ010000016.1, read on the forward strand.
CGGGCGCACGGCCGCCGTGCGCACGATCGTCCAGGCCGCGCGGCAGCACCCGTGCCGCATGTCCCCGGCGGTCAAACAGGCCTACGACTACCTGGAGAGCTCGGTTCCCGACCTGCCCGGCGAGGACGGCCTGGCGTTCGACGCCGAGCAGCTCTACCGCGCGTGCCTGGAGGACCCGGCACTGGGCGGGATCCTGTCGCCGTTGCGGATCCTGACGTTCTGGAAGATGAAGCGGCGCGCCAAGGTCTTCGGCGAGAGCGGCGCGGCGCGCATCGCCCGTGAGGTGGCGCAGGCCGCTCCCCGGGCCCGCATCCACCTGATGGGCCACAGCTTCGGCTGCATCACCGCCACGGCGATGGCGAACGTGGTGCCCGCCGCGACGCTGACCCTGGTGCAGGGCGCGATGTCGCTGTGGTCGTTCGCGGAACGGCTCCCCGGCGAACCCGGCTCGGGCCACTTCCGCGGCGTGCTGGGCCGCGTGCCCGGCCCGATCATCGTGACCACGTCGTCGAACGACTACGCCATCGGCCGGTTCTACCCGCTGGCCGCGCGATCGGGCCGTCAGGTCGACCTGGACGAGTACCCGAAGTACGGCGGCATCGGCTCGCACGGCGTGCAGGGCACGTACGCGCACGGCCACAAGATCGGAGCACCCGGCGAGCTCTCGCGCGGGCAGGTGCACAACGTCGACTGCACGTCCGTGATCCGCCGCATAGACGGCATCGCGGGCGCTCACAACGACATCTGCCACCCGGAGCTGGCGAGGCTGCTGTGGAAGGCGGTGATGGCCCGCTAGTTCTGGCTCGCGCCCAGTCGCAGGACGATCTGGGGCACCAGGGTGTTGCCGAGGCTGGGACGCAGGTCCGCGCGCAACGCGGACAGGCTGACCGGGCCGTGCTCGGCCGAGACGACGAACCCGGCCGTGCCCGCGGTCAGCACGACGCGCTGCATCGCCTGTCCCGCGCGGATCTCGGCCGCGGCACCCTGGTTGAACGTGCACAGCACCAGCTCGGCGCTGCTCCGCACGTGCAGCCAGGCACGCTCCACTTCGGCCGCCCGCGACAGCAGGCCGCGCCAGGAGGCGGGCTCGGGGAACGTCGTCCACGTGCGACGGTTCGTGCGCAGGGTGTGCAGCAACGCCAGCACGTCCGGGTTCGGCTCCTGGTAGCCGCCGAGCCTGATGGCGGCGGCCGCGTCGTGCGCGCTCGGACCGGGCAGCAGCGTCACGAGTGGACGGATGCCGTGGCCCTGGAGTGCCAGCCGGACGTTGAGCAGCGCGACCCCGCACGCGAGCCGTGTCTCCCGGCTGTGCGGCCCGGTCGTGTGCAGCTCGATCTGTTCGGGGCGCACCTCGAACCGGACGTCGGGAGTGGCGGCCCTGGCGAGGGCGAGAACGCCGCGCACGTCCTCACTCGCGAGTCCGAGCGAGCCGGGAACGGCGATGGTCATGGTCACCACTGTCCGGCCGTCCGCTCGGGTCGGCCACGGTCGAAGGTCCTCAATTGCTAGGGCCGTGCGGGGTCGAAAAGTGTGCGAATCTAGGCGGCGTGCCTGACGTGCCTGGTCGCCGTGACCTCGACGAGCTGCTCGACGAGGTCCGAGACCGCATGGACGAGATCGTGACCACCCGCGACCACATGCAGGAGCTCCTGGGCGCCGTGCTCGCCGTCGCGTCCGGCCTGGAGCTCGAGCCGACGCTGCTGCGCATCGTCCAGGCGGCCGTGGACCTGGTCGGAGCCCGCTACGGCGCCCTGGGCGTGCTCGGCACCCGTGACGACCTCTCGGAGTTCCTGCACGTCGGCGTGGACGAGGTGACGCGCTCGTCGATGGGCCACCTGCCCGAGGGCAAGGGCCTGCTCGGCCTGCTGATCAAGGACCCGACGCCGTTGCGCCTGCGCGACCTCGCCCGGCACGAGATGTCGGTCGGCTTCCCGCCCAACCACCCGCCGATGCACAGCTTCCTGGGCGTTCCCGTCCGCGTGCGCGACGAGGTGTTCGGCAACCTCTACATGACCGAGAAGATAGACGCCGCCGAGTTCACGGCCGACGACGAGGCCGTCCTGCAGGCCCTCGCCGCCGCCGCGGGCATCGCGATCGAGAACGCCCGCCTGTTCGAACGCTCACGCATGCGCGAGAAGTGGCTGGAGGCGATCGGCGAGGTCAACTCCGAACTGCTCGGCGGCGCCTCCGGTGAGTACGCGCTGCGCCTCATCACCCAGCGCACCGTCGAACTGGCCGGCGCCGACTCGGCCCTGGTCGTCCTCGGCGACGGCCGGCACACCCCGCTCTCCGTCGCCGCCAGCGCGGGCGTGAAGATCGACGACTTCGACGCCTCCGACTACGCCGTCGACGAGGTGATCCGCTCCGGCGTCCCGCTGCTGGTGAACGATCTGGGCTCGGCCTTCGGCCCCGCCCTGGCCGTGCCGCTGCGCTCGGAGATGGGAGTGACGGGCGCGCTGGTGGTCCTGCGCCGGGGCGGCGAGACCCGCTTCCTGCCCGACCAGGTCCCGATGCTCGCGTCGTTCGCCGACCAGGCCGCCGTGGCCCTGGAGTTCGCCGAACAGCAACGCTCCCAGCGGCTCCTCGACGTCCTGGAGGACCGCGACCGCATCGCCCGCGACCTGCACGACCACGTCATCCAGCGCCTGTTCGTCACCGGCCTCACGCTGCAGGCCACCATGCGCCGCATCACCGAACCCGAGATCGCCGCCCGCCTGCAGACCGCCGTCGAACAACTCGACGAGACCGTCCGCGAGATCCGCACGTCCATCTTCGACCTGCACTCGACGGACAACACCTCACTGCGCCGCCGCTTGCTGGACCTGGTCGCGGGCCTCACCGAGTCCACGCACCTCAAGCCGTCCATCCGCATGTCCGGCACCGTGGACAACTCCGTGCCGCCCGAGCTCGCCGAACACGTCGAGGCCGTCGTGCGCGAGGCCGTCACGAACTGCGTGCGCCACGCCTCCGCCACCGAGCTGACGGTGCTGATCGACGCCGGTGAGGACGTCGTGATCACCGTGCAGGACAACGGGGTCGGGATTCCGGCGGAGGCGGCGCGCAGCGGGCTGCGCAACCTCGCACACCGGGCTTCGCAGTTCGGTGGGTCGCTGGAGGTGCAGGTGCCCGAGGGTGGCGGGGCCTGCCTGGTGTGGCGGGTTCCGCTCGCCTAGGCAGGCGGATCACCCGATCGCACTAGTGCGCGGGCTTGTCGCCGTCCTTGCGGAACTGCGACGCGAACACGGCGGCCTGCGTGCGGCGTTGCATGCCGAGCTTCGCGAGCAGGTGCGAGACGTAGTTCTTCACGGTCTTCTCGGCGAGGAACATGCGCTCGGCGATCTGGCGGTTGGTGAGCCCCTCGCCGATCAGGTCGAGGACGGTGCGCTCCTGCTCGCTCAGCATGCGCAGCGGGTCGCCCTCCTCGCGTTCGCGGCGGATCCTGTTGAGCAGCGCGGAAGTGGTGCGGGCGTCCAGGAGGGACTGTCCTGCCGCGACGGTGCGGACGGCGTTCACCAGGTCCGCGCCGAGGATCTGCTTCAGCACGAAGCCGGAGGCACCGGCCATGATCGCGTCGAACAGGGCCTCGTCGTCCGCGAAGCTCGTCAGCATCAGGCACTGCAGGCCCGGGATGCGGCTGCGCAGCTCGCGGCACAGTTCGATGCCGTTGCCGTCGGGGAGCCGGATGTCGAGCACCGCCACGTCGGCCTGGGAGCCCGGCACCTTGGCCAGGGCCTCCGTGACCGACGCGGCGTCACCGACCACGTCGAGGTCGGACTCCTCGCCGAGCAGGTCCGCGATGCCGCGGCGGACGATCTCGTGGTCGTCGACGAGGAAAACACGCGTCGCCATGAGGGTCACGGTAACCCAAAGACCATGACCCGAGGGGACCAACGGCACGCGGCTCGCTACGACGATCGGGCCTATTTCGCGATCGTGAGCGGGGGAGTTCGCCGACGTGCCGACCTCTCGCCCGAGCCGGACCCGGCTGTCGGCTTCGGGGTCCGGGGGAGGTGAACAGGCCCTGGACACGCGAATGTCCGGGTGGCTTCGCAAGCACCCGGACGTCGCGGTGGGGGAGCGGCCGATCCCGTTGCCGCTCGAACCGGGGCATCGGGCCGGACTGCTCGTCGTCGGGTCGCGGGGGCGTGGTGTCCTCGCCAGGACGCTGCTCGGGTCTACCCCGCAGGCCCTGACCTACCACGCCCCGTGCCCGGAGGCCGTTGTCAGGCCTGCTTGACCGCGGAGATCTCGAACTCGAGCACGATCTTCTCGCCGACCAGGACGCCGCCGGTCTCGAGCGGGGCGTTCCAGGTGACGCCGTAGTCCTTGCGGTTGATCGTGTGCGAGCCCTCGAAGCCGACGCGGGTCTGGCCGTACGGGTCGACGGCCACGCCCTCGAAGGCGAACGCGATGGTGATGTTCTTGGTGACACCCTTGATGGTGAGGTCACCCGAGATCTCGAAGTTGTCGTCGTCGACCTGCTTCGCGGAGGTCGAGACGAACGTGATCTCCGGGTGGTTCTCGGCGTCGAGGAAGTCGTTGGTGGCCAGGTGGCCGTCGCGCTGCGCGTTGCGGGTGTCGATGCTCGCGACCTTCAGCGCCACGGAGGCCGTGGTGTTCTCCGGCTTGTCACCGTCGATGGAGATCTTGCCGTCGAACTCGTTGAACGCACCACGAACCTTGGTGACCATGGCGTGGCGAGCGACGAAGCCGATGCGGGAGTGCGAGCCGTCGATGACGTAGTCGCCGGTCAGTTCGGAGAGGTTGGTGGCGGTGGTCATGGTGTCAAGTCCTTCGGTTGCTCGATTTGGTTGAAGTGTCATCCACCCTGCCGGAACGTGGATGATGTGTCAACTATTCCCGTATGCTGAACCGGTGACACGATGGTTGGAACCTGAGCAGCAGCAGGCGTGGCGTGCCTACGTCCGCATGCAGGGGGAGCTCAATGCGCATCTGAGCAGGCAGATGTCGGTCGACTCGGACATCTCGATGGCTGACTTCGCCGTGCTGGTGCAGCTCACCGACACGCGTGAGGAGCGCGTGCGCGTGTTGGAGCTTGCACGGTCGTTGAACTGGGAGAAGAGCCGCATCTCACATCACGTCGCAAGGATGGAGAAGCGTGGCCTGGTGCGGAGGGAGAACTGCCGCAGTGACGGGCGCGGGTCGTTCGTCGTGCTGACCGACCAGGGCAGGGCGGCGATCGAGGCGGCCGCCCCGGCGCACGCCGAGACGGTGCACAAGCTGGTGTTCGACCTGCTCACCGACGCCGAGGTCGTGGCGTTGCGGGAGATCTCCGAGAAGATCTTCGAGCGCCTAACGACAGGAGAATGTGCGGCGGTAGTCGCTCGGTGCGATGCCGACGACACGATGGAAGTGGTGCCGCAGGAGAGCGGCTGTACCGAAGCCTGACCTGGCCGCGACCGCGTCGACGTCCAGGTCGGTCTCCTCGAGCAGTCTTCGTGCGTGAAGCACCCGTTGGAGTGACAGCCACTTGTTCGGGGTGGTGCCGGTCTCCGAGGCGAACCGGCGCGCGAAGGTCCGCTCGGACATGACGGCGAGCTTCGCCATCGTCGAGACCGTGTGGTTGTCCGCGATCGTGGCGAGCACGCGCTCCAGCACCGGCTCCAGGCTGTCCGAGCTGCACTCCGGGATCGGGAGCTCCACGAACTGCCGCTGACCGCCGTCGCGCTGCGGGGCCACGACCATCCGGCGCGCGATCGTGTTGGCGATCTTGGTGCCGAGCTCGCGCCGGACGAGGTGCAGGCACGCGTCGATGCCCGCCGCCGTGCCGGCGCTGGTGATGATGTTGCCGTCGTCCACGAACAGCACGTCGGCGTCGAGCCGGGCCTGGGGGAAGCGCTCCTTGAACGTGCGGGCCTCGCGCCAGTGCGTCGTGCAGTGCCGGTCGTCGAGCAGGCCCGCGGCACCGAGGATGAACGCCCCGCTGCACACGCTGAGCAGCGTCGCGTCGGTCTCGCGCAGCGCCTTGACCAGCTTCTCCGGATACTCGTCGCGGACGCGCGCGGCGGGCAGGGCGACCAGGTCGACGCTCTGCAGCGCGTCGAACCCGTGTTCCGGCGTGATGCTCACGCCGCCGATGCTCGTCGGCACCGGCTGGCCGGGGATCTCCCCGCACACCCGGAAGTCGACCAGCGGCACGCCCTCCTCGGTCCGGTCGACGCCGAACACCTCGCAGAGCAGGCCGAACTCGAACGGCGCGACGCCGTCGATGAGGGGAACCGCCACCGATCGCAGCATGGCAGGATATTAGCGCGCAGCGTCAGATCTGCCACTGTTGGCTGGATATTGCTGACCGCAAACTTACTGACATGACTCTTGCAGCGATCGTCCTCGCAGTAGCCGCCCTCTCCGTCTGGCTCGACCGGCACCGAGACCGCACCACCGGTCTGGCAGGCTCTTCCGACGTCCACGACCGCGACCGCGTCCGAGTGCGCGACGACCTGCGGTACCTCACCTGATCGGCGTGGACCCGATCCGCGGCTCGGGGCCCGTGTAGCGGGCGACCGGTCGGATGATCTTCGTGTCCTCGGACTGCTCGAGCGCGTTGGCACACCATCCGACCACCCGGCTGCACGCGAAGGTCGGCGTGAACATCTCGCGCGGGATGCCGCACTGCTCCATCACCACGCCGGCGTAGAACTCCACGTTCGCGTACAGCTGCCGGCCGGGCTTGAGCTCGGCCAGCAGCTCCGTGACCCGGCGCTCGACGGTGACGGCGAACTCGGTCAGGCGCGTCGGCCGCTCCTGCGCGATGCCCTTGAGCAGACGCGCCCGCGGGTCCTCGGTCTTGTAGACGGCGTGCCCGAAGCCCATGATCCGGTCGCCCCGCTCGATGCGTTCGCGCACCCAGGCGTCGATGTTCTCCGGCGTCCCGATGAGGTCCAGTGCCTCCAGCGCACGGTCCGGCGCGCCACCGTGCAACGGGCCGGAGAACGTCCCGATCGCCGCCGTCACCGCCGACGCGACGTCCGCACCCGACGACGCGACCACGCGCGCGGTGAACGTCGACGCGTTGAAGCCGTGGTCGATCGTGGCGATCAAGTACTGCTCGACCGCACGGCTCGTCCACGTTGACGGCTCCAGTCCGGTCACCATGTACAACCAGTTCGCCGACGTGGACAAATCAACCCTGGGGTTGACGGGATCAAGTCCGAGCTTGAGCCGGTGCAGTGCGGCGAGGATCGTCGGCGTCATCGCGCTGACCGCCAGCGCGTCCGCCTTCCGCGCGCTCATCGGCGCGTCCCACATCGGCTGCGACGGCAGCATCGAGAGCGCGGTCCGCAGCCCCGCCAGCGCCGTGCACCCCGACCGCGCGATCGCGGGCAGCACCTCGCTGATGCTCGGCGGCAGCGTTCGCAACGCCGCGGTCTGCGCGGCGAACCGCGCGGACTCGTCCTGATCCGGCAGCCGGCCCTCCACGAAGAGGAACCACACGTCCTCGAACGACCGCGTCGTGGCCAGTTCGATCGCGTCGTGCTCGCGGTAGTGGTAGTAGCCCGCGGCACCGTTCACGTCCCCGATCAGGGTCGTGGTGACGACGACGTCTTTAAGCCCTTTGGGTGCATCAATCAACATGGATGGAAGAGTCCGTCAACATGTCTTGTACAGTCAACGTTGATGGAATCAATGTTGACGACGAATCAAGCCGCCCGGCGTCTCGGCGTGAAACCGGCGACGGTGTATTCGTACGTCAGCCGCGGTCTCCTGACCAGCACCAAGGTGAACCGCCTGAGCATGTTCGGCGTCGCCGAGGTCGAAGCCCTGGCGCAGCGCACTGGTGCGCGCGGAGCAGTGGCCGCTGTGACGGATCGCATCCGCACCCGCATCTCGTTGCTGGAGAACGACCACCTCCACTACCGCGGCCGTTCCGTCCCCGCGCTCTCGAGCACCAAGCGGTTCGAGGACGTCGCGCATTGGCTGTGGACGGGCATCGACTCGGAGGGCATCCAGTTCCCGGAGGGCCAGGAGATCTGGATGGCCCTGCCGGAGAGCGCCACCCTGACCGACCGGGTCCGCGTGGCAGTGGCCCTCGCGAGCGCCGGCGACCCGTTGCGCTTCGACCTCGACCGGTCCATCACCACGGCCAAGGCGATCATCGCCGACATCGTCGAGTCCCTGCCGATGCTGGGCAGGCCCGCGGGCACCGACATCGCCGACCGCCTCTGGGCCCGCCTGTCCCCGGACCCCCCGCAGCCGGACCTGCTCAACGCCGCCCTGATCCTGCTGGCGGACCACGACCTGGCCATCTCGACGATGGCCGCCAGGGTCGCCGCCTCGGCCCACGCCCACCCGTACGCCGTAGTGTCCGCGGGGCTCGGCGCGATGGAGGGCCAGCGCCACGGCGCCGCCGCGACGATCGCGCACCGCTTCCTCGCCCAGGCCGCCACCGACCCGATGGGCACCGTCGCCGAACACCTGCGGGCGGGCCAGCCGATCCCGGGTTTCGGCCACCGCGTCTACCGCTCCCGCGACCCGCGCGCCGACCACTTCCTGGCCCTGCTGCGCGCCCACGGCGACCTGGTGGTGGACGAGGTGATCGCCACCCAGCCGAAGACGTTCCCGAACATGGACCTGGCGCTGGCGCAGTTCGGGCTGATGTTCTCGATGCCGCCGACCGCCGGGGAGGCGATCTTCTCGATCGCGCGGATCGTGGGGTGGGTCGCGCACGCGATGGAGGAGTACAAGGAGCCGGGGCTGCGCTTCCGGACGATGGGTGTGTACACGGGCGACCGGCCGTAGCCCGTAGCCGGTCGGCGCCAGGGCGGTGATGGGCGTGGGGTCGCAAGAGCCGATGACGCGCACTCCGCAGGTCCGGGGTCCCAGGCCTGGGCATCGGCTGCGGGTGAATGGTCGGTTCGCGAACGGGTCTGAGGGCGAACGGGTCTGCGGGCGAACGGGTCTGCGGGCGAACAGTCTGTGGCGAGTGGTCCGCGGGCGAGTGGGTTGCAGGCGAACGGGCCTGCGGGCCTCTGGTGGCTGCGTACCGGTTCCGGAACCGTCGGCCTCTCGTGGGCCGGTGACCTCCGCCGACGCCGTTCGCTCTCCGCAGCCGCAGCCGCAGCCGCAGCCGCAGCCGCAGCCGCAGCCGCAGCCGTCCACCCTCAGGCCAGCGTCGTTCGCCCCTAGCGGCCGCACGGCCTGACCCGGAACCGTCCGCCCCTCTTGGCCGCTGGCGTCGGCACGCCCGGAAGCGGACCATGAAAACCATGAGATTGTCCGCTGTGGACAACCTGAAGGTGATCCTGGTGGCGTGGGTCATCGGCGGCCACGCGCTGCTCGGCTACGCCGCGATCGGTGGCTGGCCCTACGACGAGGTCAACGAGGTCACGTTCCACCCCGGCGTCGAGACGGTGCTGGCGGCGCTGGTCGGGCCGTCCGGCCTGTTCTTCATGGGCACCTTCTACTTCATGGCCGGGATCTTCACGCCCGGCTCGATCGAGCGCAAAGGGCGGCGGCGGTTCGTCACCGAGCGGCTCTTCCGGCTCGGGCTGCCGTGGGTGGTCAGTGCGCTCGTCGTCTGGCCGACGTTCGTGTGGCTGGCCTACAACGGGGCGGGGCGCGATGTCTCGTGGTGGCAGGCGTTCACGGACCGGCGGCCGTTCCTGGACAGCGGGTCGCTGTGGTTCGTGGGCGTGTTGCTGATCTTCAGCATCGGCATCGCTTTGGCGCCGCCCATCAGGGAGCGGGCCATCACGCCGCGGACCGTCGTGGGGATGACGGTGATCGTCGCGGGGACGACCTTCCTGACGCGGCTGGTGTTCCCGGCACGCAGCGGACAGGTCGGGGACCTGCACCTGTGGTGGTGGCCGCAGTGTCTCGGGATGCTGCTGGTCGGGGCGATCGGCGGGCGCAAGCTCGCGGAACGGGTGCCGGACGAGATCTACCGCATGACGCGCACCGTCGTCGTCGGGACTATCGCGGTGCTGCCCGTCGCCGCGGCTCTCATGGGCGTGCTGGACCTGGCGAAGAGCGCGGAACCGTTCCTCGGGGGCTGGACGTGGCAGGCGGCGGTTCTCGCGCTGGTCGAGGGGATTCTGGTGGTGGCGGGGAGCCTGTGGCTCATCGGGCTGGCGCAGCGGCGGTTGACGCGCCAGGGGCCCTTCGCCGAGGGGCTGGCGCGGTCCGCCTACGTCGCGTTCGTCGTGCAGGGGCCGATCTTGCTGTCGCTCGCCGCGGGGCTCCGGCCGCTGGACGTTCCCGCCGAGGTGAAGGCACCGCTGGTCGGTGCCGGGGCGATCGCGTTGTCGTTCGCCATCGGCTGGTACGTCACTTCACGCCGAGGCGCTTCAGCACGCTCGTCGTGATGCCGGCGGCGTCCAGGCCGTGTGCGCGCAGGATTCGGGCACGTGAGTCGTGGGGCAGGAACCGGGGCGGTAGCGCGAACGTCGCCACGCAGGTCGGCGAACCGGCCAGGGCTTGACCGAGCCGTGCGCCCAGGGCTCCGGTGGACGTCGTGTCCTCCACGGCCAGGACGAGGCGGTACTGGCCGCTGAACTTGACGAGGTGCGGGTCGAGGGGCGCGATCCAGCGCGGGTCCACGACGTCGACCCGGATGTCGTGCGAGGCCAGCTCCTCCGCCGCGGCCAGGCAGGGGCCGGCCAGCGGGCCCACGGAGATCAGGAGCACCTCGGCGTCCGGGACCTCCCGCAGCACGTCGAAGTGGCTCACGTGGCGCATCGCGGGCACGTCCGGGCCGAGCGCGGCCTTCGGGTAGCGCACGACGGTGGGGCCGTCCGAGACCTCGACCGCCTCGCGCAGCAGGGTGGCCAGCGAGCTCGGATCGCGTGGTGCGGCAAGGCGAAGGCCCGGCACCACCGGCAGCACCGAGGCGTCCCACACGCCGTGGTGCGAGGCGCCGTCCGGGCCCGTCACGCCCGCGCGGTCCAGCACGAACGTCACCGGCAACCGGTGCAGGGCCACGTCCATCAGCAACTGGTCGAAGGCCCGCGACAGGAACGTCGCGTAGACCGCGACGACCGGGTGCAGGCCGCCCATCGCCATGCCGGCGGCGGACGTCACGGCGTGCTGCTCGGCGATCCCCACGTCGAACACGCGCGACGGGAAGCGCTCGGCGAAGGGCCGCAGCCCCACGGGTTCGAGCATCGCCGCGGTCAGGCAGACGACGTCCGGCCGGTCCGCGCCGATCGCCACGATCTCGTCGGAGAACGCGTCGGTCCAGGTGCGGCCCCCGGTGGCACCGGACGCGCCGACCGCGTGCATGCGGTCCGCCTCGTCGGTCTCCGCGGGCTCGTACCCCTTGCCCTTCACGGTCTTGCAGTGCACGACGACCGGACGGCCGAGCGCTTTGGCCTCCCACAGCGCGTTCTCGACGGCGTGCACGTCGTGTCCGTCGACCTCGCCGATGTACGCGAGCCCCAGAGCCTCGAACAGTCCGCGGGCCGAGCCGTTGCGCAACGACGCCGCGAAACCACCCGCGGTCGGGTCGTACGAGCGGCCGTTGTCGTTCAGCAGCACCACGACCGGGCGCGCCGAGCCGCCGATGTTGTTCAGCGCCTCCCAGCACATCCCGCCGGTCAGCGCGCCGTCCCCGACGATGGCGACGATCCGCCGGTCGGCCGCGCCCAGCTCGAACGCCTTCGCCAGACCGTCCGCATAGGACAGTGCGGTGGAGGCGTGCGAGTTCTCGATGACGTCGTGCGCGGACTCGGCCGCCGACGGGTACCCGGACAGGCCGCCGGCCTGCCGCAACGAGTCGAAGTCCGAGCACCGGCCCGTCAGCATCTTGTGCACGTACGACTGGTGCCCGGTGTCGAACAGCACCACGTCGACGGGGGAGTTGAAGACCCGGTGCACGCCGATCGTCAGCTCGACGGCGCCGAGGTTCGGGCCGAGGTGACCGCCGGTCCGGTGCACCTTGGAGATCAGGAACGACCGGATCTCCGCGGCCAGCGCGCACAGCTCGGACGACGAGAGCGCCCGCACGTCCGCGGGCGAGGTGATGTCAGCCAGCACGACGCACCGCCAGGGGCAGCGTGAAGGCGATCGTCTCCGTCGCGGTCGTGTGCGTGGACACCGTCACGGAACCCAGCGCCTCCAAGGCGGCCACGACCTCGTCCACCAGTTCGGGAGGCGCGGAGGCACCCGCCGACAGCCCCACGGACGACACCCCGGACAGCCACTCCGGGTCGATCTCGGAGGCGTCGTCGATCAGGTAGGCCGGTGTGCCGCCGCGGGCCGCGAGCTCCACCATCCGCACCGAGTTGGACGAGTTCTTCGAGCCCAGCACCAGAACGAGGTCCGACTGGGCGGCGACCTCGCGGACGGCGACCTGCCTGTTCGTCGTGGCGTAGCAGATGTCGTCCGAACCGGGCCCGCGCACGTGCGGGAACTTCCGCTCCAGTGCCGCGACCACCTCGGCCGTCTCGTCCACGGCCAGCGTCGTCTGCGTCAGGTAGGACACCGGGCCGGTGATCTCCAGCGCCTGCACGTCCTCCACGGTCTCCACCAGCACCATCTGGTCGGGGGCCTCGCCGAGCGTGCCCTCGACCTCCTCGTGCCCGGCGTGGCCGATCAGCACGATGGTGTCGCCGCGCTCGGCGAAGCGCCGCGCCTCGGAGTGCACCTTCGTCACCAGCGGGCACGTCGCGTCCAGCACGTCGAGATCGCGTAGACGAGCCTCGGCGCGCACCGCCGGAGAGACGCCGTGCGCGGAGAAGACCGCCGTAGCACCGAAAGGCACCTCGGACAGCTCTTCCACGAACACGGCTCCACGAGCCTCCAGCGAGCGCACGACGTGGACGTTGTGCACGATCTGCTTGCGCACGTAGACGGGGCCGCCGCGTTGGTCGAGCAGTCGTTCCACGATCTCGATGGCGCGCTCCACCCCGGCGCAGAACGACCGGGGTGAGGCGAGCAGCACCGAACGCGGCGGATGTTCCGTCATCTACGGCCTTCCAGACTCAGTGGTCTCGGTGGGTGACGAGCTGGGCGAGCGTGCCGAGCTCCACCGCCGCACGCGCGGTCGGGGAGGCTTCGCCGAGATGGACCAGCGCCTGCGTGTGCAGTTCGTCGGCCTGCGTCTGGCTCCACGCGCGACCGCCGGCCAGATCGACCAGGTGTGCCGCCCGCGCAAGCGTTTCCGCGTTCATCTCCTGCTCGCCGAAGTACAACGACGCCAGCTCCGCGGAGGCCGGGACGCCCGCGGTCAGGGCACGCACGACCGGCAGGGACTTCTTGCGGCTCACCAGGTCCGTCTGCGCGACCTTGCCCGTCACCGCCGGGTCGCCCCAGATGCCGAGCAGGTCGTCCACGTGCTGGAACGCCAGCCCGAGTTCGGTGCCGTAACCGCGCATCGCCTCGACCTGCTCGTCGGAGCCGCCGCCGTACAACGCGCCCAGCGCCGTCGAGGCGCCCAGCAACGCGCCGGTCTTGCCGCGCGCCATCCGCTCGACCTCGACCACCTCGACGTCGGACCGCGTCTCGAAGTCCAGGTCGTACGCCTGTCCCTCGAGCAACGCCACGGTGGCGTCACCCAGCGTCCGGATCGCCTCCAGCGCCCGCGGATGGCCCGACCCCGCGAGGACGTCGACGGCCAGCGCCTGCAACGCGTCCCCGGCCAGGATCGCCGCGTTGACGCCGAACACGGTCCACGCCGTCGGCCGGTGCCGCCGGGTCGTGTCGCGGTCCATCACGTCGTCGTGCAGCAACGAGAAGTTGTGGATCAGCTCCACCGCGACCGCCGCCGGTACGGCGTCGGAGGCGGTACCGCCGACGGCCTCGGCCGCCAGCAGCACCAGCGCGGGACGGATCGCCTTGCCGCCGTTCTCCAGCACCGGGTTGCCGTACTCGTCGCGCCACCCGTGGTGGTACTCCGCGATCGTGCGCATCGACGGCGGCAGCTGGTCGACGGCCTTGCGCAGAGCCGGGAGCACGAGGCTCCGGCTCCACGCGAGGACCTCGCCGGACGGTCGCCCGGCGGCCAGGGGTTCTGTCATCTCGGCTGTCATGGCTCAGAGACCGATCTCCACGTTCTCCAGCACACCCAGCGCGTCGGGCACCAGCACCGCGGCCGAGTAGTACGTGGAGACGAGGTACTTGAGCATCGCGTGCTCGTCGATGCCCATGAACCGCACGTTCAGGCCGGGCTCGTACTCGTCCGGGATGCCGGTCTGGCGCAGGCCGACGACGCCCTGCTTCTCCTCGCCGAGCCGCATGGCGATGATCGACGTGGTGCCGTTCTTGTTGACCGGGATCTTGTCGCACGGCGCGATCGGGATGCCGCGCCACGACTGCAGCTGCTTGCCCTCGACGTCCACGGTCGGCACGACGAGGCCGCGGCTGTTGAGCTGCCGGCCGAACGCCGCGATCGCCTTGGGATGGGCGAGGATCAGCCTGGTGTTGCGGCGCCGCGAGATCAGCTCGTCCATGTCGTCCGGCGTCACCGGGCCGGAGTGGGTGCTGACCCGCTGCTTGAGGTCGGCGTTGGCGAGCAGGCCGAACTCCTTGTTGTTGACGAGCTCGTGCTCCTGCCGCTCGCGCAGGGCCTCGATGGTGAGCCGCAACTGGTGCTCGACCTGGTCCATCGGCTGGCTGTAGAGGTCCGCCACACGCGTGTGGACGCGCACGATCGTCTGCGCCACCGAGAGCTCGTACTCACGCGGCCGCAGCTCGTAGTCGACGAACGTGCCGGGCAGCGTCGGCTCGCCGTCGTGGCCGGACGAGATGTCGATCTCGGCCTCGCCGTGCTTGTTCGACGCGTTCGTCGGGTTCGCCAGCTGCTGCGCGATGTGCTCGCGCAACGGCTCGATCTGCCCGTTGAGCTGAGCGAAGGCGGACCGCGACAGCACGACCGCCGTCGTCGGCGTCAACGCACGCGCGGTGAAGCTCCAGTCCTTGTCGGTACCGGAGAGCACCGGCTCGTCACCGATGTACTCGCCGTCCGCCATCGTGCCCAGCGCCACGTCGTCGCCGTACTCGCCGAGACCGGTCTTGGTGACCTTGCCGTGCGCGATCACGATGATCTCGTCGACGGACGCGCCGCGCTGCGCGATCACCTCGCCCGGCTGGTACTCGCGCTGCTCGAAGCGGTTCGCGACCGCCGTCATCGCCGCCTCGTCCTCGAAGCCGCGCAGGAGCTTGAACTCCGCGAGCTCCTGCGGCACGATCCGCACCTCGGACCCCACGGCCGTGAAGGTGACGCGGCCGTCGCCGATGGCGAACGTGAGCCGCCGGTTGACGCGGTAGGCCCCACCCTTGGCCTCGACCCAGGGCAGCATGCGCAGCAGCCACCGGGGCGAGATCCCCTGCATCTGCGGTGCGGACTTGGTGGTCGTGGCGAGGTTGCGGGCGGCTGCCCGGGAAAGGCTCAGCTGCTTGTCCTCGACCCCGAGACCCGGATCGGTAACAGTCACTGCGAATCCTGCCAATCTGCTTCAGCGGAACGAGCTAGCGGACCAAGACGGCGGCGGTGCCGAGTCCGGTAGGGCGGTGGAGAGATTTCCGGGTGGGGACCGGGGAGAAGCTGAACCGAGCGGATCTCTGCGTCCAGAGGAGCTCGCCCGCGAGCCAGGACTTCAGCGCCTCGACATAGCGGTGCAGTCCGGCTTTGGCCTCGGCGTCGAGGCCGTACTCGTCGGCGATCGACGGCAGCTCACCGATGATCGAGCCGATCTGCCTCAGCCGGGCCGCGATCAGGTCGGCGACGACCGAGACCGCCTGCTGCGTCTCACAACCGAAGAACTGCCGCACGGCGAGCACCGCGCTGGTCGTGCTGCCGCCGGTCGCGTAGGTGTGGTCGAAGCCGACGATCTCCTGCCGCAGGGCGGGAACGTCGCCGAACGAGTCGACGAGCGCCCGCATGGTGCTGTTGCGCAGCAACTCCGCGGGCAACTCGGCGCCGACGGACTTGCGCGCGAGCTTCGCCGACAGCTCCGCGGCGATCGACCGGCGTCGCATCTCCACGAGGTCGATCGGGTCGGGCACCCGGCCCTGTGCGGTGTTGTGCAGCTCCCACAGCAACGCGTCGAAGAACTCGGCCAGGTGCTCGGAGTCCTCGCTGTCCAGAGTGGACCGCGAGACGAGGTCGGAGAGCCCCTTCTCGGCGGGGTTCATCGGGGTCGAACCGCTCAGCACCGACTTCAGCCCCGCCACGAACGCCCTGCCGCCCGTGACGTCGCGCGAGCGGAGGAAGGACTGGAACGCGTCGGTGACGTAGAAGCCCCAGGTGTGCCAGTCGTTGATGTGCACCAGGTCTTCCCACGACGACGTGGGGTGCGTCAGCGGGCCGAAGCCGCCGTAGTCCGCGGCGTCGTAGAACGCCTCGGTCCACGGCACGCCGCCGAGCATGCCCATGTCGCACACCCAGGTCTTGGTGTGCTGCCGGACGCGGTCGACGTGCGGCGAGAGCCGTGCCGCGAACGGCATGTCGAACGAGGGGACCTCAACCACGGGGCACCCCCAGCCACGCCGCGGACGTGCCCAGGCCGGTCGGCCCGCGCAGGATCGTGCGGAAGAACGCGGAGTTGCCCGCCCCTCCCTCGACCTTGGTGTAGCGGCCCGCGTGCAGGTGCCACTCGTGGCCACCGGACTGCCAGTCCTGCAGGCCCTTCACGTACTTGAGCACACGTGCCTGCTCGTCCGGCCCCAGCGCGTTCTCGGCGAACAGCAGCGGCAGCTCGGTGAAGACGGTGTTCTCGAACTGGTGCAACCGCGAGGTCAGCAGGTGGTTCACGGCCTCGACCGCGGTCTGCGTGTCGTGGCCGAAGAACTTCTCGAACACCAGCACGCCGTTGGAGTTCTCGCCCTCCCGCTGCACCTCCCTCTCGTACGAGAAGATGTCGTTGCGCAGGTGGATCGCGTCGGAGAACGTGTCGGAGAGGACCCGCAGCGGCCGGGTGCCCGCGACGGACGCGGGCACCTCGGCCGCCTCGGAGACCTCCACCAGGTTCGCCGACCACGGCGCGCCGCCCACCTTGCGGCGCATCTCGATGTACTCGATCGGGTTGGCGACGGTGCCGCTCTCGATGTTCTTGATCTCCCACATGCACTCGAGCAGCAGGTTGTGGGTGCTCGTGGTGAACCGGCGCCGCCAGTCCTGCGACATCAGCGGAATCGTCCGCTGCCACAGGTCGACGAGGCCGCGCTCGGTCGGGTTCCGGGGCTCCGGCCACGTGTCCGTGCCGTTGAGCGGCATGAACGCCGGCAGCCGGTCGAGATACGCCTTCGCTCCCGACACGTCCTTGCTCTGCTTGAACTCCGCGAAGAACTCGTCGTCGAAGTAGAAGACCCAGACGTACCAGTCCGTGATGAGGTCGAGGATCTCCGCGGGCGCGTCCGGGTGGGTCCACGCGCACATGAACCCGTAGTCGTCGCCCGCGAGGATCTCGTCGGTCCACACCCCGGTGTCGAGCATCCCCATGTCCCGCGCCCACTGCGTGGAGTGGGCGCGGGCGCGTTCGAGGTTCGGGTTCATCCGCGCCGGGTGCGGCACGTAGAACTCCGGCATGGTGAAGGAGGCCAAGACCTATCCCTCGCGGCCGAGCTCGACGTGCTCCAGCACACCGATCGCGTCCGGCACCATGATGGCGGCCGAGTAGTAGGCGCTGACCAGGTAGTTGATGATCGCCTGGTCGTTGATGCCCATGAACCGCACGGACAGGCCCGGCTGGTACTCGTCCGGGATGCCGGTCTGGTGCAGGCCGATGACGCCCTGGTTCTGCTCGCCGGTGCGGATCAGCATCACCGACGACGTGCGGGTGTCGGAGACCGGGATCTTGTTGCACGGCAGCACGGGGATGCCGCGCCACGCCGGCACCTGCTGGCCGTTGAAGTCGATGTGCTGCGGGTACAGGCCCCGCTTGTTGAGCTCACGGCCGAACGCGGCGATCGTGCGCGGGTGCGCGAGGAAGTACCCGGGGTCCTTCCACACGATCGACAGCAGCTCGTCGAAGTCGTCCGGGGTGGGCGGTCCGGAACGGGTGTGGATGCGCTGCTTGAGGTCCGCGTTGTGCAGCAGGCCGAACGACCTGTTGTTGACGATCTCGTGCTCCTGGCGTTCGCGCAGGGCCTCGATCGTGAGCCGCAGCTGCTGCTCGACCTGGTCCATCGGGTTGTTGTAGAGGTCCGCGACACGGCTGTGGACCTGCAGCACGGTCTGCGCGACGCTCAGCTCGTACTCGCGCGGGGACTGCTCGTAGTCGACGAACGTGCCAGGCAGCACGGGCTCGCCGTCGTGACCGGACGCCATGCCGATCTCGGCCTCGCCGTGCTCGTCCTGCGGCTTGTTGCGGCTGTTGTAGGACTGCTGGATGTGTGCGCGCAGGCCGCCCGCTTCCCCGTTGAGCGCCTGGAAGTCGTCCCACGACAGGGTGAGCACGGTGACCGGGGTGACGGCCTTGGCCGTGTACTCCCACTCGCCCTGCGGCCCCGCCAGCACGGACTCGCCGAAGTACTGGCCGTCCGCGAGGTTGCCGAGCACGGTGTCGCCGCCGTACTCACCGGTGCCGATCTTGTCGACCTTGCCGTGCGCGATCAGCACGACGGTGTCCTGCGGGCGGCCCTTCTCGACGATGACGTCGCCGATGCCGAACTCCTGCTGCCGGAACCGGCCGGCGAGCGCGGAGAGGACCTCTTCGTCGTCGAAGCCCTTCAGCAGTGCCAGCTCGGTGAGCTCCTGCGGTACGACGCGGATCTCCGCGCCGATGTTCGTGAACGACACACGGCCATCGCCCAGCGTGTAGGTGAGGCGGCGGTTGACGCGGTACGCACCACCAGCGGCCTGCACCCAGGGCAGCACCTTGAGCAGCCAGCGGGAACTGATTCCCTGCATCTGCGGGACGGACTTGGTGGTCGTGGCCAGATTACGCGCGGCGGCCGTGCCCAAACTCAGCTGCTGACGGCCCTCATTGAGGTCAGAATCCGTCACAGTCACAACCTGCACCCACCCATCTCAATGCGCTAATGGTCCAATCCGATAAGCCGGAACGGACGTTAGTTCGCGCTGTTAAGGGCTGTGAAGAGGCCAAAAAGGCGACATTCGGGTGGGTGGTTTAAGCCTGATGACGCTACGGAGCGTACAACTTCTGCCGAGGGCAACAGTCGTTGTATCGGCAGGTGGGTGACCGTCTGCTATTCGTTTGAGGATGGAATGGGCCACTCGTTTGGTCCAGTAAGATCACTCTTTCGAGCGCATGGATGAGGTGTGGCGGATGTTATAAGACACCACTCCGAGTGGGTCGAAAATCCACTCGAAGTGGTGTGTGTCAATGCAACGTTACGCCTCTGGGTGTTACTGGCAAGGCATAGCAAGATTTTGTAGCAACGGCTATTCGTGCTATTACGCCTCTCGGGCGTTCAGGAATGATTCCAGCTGGGTCACGACGAACGCGTGGTCCTCGGCCTGGGGCAGTCCCGAGACGCCGACGGTGCCGATCGGGCCCGTCCCGCGCAGGATGATCGGGAAGACGCCGCCGTGCGCCGCGTACAGGTCGGGGTCGAGGCGCGACTCGGCCTCGAACGTCGTGCCCTTCTCGCGGAACTCCGTGCCGACCTGGAACGAGCTGTGGCCGAACAGCTCGACGACGCGGGCCTTGCGCTCGAGCCACCGGTCGTTGTTGGGCGCGGTGCCGGGCAGCGCGGCGTGGAAGAGGCGATGTCCGTTGCGCTGCACCGAGATCGCGATCGGCAGGCCCTGTTCGCGGGCGGCGTCGAGCAGGTGCAGGCCGAGCTCGATCGCGACGTCGTTGCCGAAGCGCGTGAACTGGAGCCGCCGCTCCTGGGCGAGCAGTTCTTCGCTGGTAGGGCTCACAGGGACACCACCCGGTTCTCGCGTGCGGAAAGGAAAGCGGCCTCGATGACCCGCAGCGCGTCCACGGCGCTCGCGGGGTCGACGGGGACGCGGCCGGCCTGGATCTCAGCGTAGAAGTTCTGGTACGCGCCGGGTTCGACGGTGATCTCGGTCGTGTCGCCGAGCAGTCCGAGCCGTCCCGTCCGGTCCTCGTGGCCCCAGCCGGGATCGGTCGGGCGACGGCCCGCGTCGAGCGCGTCCTCCTGCTCGTCGAGGCCGCTGATCTCGAACGCGCCCTCGCTGCCGAGCAGGCGGAACCTCGGCCCGTGGTGGGCCGCGTGCGCGTTGGCCCACAGGTGGGAGCGGACGCCGTTCTCGTGCGTCAGCGCCACGAACACGTCGTCGTCCACCTGCGCGCCGGGACGGCGGCGGTCGAGTTCCGCGTAGACGTTGCGCACCGGCCCGAACAGCTGCAACGCCTGGTCGACGAGGTGGGCGCCGAGGTCGTAGAGCAGGCCGCCGGCCTCCTCGGGCGCGCCGAGCTCGCGCCAGTTGTCCCAGATCTCCGGCACCCAGCGCTCGAAGCGGGACTCGAACCGCCGGACCTCGCCCAGCCGGCCGACGATCTCGCGAAGGGTGAGGAAGTCGCTGTCCCAGCGGCGGTTCTGGAAGACCGTCAGCGGTACCCCGGCGGCCTGTGCGGCGGCCACGAGGTCGGCGGCCTCGACGGACGTCGGCGCGAACGGCTTGTCGACGACGACCGCGACGCCCTTCGCGATGGCGCGCTTCGCGTACTCGACGTGCGTCCTGTTCGGCGTGGCCACGACGATCAGGTCGAGGTCCAGGTCGAACAGCTCGTCGGCGGTGACGATCTTCGCGTCCGGGTGCGTGGCACGGGCCCGCGCCTGCCGCTCCGGGTCCGCCGTCACGATCGCGGTGAGGTCCATGCCCTCGGTGGAGGTGATCAGCGGGGCGTGGAAGACCCGCCCCGCGATGCCGTAGCCCAGAAGTCCGACTCGAGTCATGCTTCCGATTAAAGCAACGCTGTTGAATAATTGCGACCGTGGACCTCACCTCGCTCCGTTCGCACAACGACAGGACAGTGCTCAGGCTCGTCCGCTCGGGGGCGCTGAGCAGGGCTTCCCTGGCCGCGGAGGCCGGGCTGACCCCGCAGGCGGTCTCGAAGATCGTGGCGCGGCTCATGTCGGCCGGCCTGCTGGAGGAGACCGGGGCCGTGCGCGACGGCGGCCGCGGCAAGCCCCGGATGGCGTTGCGGCTCGCGGCCGGCGGGGCGTACGCGTACGGCGCCTACGTCGACCGCGACGAGCTGCGGGTGGTGAAGCTCGGCCTGACCGGCGAGGTGGTGGCGGCCTCGGCCGTGCCGCTGCCGCCGATGTTCACGCCGGACGACGTGCTCGGCGCGCTGGAGCCGTTGGTCGAGGCGGGGGAGAAGGTGCTCGGGCTCGGCATCGGCATCGCCGGCCCGCTGGAGCACCGCGCCGGGGTGGTGTCGCCGAACGGACTGCCGGGCTGGTCCTCGGTGCCGTTGAAGGCGCTGGCCGAGGAACGGCTGGGGCTGCCGGTCGTCGTGGACAAGGACACCAACGCCGCCGTGCTCGCCGAGGCGTGGCGCAGACCGCTCCGGGACGCGGCGCTCGTGTTCGTGGGCACCGGTCTGGGCGTGGGACTGCTCCTCGGAGGAGAGGTGTATCGAGGCGCACGCTCGGGCGCGGGCGAGTTCGGGCACACGACGATCCAGCTCGACGGTCCGCTGTGCGTCTGCGGACGGCGCGGGTGCGTCGAGGCGGTGCACGCGGCCAGCACCGGCGTCGAGGCGGCACGGGTGCTCGCGGCGGCGGTGACGAACCTGGTGCAGCTGCTGGACCTCGACCAGATCGTCCTGAGTGGACGGAAGGTGCTGGAGTCGCCCGACCTCTACCTGCGGGCGATGCCGGACGTGGACGTGAGCGTCACGTCGTGCGGTCCCGACCTGGTGCCGGTCGGCGCGGGGCTGCTGGTTCTGGGAGAACTGTTTTAGCATCGGTGTTGTGGACGTCGAGCACGTCGTCGGCCTGCCGCACCCGCGGCTGCGGCCGTTCGTCACGCGGTACTCCGGGTACCGGATGCGCACCGAGCCCGGTGTGCACCGCGGCCTGCCGTCGCGCTCGCTGACCCTCGTCGTGACGCTGGACGGCACGGTCGACCTGGCGCAGGGCCGGTTCGCCGCGCTGTGCGGCGGCCTGCACGACGAGGCCGTGCTCATCACCCACGACGGGTTCCAGCACGGCGTCCAGTGCGACCTCACGCCGTTGGGGATGCGGGCGTTCTTCGGCATGCCCGCGGGAGAGCTGTCCGCGCTCACCGTGGGCCTCGACTCCCTGGACGCCCCGGCGGCCGAGCTGCGCGAACGGCTGCAGGACGCGCCGACGTGGACGGACCGTTTCGCGCGCCTGGACGAGGTGCTCGGCGGACTGGTCCGGCCGGTGCGGCAGCAGGTCGAGGTGGCGTGGGCGTGGCAACGGCTCGCTGCGGGCGCCCCGGTGGCCGAGATCGCCGCCGAGGTCGGGTGGAGCCGGCAGCACCTGAGCGCGCGGTTCGCGGCCGAGTACGGGCTCACGCCCAAGGTCATGGGCCGCGTGATGCGGTTCGAGCGCGCGAACCGGATGCTGCGCGGCGAACGCCGGCCGACGCTCACCGAGGTGGCCGCGGCCTGCGGCTACACCGACCAGGCGCACTTCAACCGGGACTGGCGGGCTCTCTGCGGGGCGACCCCGACCGAGTGGATCGCGGCCGAGCTTCCATTCGTACAAGGCAGCGAGCACGGTCAGGGCGCAGAGTTGCCGTCATGAGCACACCCGCACCCACCTGCTGGCCCTGTCTGTCCTACCGGGACGCGCCCGCCGCGATCCGCTTCCTCGTGGAGGCGTTCGGCTTCAAGGAACATCTCGTCGTGCCGGGAGAGGCCGACGGCGAGGTCGTGCACTGCGAGATGGTCTGGCCCGAGGGCGGCGGCGTCATGCTGGGCTCCGCCGTGCGGTCCGTCGGCGAGGTCGAGGCGACCAAGGTCGGCGCCGGCTCCATCTACGTGGTGACCGACCGGCCCGACGAGCTCCACGCGCAAGCGTTGTCGCACGGCGCCACCGAGATCCGCGGTCTGCTCGACGAGGACTACGGCTCGCGTGGCTTCACCGTCGCCGACCCCGAGGGCAACCGCTGGAGCTTCGGCACCTATCGCGGAGCGTGAGGCAACCCGCACGCTCGGTTCGGAGTCTTCCTGGGTGGAGAGGTTCACACCCAGGGGAGGACACGTGCGGTTGGCACGATGTTTGGTGATCACCGCTCTCGCCGCCGGGCTGCTCAGCCCGGTGGCGGTGGCGCAGGCGGAACCGCCTGGAGCCCAGAAGACCTCGACCGTCACGCTGATCAGCGGGGACGAGGTCGTCTTGGGGGAGAAGGGCGAGCTCGTCCGGGTCGAGGGACGGCCCGGGATGCAGTTCGCCCAGTACGTGAAGGACGGCCACCAGTACGTGGTGCCCGCGGACGCCGTCGACGCGATGGGGCAGGACCGCGTCGACAAGCGCTTCTTCGACGTCACGTCGTTGCACGCCTACGGGTACACCGACGACAAGATCGACCGGATCCCGTTGCTGGACAACGGTTTCCGGTCGGCGGGCGCGGTGCGGAAGAAGGACGCCGCGGCGCAGTGGACCGGGCGGCGCACGACCGCGTTGCGCGCGGGGAAGCTGTGGCTCGACGGCAAGTCGCGGATCTCGCTGACCGAGAGCGTGCCGATGGTGGGCGCTCCGGCGGCGTGGCAGGCCGGGTTCGACGGCACGGGTGTCACGGTCGCCGTGCTCGACACCGGGTACGACCAGAAGCACCCGGAGCTCGCAGGCGTCGTCTCCGTGGCGAAGGACTTCACGCCGTCCGGCATCCAGGACGACATCGGTCACGGCACGCACGTCGCGGCCACGGTCGCCGGTCGCGGCAGCCGGTACGCCGGTGTCGCGAAGGGCGCTTCCCTGGCGGTGGGCCGGGTCTGCGAGGCCTCGTACTGCCTCGACAGCGCGGTGATCGCCGGCATGGAGTGGGCGGCGCGCGAGGTCGAGGCGAAGGTCGTCAACCTGTCCCTGGGCGGCGACCAGTCCGACGGCACGGACCCGTTGTCGCTGAAGGTCAACGAGCTCACCGCCGAGACCGGCGCGTTGTTCGTGGTCGCGGCGGGCAACTCGGGCACGTTCCGCAAGGTCTCCGGACCGGCGGTGGCCGACGCGGCGCTGGCCGTGGCGAACCTGACCAAGCAGGGCGCGGTCGAGGAGATGTCGTCCCGCGGCCCGAGGCCGGGTGACCACGCGGTCAAACCGGACATCGCCGCGCCGGGCACGGACATCGTGGCCGCCCGGGCCGAGAACACGTTGTGGGACCACGCCGTCGACGACCTGCACGCCCGGCTGACCGGCACGTCGATGGCCGCCCCGCACGTCGCGGGCGCGGCGGCCGTGCTGGCGCAGCGCAACCCGTCGTGGAAGGCCGCCGAGCTCAAGGCGCACCTGATGGCGACGGTGAAGCCGGTCGCGGACTCGCCCGTGAACGTCGGCACCGGCCTGCTCGACGTCGGCCGCGCGGTCACGCAGCAGGTGAGCGCGTCGGTGGGCAGCCTGTCGTTCGGGTTGCTGGAATGGCCGCACACCAGGACGTTCACGAAGACGATCACCTACTCGAACGCGGGCGCGGTGCCTGTCTCCCTGGCGTTGCGGCACAACCTCGGCGCGGACTTCTCCGTGCCGTCGTCGGTGACCGTGCCTGCCCAGGGCAGTGTCGCGGTCGACGTCGTGCTGGACCCGCGCAAGGGCCTCGGCACGTTCTTCGGTCACGTCGAGGCTTCCGGGGCAGGCGTCGAGCTGACCACCTCCGTGGGCGCGTACGTCCAGGAGGAACGGCACGCGCTGACGTTGTCGATGGTCGGCCGTGACGGCAAGCCCGTCCCGAACGAGTTCGCCGTCGTGGTCAACATGACGACGAAGGAGGCCTCGGTGCTCAGCATCGGGCCGGACGGCACGGGATCGGCGCGGCTGCCCGTCGCGGACTACGCGGTGCTCAGCCGCATCGACGAGCTGACGCCGAACTACGACTGGTTCGTGCCACGCGCCGCGACCGAGGTGGCCGGCCGCGTCTCGCTCGCCGCGGACGTGGCTGTGACGCTCGACGCGAGGCAGGCCAGGCAGATCAGCGTCGAGCTGCCCGAGCGCGACTCGGTGGTCTGGTACCGCGACGCCCAGCTGCGCGTGCCGTTCGCGCCCGGCAAGATCAGCGGTGTCGCCAGCGTCATCGACGGCCGGGTCCCGTTGTACGGCCTGACGTTCGGTGCACCGCTGCTGGAGCTGACCTACAACTCCGGGCTCAAGGGCGGGCAGCCGCTCGTCTCGGTGCCCGGCGGGTTCCCGGTGCGGTACTACGAGAGCAGCAAGTACCTGCCGCCGGGCGAGCACAGGTTCGACGTCGCCGAGCGCGGCTCCGACGTGCGCGGCAAGCTCGCGTTGGTGCGTCCGGTGAACGAGGACGTCTACGCGGTCGCGCAGGCGATGAAGGACGCCGGAGCGCTCGCGGTGCTGTGGGCGGGGCCGGTGCCGTTCGGGTACGACGACCAGACGGCGATCCCGGTGGTCGCCGCGGCGGAGCACCACGTGGCCGTCACGCCGTCGAAGCTGACGCTGCGGGCCATCGCGGGCTCGCCGGTCTCGTACACGTTGTTCCTGCAGAACAAGGGCACGCTTCCGTTGGGCACCAAGAAGTTCCGGCACTCGGAGCTCGCTGCGGTCAAGGCGAGCTACTACACGTCCGGCGGGGACGGCTCGGTCAACCAGCGGAACAACCCGGTCGTGAACGGGGTCATCGGCGTGACGCTGGACGAACGGTTCGCCGCTCCCGTGCGGCGCACCGAGTACTTCACGCCGGGCACCTGGTTCCAGGAGGGCTTCGACGGGCGTTCGTTCGGAGGCGGCGACGACCCGATCACGACCTCGTGGGCGCACGTCGAACCGGTGACCTTCCAGCCGGGCCGGACTTACGAGCGCACGAACCTGCGCGCCGTCACCTCGCCGCGGCTCACCGGACCGTCGCTCGTGCCGTGGGCCGACGGCGGTGGCGTCGAGCGGGCCGGCGACCTGATCACCGCGCGCATCTCGCCGTTCGGCGGGTCGGGGTGGGTGGAGAACTGGCGGCAGACCGGCTGGGGGCAGCTGGAGCTGTTCCACAACGGGGTGTCGCTGGGCTTCTCCGACGTCCGGCGTGGTTCCTTCCACGCCCCCGCCCGCGACGGCCGGTACAAGCTCGTGCTGGACGCGTCCCGCGACTCGCTCGCGTTGTCCACCAACGTGAAAACCACGTGGGAGTTCTCGGGTTCCGCCGACGGCAGGCTGCCGTTGCCGGAGGTCGACTACGTGCTGCCGGTCGACCTGCGCAACAGCTGGAAGGCCGGGGCGCCGATGCCCGCGAAGTTCACCGCGGGGTCGTCGGCGCGCTCGCTGCAGGCGTACGCGTCGTTCGACGACGGCGTGACGTGGGTCCCGGTGAAGTCGATCGTTCCGCCCGGCGGGAAGGCGGGCGGGTTCGTGTCGTTGCGCGTGGTGGCGGCGGACGCGAACGGCAACACGGTCGACCAGACGGTGCTGAGGGCGTACCGGCTGCGATGAGTTCCCTCTAGAGAGTGACTATTCAACAATAGTCCGAACGGCCGTGCTTGTGTTGAGCCTCAGGGCGTAACCGCGCGGCCGTTCGGTCGTTGTAACCCCCTGCGGCACCTGCCCCGCCGTGCGCGAGACGAACCAGGGACGCGGCGTCTCAGCGCCCAGGGCAGGTGCCGCCATTCTCGGTGGCCGGCTCGGCGGCGTTGTGGTGGCATTCCTGCCCATGGGGACTTTCGAGGAACTGGTGGCCGAGGGCGCGGCCGCGCCGTTGGACGGGTGGGACTTCTCCTGGTTCGAGGGGCGAGCGACCGAGGAACGCCCGCCGTGGGGCTACGCGGCGCAGATCGCCGAGCGCCTGAGAGCGGTCTCATCGGCGCTGGACCTGCAGACCGGCGGGGGAGAGGTCACGGCGTCGGCTCCCGTCCTGCCACCGCTGATGGCCGCGACCGAGTCATGGCCGCCGAACGCCGTGGTGGCGTCGCGGAACCTGCCGCTCGTGGTGCGCGCGCCCGACGCCGGGCCGCTGCCGTTCCGGGACTCCGCGTTCGACCTGGTGATCTCACGGCATCCCGTCGTGACGCCGTGGGGTGAGGTCGCGCGGGTGCTCCGGGCCGGCGGGACCTACTTCTCGCAGCAGATCGGGGCCGGGACGAACCGGGAGCTCACGGATTTCATGATGGGGCCGCAGCCGGTGAGCCCGGAGCGCGGCGTCGCGGTGGCTCGTGCCCGGGCCGAGGCGGCCGGGCTGGAGGTGCTGCGGCTGGAGCCCGTGGCGTTGCGGGTGGCGTTCTTCGACGTCGGTGCGGTGGTGCACTTCCTGCGCAAGGTGCTGTGGACCGTGCCGGGGTTCACGGTGGAGGGGTATCGCGAGCGGCTCCTGGACATGCATCAGCACATCCAGGAGCACGGGGAGTTCGTGAGCACCTCGACGAGGTTCCTGGTCGAGGCCCGCAAGCTCTGACTACCAGCGCCGGGCGTCGACGACCGCCTTGAAGTGCTCGGCGTCCTCCTCGCTGATCTCCTTCACCCACCGGCTCTTGCGGAAGCCTTTGACGTCTTCGCGGATGTAGCTCCGGACCCACCCTTCCCCGAACACGTACGTGTTCTCGAAGTGGTGGCCCTGGGGGGTCGTCCAGGCCCGCAGAACACCCTTCGCGTCTTCGACTGCTGACTTTTCGTCGTCCAGCCAGGCGTAGTAGGGGTACTTCCCATCTACTGGTTCGTAGTTGATGGGACGACCCTCCTGGATGTCGATGTAAGACGCCGCGGCGACGGCGGAAAATTTCCTCGCCTTGGTGCCGCGGCGCTCCTGACTCGGCTTCAGCCAGTTCCGTTGTGGTGGCCCAGCCGGAGCCGGTCACGTAGACCTCGTCGAGCGGCACGCAGCAGTTCGTCTTCACGCAGGGCGGCGACAACACCTACGGCCTGCAGAGCGCGCTGACCTTCCTGTACGTGGACGCTTACGGCAACGCCACGCACAACGGTGCCTTGGTCAAGATGTCCGGCTACAACGGCTTCGAGAACCAGCGGTGGACGCTGGTCGCCTCGTAGAGGCCTGATCCGGCACGCACTCGGCCCCCTCCGGAAGTTCCGGAGGGGGCCGAGTCACGTTCGGGGACTAGCGGGGCTGGCGCTCGCGACGGATCGTCACGCGCTTGCCCTTGATCGTGGCGTCGCGCAGCTGCTCGATCACGTCGTTCGCGGCCGGGCCGGGCACCTCGACCAGCGAGAACCGGTCGGCGATCTCGATCGCGCCGATGTCGCGGCCCTTCAGGTTCGTCTCGCCGGTCAGCGCGCCGACGATGTCCTGCGGGCGGATGCCCGACGAGCGGCCGGCACCCAGGAACAGCCTGGTCATGCCCTCGGACGGGCCACGGCGCTCGCGGCGCGGACCGGCGGGGGCACCATCGCGGCGCGGACGGTCCTCGCGCGGGCGGACCTCCGGGATCTCCTCCTCGTCGGCGGCGGCACCGGAGGCCTCGTGCGCGAGCTTGACCGCGGCGAGCGCGATCTCCATGACGTCGAACTCGTCGGCCAGCGTCTCGACGACGACGCGGAAGCGCGACAGGTCGTCCTCGAGCAGCGACTCGTGCAGCGACGAGCGGGTCAGCTCCAGCTGGCGGGCGCGCAGGTCGGCGACCGTCGGGACCTTCTCGACCGGGATCTTGGTCTTGGTGACGCGCTCGATCGTCTTGAGCATCGAGTTCTCGCGCGGCTCGACCAGGGTGATCGCGACGCCCTCACGGCCGGCGCGGCCGACCCGGCCGATGCGGTGCGTGTACGCCTCGGGCGCGGACGGCACGTTGTAGTTCACGACGTGCGTGAGCTGCTCGATGTCGAGGCCGCGGGCGGCGACGTCGGTGGCCACCAGCAGGTCGGCGGTGCCCGAACGCAGGCGCGACATCACTCGGTCGCGCTGCTCCTGGCTGATGCCGCCGTGCAGCGACTCGGCGCGGTAGCCGCGGCCGTTGAGCGTCTCGGTGAGCTGGTCGACCTCGTCGCGGGTGCGGCAGAAGACGACGGCGGCGGTCGGCGACTCGACGTCGAGCACGCGGCCGAGCGCGGCGGGCTTGTGCTCGCGGCGCACCAGGTACGCGGTCTGCCGGACGCGCGGGGCCTCGCCCGGCTCGGTCTTCTCGCGCTCGATCTGGATCAGCACGGGCTCGCGCAGGTGGCTCTTGGCCATGCGGTCGATGCGCGGCGGCATCGTGGCCGAGAACAGCACGGTCTGCCGCTCGGCCGGCGTCTCGCTCAGGATCGCGTCGATGTCCTCCGCGAAGCCCATGTCGAGCATCTCGTCGGCCTCGTCGAGCACGACGACCTGCAGGTCGCCGAGCTGCAACGTGCCGCGCTGGAGGTGGTCGATGGCGCGGCCCGGGGTCGCGACCACCACGTCGACGCCGCGGGACAGCTCGCGCAGCTGACGGCCGATGGGCTGGCCGCCGTAGATGGGAAGGACGCGAGCGCCCATGTGGCGGCCGTAGCGGTGGACCGCCTCGGACACCTGCACGGCGAGCTCACGGGTGGGGGCGAGGACGAGGGCCAGCGGCTTCTCGCCCTTGCCGATCTTGTCCGCGATGCGTTCGAGCAGCGGCAGCGCGAACGCCGCCGTCTTGCCCGTGCCCGTGGCCGCCTGGCCCAGCAGGTCGTTGCCCGCGAGCAGGGGCGGGATCGCTTCGCTCTGGATCGGCGTCGGCTCCTCGTAGCCCAGCGTGGTGAGTGCGTTGAGGATGTCGGAGCGCAGCCCCAGGTCGGCGAAACCGTTGTCGGCGGTGGTCATGGGGAGTATCTTCCCTCACCGCCTCACATCGCACTCACTCAGACCAGCTCACGGGCTCTCCGCCGCCTCCACGCGCACGTCCGCGCTGCTCGTCACGCCGTTGACCGTGACCGAGATCTGCGCCTGACCAGGCCTGATCCCGACGAGGACGCCGTTGTCCGGTTCGAACCGGGCGACGTGCCAAGGCCGGACCCCGCTCTGCGCGCCCACGTGGACGGCACGTGACCCTTCCCACACCGCGCCCATCGGATAGCGCACCGGCACCGATCGCGAACCCTGTTTCACCGTCGCCGCAACCGTTTCCGCCGTGCCGGACCGCAACGTCGCCGGAGCCAGGACCTGGAGCGCGTCCACGTGCGGGCGGATCTCGGCCCGGACGCCGTTCCCGCTCACGCCGAAGAGCGTCCAGCCGGTGAACCCGCCGGCCTCCGCGGGTGCCTTGCCGGAGTTGCCGTTGATCACGAACGGCACGCCGTCCACAGTGGACGCGAAGAAACCGCCGACGTGCCCGCCGACGAACGCGGTGGGTGCGTCCCGTTCGGACAGCAGTCGCTCGAAATAGGACGCTTCCAGCGGATCGGTGAGCTGGCTCTCGCGGGCGGGGGTGGGGTCTCGCGGCGGGTGGTGCATCAGCACGACGGCCTGGCCCTCGGTCGTGTCCAGCGCGGTGCGGAGCATCTCGACCTGGTCGAGGCCGCCACCCCTGAGCGTGCCGGTCGACGAGTCGAGCAGCACGAACCTGGTGCCCCTGTGGTCGAACGTGCGGTGGGTGGCACCGAACTCGCGGCGGAAGTTCTCGATGGTGCCGGGGCCCATGATCTCGTGGTTGCCCGGCACGTAGTACCAGGGGAGGTCGCCCAGCTCCTCGGTCAGGATCCTGCGGGCGAGCTGCAGGTCGTCCGGTGAGGCCTCGTCGACGAAGTCGCCGTTGACGACGACGAACTCGGCCCCGGAGGCCCTGATCTCCGTCAGCGTGCGGCGAGCCGACCGGGCGAGGGCGCTGTCCGGGTCGCGGGCCACGAACCGGGTGTCGGACAGGACCGCGAACGTCCAGCCCTCCGCTGTGCCGATCACTCCTTCGCGCTGGTGAGGGGGCGGCGGCAGGGTGATCTCGGGCGGCACCGTCGCGACGATGTCGTCGATGACGACCTCGCCCTGGTAGGAGCGGTCGGCCTTGGTCTCGATCGTGGAGAACCGGGTGACCGCGATCGGGAACTCGAGCTCCGGCGGCACCGCGACCTCGACGCGCTGCCAGCCGGTCCAGGTGACGTGGGGGCCGTAGAGCGCGCGGGACTGCCCGGTCGCGTCCGTGACGGTGAAGGCGGTCCACTCGCCCCGGGCGCGGCCGTGGACCCAGGCGGCGAGTCCGAGGGGCTGCCCGTCGACCTGGATCGGCTTCGGCGGGACGGCGTAGGCGGTGCGCGTGCCGGTCGACCGGGTGAAGTCGTAGCCGAGCCTCAGGCCGGGTCCGGTGTGGCCTCGTGGCTCCGGTTCCGCCTCGCCGGTCGCCCTGGCGGACCCGAAGGTCCACTGTGGAGCATCGTCGAACCCGGCGACCGGCCGGTCGTGCACCCCGACGGTGACAGCAGCCCGGGTCTCCTTGCCCCGGGCCCGTGCCGTGATCGTGGTGGCGCCGGGCCTGATCGCCCTGATCCGCAGGTCCGGCGTGACCTCGACGACGCTGCGGTCGTAGGTGAGGTCGAGGTCGGCCCGTTCGATCGGCGCGCTGAAGCCCCTGGCGTCGAAACCGTTGATCCGCAAAGGTTTGCTCTCGCCCTCGTGCAGGCTGACGCGCGTCTCGGCCGGGGCCAGTCCGGCCAGCTCGCCCAGCACGGTGAGCTTCCGCGTCGCGGTCGTGAGGCCGTGGAGAGTGGTGAACGACGCCGGTCCCTCGTTCACCGCGTGGAAGGTGTCGCCGATGGCCCACCCGCCGGTCGCACGCGTGGCGTGCGCGTTGGTGGTCGCCGGTCCGAACGTCTCGTCGTGCCCGCGCACGGTCATCCTGCGTGTCATGCCGGGGAAGACGCGCTGGTCCTCCGTCCGCACGTCGAACCCGGTGAGCCTGCCGGTGCCCGGAGGCGCGTAGAGCGCAAGGCCGTTGGGGACCGGGCGTTCGCCGCCTTCGGAAGGCGTGTTGGCGAGGGTGAGCGCGGTGGTGCCGGGTTCGCGGACGAGCATGGTCGACGAGCCGCCGCCGTCGAGGTTGAGGGCGTTGTGCGCACCGAGCCCGATCATCGCGTCGGCGAGGTCCTTCAGGCTCAGCCCTTGCAGGTGGACGCCCTGCCGCCCGTCGACGGTCAGCATCACCATCTTCTTGCCGTCCTGCGAGAAGCCCACCGCCGTGCGCGGGTGCAGCGGGTCGTGCGGCGCGACGTTGCGGCCGTTCTCGACCAGCGGCTGCCGTCCGCCGATCGCCGTCCTCGGTGTGCTGCCGTCACTGGTGCGGCTCCGATAGGTGATCTCCGCCCTGTCGCCGGGCTGGAGACTTCTGAGGACGTCCGCGCCCTTGCCGCGGCCGACCAGCGCGTACCCCTCGACGGGCCGGTCGCCCGGACTGCCGACGCTCTGGACGACGTCGTCCTTGACGAGCACCTCAGCCGTGTTCACCGCACCTCGCGTAGCGCGCGCTCTGCTGTACGTGCCCCACAACGGGGTGAAGACACCGATCCCGTCCACGTCGATCCGCGCGCTGTTGAGCTGCGTCAGCGCGTACGTGCCGTTGAGCGTGCCTTCGAAGAACGTCTCCATGACGCTGCCCACGCCGGCCGCGTCGATGCCGATCGCCCTGCCGTTGCCCGACTTCCGCGTCCGGCCGTCCTGGATGCCGACGCCCTCGGGTGCCTCGGAGTTGCCGATGTCGAAGAAGTCCCCGTTGACGGCCGCGACGGCTGTCCTCGCCTGCTGCGAGAGCGGCGCCGCCCGCGCCACCGTGCCGGGGTCCACGTACCCGACGTTCGCTCGGGTGAGGTCGACGCTGAGCGCGTCCCCGCGAACCCACCCGTCTTCCTCGAACCAGTCGAACGAGCTGTGCGTGACGCCCGGCGCAACGGGTCTCTCGATCCGTTCGGTCTCGATGCGGCCTTCGGCCCGAGCGGAGTGAACGGGCGCAAGGAGGGCGGCGGCGATGATCACCGCAAGTGCACGTCTCGTCACGCCCCGGAACCTAGACTGGTCCGGTGAAGAATCGCCTGACGGTCTGCGCCTCGCACCTGATCACCCTGCCGAGCGCGCCCTTCGGCCCGGTCCGCGAGGCGATCGCCACCGCCCGCGCCGCCGTCGAGGCGTTCGACCCGGAGCTCGTGGTCTTCTTCGGCACGGACCACCGCCGTGCGTTCCGCGCCGTGGTGCCGACCTTCGCGGTGGTGCTGTCGGCCACCGCACAGGGCGACGTCGCCGGGCCGGTCGGTTCGTACGACGTGCCTTCCTCTTCGGGGCGTGCGTTGGTGGCCGACCTGGTGGAGGGCGAGTTCGACATCGCCACCGCCTACTCGGCTGCCCTGGATCACGCGTTCGGGCACACGACGCGGGACCTGCTGGGCTCGATCTCGGCCAAGCCGGTGCTGCCGGTCTTCGTCAACTGCGCGTCTCCGCCGCACGCCACCTTCCGGCGTGCGGCCTCTCTGGGGCGTCGGGTGGGGGAGTTCTTCGCCGATCGGCGGGTTCTGTACGTCGGGTCGGGTGGGCTGGCGCACGACCTGCCCGGGTTCCGGGAGGCCGAGACCGGGGTGGTGCTGTCGGAGGAGGAGCGGCAGGAGTGGATTCGGTCGGTCAACGCTCGGGCGCGGGCCGAGGGGACCGTCCGGGAGTTGGTGCGGGCCTGGGACGAGGAGTTCCTGGCCGGTGTGGGCGGGAGTGCGTGGGAGTGGCTCGACTCGATCGGGGTGGATCTGGTGGAGCGCGGAGGGAACGGGGCGGCCGAGTGCCTCACCTGGACGGCCGCTTGGGCTGCGGGCGGGCAGCCTTTGCGGACGTTGGCGCACGAGTTCGACACGAGCGGGCGCGCGGTCGTGATGTCGGAGCGGTGAGCCGGTGCGCTCAGGCGGTCGGACCGGCCTCCGGCGACTCCACCGTGCTGAGCACGTCCGCCTCCGCCAGGTAGAGCCGGCCGAGGTCCGTGAGCAACGTGCCGAGTTCCCGGTAATGCTCCGCCCGCTCCAGATCGGGAATCAACCCGCAAGTGCGCAGCATGTTCCGTGCGAGCAGCTCGCCGAACTGTGGATAAGTCTTCACCACCTCACGCGAAAGGCGCTGAAGAGATACGCGCAGCAGGTCTTCCGTCAGGATTTCCGCGGCCATGGCAGAATCCCTTCCGACTCGCGCCAAATGCCGTCGCAGTCCCAGCACGTCGGCCAGACGACCTTGTCCCGCCACAGGCTGAGTTCTTGCGGCACATAAGGATCGCCGCACAGCGTGTCGACGAGCCGCCCCCTGGCCGGCTCGTCGGGGATGGCGTGTCGCAGCCCTTCGTAGGGCGCCCAGTGAAATCTCACAGCATTATTGTGTGTCTTGGAAGAGCTCCAAGCGAACGCCCTTTTGGGTTGTGTTGGCGTCGAACGTTCTGGAATGGCGATGAATGGCGTTACGGTCCTCGCCATGCCGAAAAGATTCTCCACCGCACGAGGTCGTGAGTTCGGTGACGGACTCCGCGCCGCCGTCTCCGCCACGGGCATGACGTCGCGCAAGGTCGCCGAGCTCATCGGCTGGCAGGAAGCCAAGCTGTCGGACGCCCTCAACGGCAAGGGCGGCGTGACGGAGCTGGACCTCGCGCTGCTGCTGGGCGCGTGCCACACGCCGCCGGGCGAGCGGGAACACCTGATGAAGCTGTTCGCCGCGACGAACGTCAAGGGGTGGCTCCAGGAGCACGGGGCGGTCGAACCGATCACGCCGCGCACGCTCGTGGAGCACGAGTCCAGGGCCGAGACGTTGACGAGCTGGCAGCCGCTGCTCGTGCACGGCCTGCTGCAGATTCCCGAGTACGCGCGCGCGGTCATCGAGGCGAACGCGAACGTGCCCAGGAAAGAGGTGGAAGAGCGCGTCTCGGCACGGGTCGCGCGCCAGCAGGCGCTCCAGCCCGGCCTCGAGGCGACGTTCTTCGTCCACGAGTCGGTGCTCTGGACGCCGGTCGGCGGCGAAGCCGTGCTGCGCGCTCAGCTGGAGTACCTGGTGGAGGTCTCGGCGCGGCGGTACGTCGTCATCAGGGTCGTGCCCACGTCGGCCGGGGCGCACGCGGGGCACTCGGGGCCGTTCGACCTGCTGACGTTCGACAAGGTCGAGCCCGTCGTGTTCGTGGAGAGCGAGAACGCCAGCCTGATCGTCGAGGCGGCACTGCCCCTCCGGAGCTACGACCGGGTGATCGAGTCACTCGGCCGGACGGCGTTGGACGAGGAACAATCGGGGAGTCTGCTCGAAGACATGATCGGGTGAGGAGAGCGGGATGGCCGAGTGGCACAAGAGCACCTTCAGCGCGAACGCGAGCTCCTGCGTCGAGATCGCCACCGGCGTCGGCATCCGTGACACCAAGGCTCCCGCCGTCCACGTCGAGGTCGGCCCGGCCGCATGGGCGTTGTTCCTGGGGGCGCTCAAGCGCTCCGGCTGAGTCGTTACCATCCGAACCATGACGATGCCCGCAGCGATCCAGGCCGTGCGAGAAGCGTTCGTCGGGCTCGCCGCGGAGGAGTTCGACCTTCCGCCGCGCCACGCGTTCAGCGACAGCCGGTCGCTCGTCATGGCGGTGCACCACCGGCCCACGAACTCCACGGCGGTCAAGGTCGTCAGCATCGAGGTCGAACGGGATCCGGTCATCGCGGGCACGGTCGTGTACTCGCACCCGGACGGGCAGTTCGTCACGGACGCGGTGTCGCTCACGACGTTGCGCACGGGCGCTGTCGTTGGTGTGGCAACGGATCTGCTGGCCGACGAGGACGCCTCGCACCTCGCACTCCTCGGTGCCGGGGCACAGGCCGCGGACCAGGTCCGGGCGGTGCACGCGGTGCGGCCGTTGAAGAAGCTGGTGGTGTTCAACCGGAACGCCGAGAAGGCCGAGGCGTTGCTGGAGAGTCTGAAGGACGAGCTGCCGGACACGGTCATGGAGGTCGCGGCGCAGGCCGAGGAGGCCGTGCGGGACGCGGACGTCGTGTGCTGTGCGACGGCGTCGACCGTGCCGTTGTTCCGGTGCGACGCGCTCAAGGAACGGGTGCACGTCAACGCGATCGGCTCGTACCGGCCGGTGATGCGGGAGCTGCCCGAGGACCTTCTGGCGACCGCCGGGGTCGTGGTCGTGGACCAGGTCGAGGCGGCGCTGAGCGAGGCCGGGGAGATCATCCGGGCGGTCCAGAGCGGTGTGCTGCGGCTGGAGTCGCTCGTCGAACTCGGTGCGGCGCTGGGGAACCCGCCGTTGCGCGAGGGGCGGACCGTGTTCAAGTCGGTCGGCGTCGCGGTGCAGGACTGGGCCGTGGCAAGGCTTCTGGCCTGATCCCACGAACGAGAAAGCGCTGGACGTGAACCCGTCCGCCGCGGGGGTTCACGTCCAGCGCTGGTCCTGTCAGGTCATGCGCGACCCGACCTGGAGAGACCTCAGACCTGCCACTTCTGGCTGGCGACGCCGAGGCATTCCCAGATGTGCGTTCTCGTGCCGTCGGCGGAGGAACCACCGATGGCGTCGAGGCACTTGTTGGCTTGCGGGTTCACGATGTCCTGTGCCCCGCTGACCGCCCACTGCTGGGCAGCCGAGCCGTTGCAGTCCCAGAGCTGGACCACGGTGCCGTTCGCGGTACCGCCACCGCTGACGTCGAGGCACTTGCCCAGCGCGCGGATCGTGCCGTCACCGGGACGGCTCCACTTCTGGGCGGCGTTGCCGTTGCAGCCGACGATCTGGATGGGCGTGCCGTTGGCCGTGTTGGCCCACGGGACGTCGAGGCACTTGCCGCCGATGCCGCGGATCTCCGAGCCACCGCCGACAGGCGGGGTGTCGGTGGAGGAGGCGCGGACCCAGTCGATCACGAGCTGCTGCGGGAACGTCGTGCTGGCGTCCGGGTAGCCCGGCCACTCACCACCGACCGCGAGGTTGATGATGATGAAGAAGGGCTTGTTGAACACCCACGGGTTGCCGTTGACGTCCGTCGGCGTGTTGCGGGCGTAGACGTTGCCGTCCACCGACCACGTGATCTCGCCGGGCTTCCAGTCCACTGCGAAGTTGTGGAAACCGTCGGAGAAGTTCGGGCCGTTGTAGGCGTGGGACTTGCCGCCCGCGCCGGAGTAACCAGGACCGTGGATCGTGCCGTACACGGTGTTCGTCTGGTGTCCCAGGAACTCCATGATGTCGATCTCGCCCGAGCCGGGCCACGGGTTACCGGTGTTGATGTCGGCGCCGAGCATCCAGAACGCCGGCCAGATTCCCTTGCCGCGCGGCATCTTCATGCGCGCTTCGAACCGGCCGTAGGTCTGGGTGAACTTGTTCGCGGTGTTGATGCGCGCGGACGTGTACTGGCACCGCCCGTACCAGCAGTTGTAGTTGCCGGGGTTCTCCTTCTTGGCGGTGATGACGAGGTTGCCCTGGCCGTCGTGCGCCGCGTTGGAGGTACCCGACTGGTACCACTGGTGTTCCCTGTTGTTGCCGTTGTTGTTGCCCACTTCCATGTTCCACTTGCCACCGTCGACGCCGGCGCCGGCGGGAGCGTTGAACTCGTCGGCCCAGGTCACCGCCGCGTTGGCAGGGGGAGCTTGGCTGGTGGTGGCGACGGTGATCCCTGCGGCCACCATCAAGGCAGCGGCAAGGGCCGTCCCGATGCGTCGCTGCATCGAACCGACCTTTCCGGGTGTTGAGTTGTGCGCCCAGTGGTTCGGAAGTGTTGTCGCGCCGTGACCCTCGGTCAACGTGTAAAGGTTTTCACGAATTTGTCAGATGAGAGCGCTCTCAAGGGATCTAGCTCGCTGCCAGCGCATTTAAGGCTGCTTAAGTCGAAGACGCGTCTCCGGAGGGCCTGGAACCAGGCCCTCCGGAGACGGTGATCAGCCCTGCGGAGTGGTGATGACGTTGAAGACCGACCCGCCGCTGATCTGGCGAGCGCTGAGGTCCTCGAGGATCGTCGAGAGTGGCGAGTAGTTGTTCAGCTCGCCCAGTTGGCAGGCGCCGCTACGGGCCTGCTGGCTGCCGTTGAGGATGCCGAGACCCGCTTTGGTGACCTGGCTGAACAACGGGCCGCCGCTGTCGCCGTTCCTCGCGCACACGTCGGTGTTGATGCCGACGTCGGTCGAGAGGACCCGGCCGCACCGGGTCCCCACGAGGTAGCCCTCACCGGCGCCGCTGTCGACGGAGTCCGGGTAGTTCACCGCGCTGGAACCCGAACCGGTGGCGCACACGACCGCGCCCGTCAGGATCCCCGACAGCGGGGTGACCGAGGTGATCTCCTGGTTCTGGGAGGTCGCCTGCGGGCCGCACGGGGTGTCGCCGTTGCTGTCCAGGCCGCCGTTGCGGCAGTACTTGAGGACCGTGTTGCGGTTGGTCTGGCCCTCCAGCCACGTGTTCGCAGTGGCGGCGTCGACGTACCTCACGGCGTTGTAGTCGTACGGGTAGGCGTTCTTCCAGACGTAGCGCTGCTCCAGGATCGGCTGGGTGTTGTGCCGGGTGGGCGTGCCGTTCGTCTTGCTGCTCACGCAGTGGCCCGCGGTCAGCACCCAGGGGACACCGGGGAACGCGCCACCCGTGGTGCGCAGGTTGAACCCGACGGTGCACCCGCCCCAGGTAGGAGTCTCATTGGGGGCCGCGTCGCGCTGCATGTCCAGGCGAAGGCCGCCGCGCATGGGGCCGTAGTTCGTGCAGTAGAGCGGGTGGCAGAAACCCCAGTCGACGGGATCGACCGACGAGTACGGGGTCGGCTTCTGCAGGACGCGGGCCGAGATGAGGCTCGGGTCGGCGTCGAACGTGCGCATCTCCGTCTCGGCGGGCACGCCGGGCTTCTTGAGCCAGGAGCGTTCCCAGACCACCACGCGGTTCTCGGTGGTGCTGACGGCCGGCAGGTACACCGAGTCGGCGCCGGCGCCGACCTGCCTGCTGATGCGCTCCTGGGCCGATTGCAGCGTGGCCAGCGAGTTCTTGACCGTGCGCACGTCGACGTTGGCGCGGTCGGGCAGTGCCGCGATGTGGCGTTGTGCGGCAACGGGTTTCGTCATGGCGACGACGAGCTTGCCGCCCGCCTGCTGGTCGATCCACATGCCGCCGTACTCGCCGGCGGCCTCCTTCTTCAGCGTGGCCTCGAGCTTCTCCGCGTCGTTCTGGAGCTCGAGTCTCCGCAGCGCCTCGCGCTCGCTGACTCGGTAGGTCTGCGTCAGGTACTCGATCGACTCCTTGACGGAGCTCGGGTCGATCGAGGTGTGCAACGTCGGACCGGCGGTGGCCGGTGCAGCCGTGAAGGTCGCCGCGAACAACGCGCTCGCGGAGACCGCCCCCAGGATCTTGGCTAATCGCAATGGATTCTCCTTGCCGATGCGAATGACCTGACCTTCATAGCGCTGCGGGCACGAACTCCGCCGGGAATCCGCAAGATCTCCACAAAACCTGTCCTGGACACTCACGGGCTAATGCTGTTAGCTTTTGAGCTATGGCAGTTCGTCCACGTCTCACCACCGCCAAGGTCGTCGACGCCGCACTGGAGCTGGTCGACGAGCAGGGAGCCGGCGCACTGACGCTCGCCGCCGTCGCCGCACGGACCGGTGTCGCCACACCCTCGCTGTACAAGCACGTCGCGAGCCTCGGCGAGCTCCGGGGCCTGGTCGGAGTGCGCCTGATCGAGGAGATGACGGTCCGCTTCACCGACGCGGTCCTGGGCCTGTCGGGCGACGCGGCGGTGGGCGCGTTGATGCACTCCTACCGCGCGTACGTCCAGGAACACCCGAAGCGGTACCCGGCCATGCCGATGGATCCGCTGCACGACGAACTGCAGCGCGCGGCCGGCCTGAAGTTCATGGAGGTCATGCTCGCCACCCTGCGCGGCTACGGCCTGGAGGGCTCGGCCGCCATCCACGCCACGCGGCGGCTGCGGGTGATCGTGCACGGCTTCGCGTCGATCGAGTCCGGTGGCGGCTTCGGCCTGCCGGAGGGCCTCGACGACACCTACGACCAGCTCGTCCGGATGTACCTCACCGATCTCAGGGGGCAATCGTGAAGTGGACGCTCACCGCCGCAGGCCTGCTCTTCCTGCTGTACCCGGCTTCAAGACCTTGGCACGACGAGACGACGGCAGCGGGAGCCGCGGCCTCGATGGGGTCGACCGCCTGGGTCCTGTCGCACCTGTTCGCGATGATCGGCTTCATCCTGGTGCCGATCGCGTTGCTGGAGATCCACCGCAGGGCCGCGATCACGTTCTGGGCCGGCGCCGGACTCACGCTGCCGTACTACGGCGCAGAGGACTTCGGCCTGCACGCGATCGCGCAGCAGCCGAACCTCCTTGAACTGGCCGAGTCCGTGCGCTACAACCCTTTCGCCGTCACGATGTTCGGGGTCGGTCTCGTCACCATGGGCGTCGCGGCGGTCATGGTCGCGCTGAAGCTGCGCACCACGGCGGCGATCGTGTTCGCGGCCGGGTTCGCGCTGTACCTGCCGCAGTTCTTCACGCCTCCGGCGGCGCGCATCGCCCACGGTGTGCTGATGATCGTGGGCTGCGTGTGGCTGGCGTGGGACTCAGCGCGCAGTGAGGCGGAAGATCCTCAGCTCGCGACCGCCTGAGCGCTCCACGTAGTCCTGGAACGCGGGCCAGGCCGTCACCATGCGGGTCCAGGCGGCCTCCCGCTCCGCGCCTTCGAGCAGCGTGCCCCGCACATCGCGGACGTCGCCGCGCACGTTCACCTGGATGTCCGGGTTCTTCAGCAGGTTCGCGGTCCACGCGGGGTGGTGCGGCTTGCCCCAGTTGGAGCCCACGACGAGCATCGAGTCGCCGTCGGCCACGTACTGGACCTGGTTCTCTCGCCGCTCACCGGACCTCGCGCCGACGGTGATCAGCGTCAGCCCCGTCTGCTTCGACAGGGAGACGAGGGTGAACTTGCCGCCGGTCAGCTTGTAGAGCAGGCGATCGGTCCCGATCACGGCCTTCTCCATCAACGACACTCAGAGCGCTCCCGTCGACCTCGCCGCGTGGACGGCGGCGGTTCTGTTGTGCACCCCCAGCTTGCGCATCGCGCCCCGGAGGTAGGCCTTGACGGTTTCGGTG
The DNA here is from genome assembly GCF_053608005.1 of Lentzea sp. NPDC055074. Lineage (NCBI taxonomy): Bacteria > Bacillati > Actinomycetota > Actinomycetes > Pseudonocardiales > Pseudonocardiaceae > Lentzea > Lentzea sp. NPDC055074. Next base: position 179,037 of record NZ_JBSGUQ010000016.1, read on the forward strand.
CTCAACCCGAGCTCGGCGGCGATCTCCCGGTTGGACGCACCGACCGCGGCCAGCCGCAGCGTATCGAGTTCCCGCGGCGTCAGGCCGGTCGGGACGCTGACGGGGGCCTCGCCGCCGAGGTTCTGGTGGACCTTGCGGAGTCGTTCGCGCAGCACCGGGTCTCCGACGAGCTTGGTGACCTCGGCCAGCTCGCGAAGTGCGGCCTGCGTGTGCAGTGTCTGATTCTGAGGGAAAGGCATGTCCAGGTCCTGTGCGAATCCCTGTGCGATGGCGCCGGCCATCCTGATCGCCCGGTCACCGACGGTCGCTCGTCCGCGCACGGCTCCGTAGAGCACGCCGTGCACGGTGCCGCGAACGGTCACCGGGTAGGCGAACACCGAGGTCAGACGTTCGTTCACCACCACCATCTGGTCGAACTCGTGGGTGATCGCGCGCGTGCTGGCGTAGTCGTTGACGCGGACCGCGGTGCCCAGGGCGATCGCGGTGCCGCCGAGTCCCCGGCCCGTGCCGACGCGCAGTCCGTGCAACGACGTGCCGTGCGTGCCGTGGAAGCTGCTCAGCAGCAGCTCGTGGCCGGGCACGACCGCGCCGCCGAACACCACGGGCAGCCCGGTGGCGCGGCGGAGCATGTCCAGGCGTTGCGGGAGCAACGTCTGGAAGCGGTCTGGCAGCACGTCCAGCAGTTTCGCTGACGGTCGCACCCTCGAAAAGGGGTACACCCCCATCCGGGGGTATCCCCGCGGCCCCGGTCCTCCCCACCCTCTGCGACATGTCCAGTCACGACGTCTACCGCGCGGCCCGCGACCTGATGCTCACGGACCCCGACGCGTTCACCTGGCCGAGCTTCGACGGCGCCTTCAACTGGGCGCACGACTGGTTCGACGTCATCGCCGAGGGCAACACCACCACGGCGCTGCACCTCGTCGAGGAGGACGGCTCCGAGCGCGCCTACTCGTTCGAGGAGCTGCGCCGCCGTTCGAACAGCGTCGCGCGCTGGCTCGCGTGGCAGGGCGTCGGCCGGGGCGACAGCGTGATGATCATGCTGGGCAACCAGGTCGAGCTGTGGGAGTCGATGCTCGCGGTGATGAAGCTCGGCGCGGTGATCATGCCGACGACCACCGCTCTCGGCCCCGCGGACCTAGCCGACCGGCTGCACCGGGGTTCCGTGCGGCACGTGATCGCGCGGGTCGAGGACGCGGACAAGTTCGCCGAGGGACCCGTGCTGATCTCCGTCGGCGGCACGGCGGCGGGCCGGCTCGACTACGCGGAGGCGGCCGAGGCGCCCGAGAACCCGTTGCCGCACCCGAAGACCAGCGCCGACGACCGGCTGCTGCTGTACTTCACCTCCGGCACGACCAGCCGTCCGAAGCTGGTCGAGCACACCCAGGTCTCGTACCCCGTCGGGCATCTGACGACCATGCACTGGATCGGCGTGAAGCCCGGCGACGTGCACCTCAACATCAGCTCGCCCGGCTGGGCCAAGCACGCCTGGAGCTGTTTCTTCGCGCCGTGGATCGCCGAGGCGACGATCTTCGTCTACAACTACGCGCGCTTCGACGCGGCCGCGTTGCTCGGCCAGATCCGGGCGAAGGGAGTGTCGACGTTCTGCGCGCCGCCGACGGTGTGGCGGATGCTCATCAAGGCCGACCTCAGCGGCGGGCCGGGCGGGCTGCGCGAGGTCGTGGCCGCCGGTGAGCCGCTCAACCCCGAGGTGGTCGAGCAGGTCCAGAAGCAGTGGGGCCTCACGATCCGCGACGGCTTCGGCCAGACCGAGACCACGCTGTCGGTCGGCAACGTGCCGGGCGCGCCCGTGAAGCTCGGGTCGATGGGACGGCCGCTGCGGGGCGTCCCGATCGTGCTGGTGGACCCGATCACCGGCGCACCGGCCGAGGAGGGCGAGATCTGCGTCGACCTGGGTGAGCGGCCGATGTCGCTGATGGTCGGCTACTTCGGCGACGAGGAGCGCAACGCCGAGGCCATGGCCGGCGGTTACTACCACACGGGCGACATCGCGAGCCGCGACGAGGACGGCTACCTGTTCTACATCGGGCGTACGGACGACGTGTTCAAGGCGTCGGACTACAAGATCTCGCCGTTCGAGCTGGAGAGCGTGCTGATCGAGCACCCCGCGGTCACCGAGGCGGCGGTGGTGCCCGCACCGGACCCGCTGCGGCTCGCCGTGCCCAAGGCGTACGTGGCGCTGAGCCCGGGCTGGGAGCCCGACCGCGAGACGGCGCTGCGGATCCTGCGGCACGCCCGCGAGAACCTCGCGCCGTTCCAGCGGATCCGGCGGCTCGAGTTCTACGAGCTGCCGAAGACCGTCTCGGGCAAGATCCGCCGCGTCGATCTCCGCACGCGGGAGGAGAAGGGTGCCGGCAGCACCGGGGAGTGGCGGGACGACCAGTTCCCGGAGTTGCGGACCTGACCTCGACGGCCCTGGCGTGGCGGAGCGATCACTGGAAGCGTGAGGTGCTTCCGACGACAGGGGAGCACGAGCATGGTCCGCAAGATCTCAGGGCGTCCGGCGGTGATCACCGGGGCGGCCTCGGGAATCGGCCGCAGCCTCGCGCGGCGGTTGTCCCGGCACGGCTCGCCGGTGATCATCGCCGACGTCGACGAGATCGGCCTGGAGGAGACCGCCGCGTCGCTGAAGGGCCCGGTGCTCAGCCGGATCCTGGACGTGCGGGACGCCGACGACGTGCAGCGGTTCGCCAAGGAGGTGCAAGCCTGGCTGGACCTGCCGCTCGCGGCCGTGTTCAACAACGCGGGCGTCGCCACGTCCACGAGCGTGCTGAACTCCGTGGCGGAGGACGACGCCTGGCTGTTCGACATCAACTACTGGGGTGTCGTCAACGGCACACGCGCGTTCCTGCCGTTGCTGGTCAAGCAGAACTACGGCGTCGTCGTGAACACCTCCAGCGTGTTCGGGCTGTGCGGCATGCCGAACCAGAGCGCCTACTGCGCCGCGAAGTTCGCCGTCCGCGGCTTCACCGACTCGCTGCGGCAGGAACTGCGCGGCACCGGCGTCTCGGCCGTGGCCGTGCACCCCGGTGGCATCAAGACCAACATCGTCCGCAAGGGGCGCTTCCACGCCGAGCTCGACGAGCAGGGCCGGTCGCTGGAGCAGATCGCGGCGGACTTCGACAAGATCGCCCTGACCACCCCGGACAAGGCCGCCGAGGTCATCCACCGGGGCGTCGAGAAGGGCAAGTCGCGGATCCTGGTCGGGCCGGACGCGTACGTGTTCGACGCGCTCGCCCGCATCACGCCGACCCACTACTACTCCATCATGGCGCGGCTGTTCGAGCGGTGAGGCATGATCCACCGCATGATCTCCCCGGCGGTGGTGCGGCGAACCGAGCAGTGGTTCGTCCGGCAGGGCGCGCCGACGATGATCGAGGGCTACGGCTTCCGGTCGCACGTGCTGCCGCGGATGCTGCCGGCGCTGACGTTCGTCGCGGTCGGCAGCTTCGCCTGGCTGGTGCTGCAGCAGTCCACGGGCCTGTCCCGAGGGGTGCTGCTCGGTGTGATCGTCGCCGTGATGGTCTCGGCGTGGGTCCTGCTCTCATTGTTCGTGCGGCGGATGCCGAGCTTCTCGCCGCGGATGACGGTGCTGGTGCTGGTGGTCTACGCGGTGATCCCGGTGATCACACCGTTGATCCAGTACGCGCTGGAGATCCGGTTCATGGCGCCGGACGGGGACGACCACCCCGAACCGGTGTGGGGCGCACTGGCCTGGTTCGTCGTCGTGTTCGTGCTGGCGTTCGTGGCGACGATGCTCGCCACGACCTACGGGCTGGGCGCGTTGCTGAAGGCGGCCATCCGGCACGTGATCGCGGACCTGCGCAACAGCGTGCACCTGATCGGGCGGGCGTTGCCGCCGATGCTGTTCGTGACGCTGTTCCTGTTCTTCACCGGTGAGCTGTGGCAGGCGATGAACCGGCTGCTCTGGCCGCGGGTCAGCCTGGTGGTGCTGCTGTTCGCCTCGATCACGGTGCTCGCCGCGGCCGCCCGCCTGCGTGACGAGATCGGCCGGGTCGAGCAGGACCTGCGGCCGGAGGTGCTCTCCGTCGCCTGCAAGGGCACCCCGCTGTCCGGGGTCGAGATCGCGGAACCGTTGCCGCCCAAGCGGTTGAACGGCCGTCAGTCGCGCAACCTGCTGGTGATGCTCGCGATCAGGCAGCTCGTGCAGGCCGCCGTGATCGGGCTCTCGCTGTTCGTGTTCTTCGTGATCCTCGGCCTGATCGTCGTCACGCCGGAGATCGCCGAGCAGTGGATCGGAGCACCGGCGATCGAGTCGATGATTCCCGGTGTCCCGTCGGCGATGCTGCGCAACGCCACGCTGTTCGCGGCGTTCGGCAGCATGTACTTCTCGGTGATCTCCATGAGCGACGCCGATCACCGGCGCCAGTTCTTCGCGCCCGTGATCGAGAAGGTCGAGCGGACGCTGGAGGTCCGCGCGGTCTACCTGGACGTCAGAGAGCGTGCTGGAGCGTGAGCTTCGCGTCCTGGCTGGGCGGCGCGCCGAACTGACGGCGGTACTCGCGGCTGAACTGCGACGGGCTGTCGTAGCCGACGCGGTGGCTGACGCTCGTCACGTCCCTGGTCGTCGCGAGCAGCAACCTGGCCTCCTGCAGGCGGATCTGCTTCTGGAACTGGATCGGGCTCATCGCCGTGACGGCCTGGAAGTTGCGGTAGAACGCCGACTCGCTCATGCCCGCGATCCGCGCGACGTTCCCGACCTTGAACGACTCGGCGTAGTTCTCCCGGATCCACCGGACGGCCTTCGCGATGTGGCTCAGGCTGCTGTCCTGCGCGCCGAGCTGGCGGACCGCCGCGCCCTGCTCGCCGGTCATGACCCGCCAGAGGATCTCCCGCTTGACCAGCGGGGCGAGCGCCCGCGCGTCCCTCGGACGGTCGAGGAGTCGGGCGAGCCGGGTGACCGCGTCGACCAGCTCGGGGGAGGCGTCGCTGACGGCCAGGCCCTCCGGGGTGCCGGTCGGTTTCGGGAAGTCGTCGGCCAGCAGCAACTCCGCGACCGTCCCGGGGTCGAGGACCAGGCCGAGGCCGAGCGCGGGTTCGGACGGGCTGATGTCCACGTAGTTGCCGGTGATCGGCATGTCGATCGACGCCACCAGGTACTGGCCCGCCCGGTAGTCGTAGACGCGGTCGCCCAGCGCGATGCGTTTGCGGCCCTGGGCGACGAACGCGAGGATCGTGCCGGTCATCGACGGCGCGGGCGGACCGCCCACCGTCGTCCTGGACACCAGCACGTCCGGGATGGACGTGGTCAGGTCCGGGCCGGCGTGCTTGCTGATCAGCGCGCGCAGTTCGTCCACGGTCCCGATGGTCCCCTCCAGCGGGACGATCAGGCAAGTGTGAGAGCTTCGGAGAGGGGTTTGCGGCGCAGGTCCGGCACCTCGCAGTCGTCCGCCGGGTAGCCGACCGGGAAGAGGACGTAGGCCCGCTCGCCGGGGCGTCCGAGGAGGTCCTGCAGGAACGTCATCGGGTTCGGGGTGTGCGTGAGGGTCGCCAGACCCATCGAGTGCAGCGCCGCGATGAAGAAACCGCAGGCGATGCCGACGCTTTCGTTGGTGTAGTAGGTCTTGCGGCCGTCCTGCTGCTTCTGCGCGAACGCGACCACCAGCCAGGGCGCGACCTCCAGGAACTCCTTGGTCGCGTCGGTCTCCAGGTGGGCGAGCGCCGCGCGCCATTCCGGGATCTCGCGCTCGTGGTAGAAGCGGTGTTCCTCTTCCTCGGCCGCGGCACGGATGCGGCGCTTGAGGTCCTGGTCCTGCGTCGCGACGAACCGCCACGGCTGCTGGTGCGCGCCGCTCGGGGCGGTGTTCGCGGCCTGGACCGCGAGCTCGATCGCCTCCACCGGCACGGGATCGGGGGAGAACCAGCGCACGGACCGGCGCGCGTCGAGCAGGCGGTGGAACGCCCTGCCGCGGCCGAGTCCCTCCTCGATCGGCAGGCGCGGTGGTGTGTACGGGAGGAACGGGTGGGTGTGCGGTCGGGTCACTTCCCGGACGATGCCGGGCCGCCATTGTTTTGGCCAGTTCACATTTCTCCAGTCAGTTATAAGCTCGGCTCATGAATCTGCCCAACGTGACGGTGCGGCAGCTCGAGTACCTGATCGCGGTGGCCGAGACGGGCTCGCTCACCGCGGCCGCCGCGCGGTGTCACGTGTCGCAGGGCGCGATCTCGCTGGCGTTGAGCGAGCTGGAACGGGTGCTGGACCTCCGGCTGGTCGTCCGGTCGCCACGCCGGGGTGCCGCGCTGACGGCCGCGGGGACGCAGGTGCTCGTCGACGCCCGCCGCGTCGTCGGGGCGATGGGGGAGCTCGGGGCCGAGGCGCGCGGGCTGAGCCGGCAGGTGAGCGGTGTGTTGACGGTCGGCTGCTACGCGCCGATCGCGCCGTTCCACCTGCCCGCGGCGATCGCGACGTTCGAGCGGGCGCATCCCGGGGTGTCCGTGCGGTTCGTGGAGGGGAGCCTGCCGGAGATCGGGGAGGACCTCGTCGCCGGACGGTGCGAGATCGCGTTCCTCTACGACCAGGACCTGGTGCCGGGGATCGCGACCCGCACGTTGTACGACCTGCCGCCGAAAGTTCTCCTGCCCGCCCGCCATCGTTTGCGCCGGCGCCGCGCGGTCGCGTTGCGGGAACTCGCCGAAGATCATTTCGTGTTGCTCGACGTGCCGCCGAGCGAGCAGTACTTCCGTTCGGTGTTCGCGGCGGCGGGCGTCGAGATGGTGGTGACGCACCGGGCGCGCAGTTTCGAGCTGGCGCGGTCGCTGGTGGCCCGGGGCATCGGCTATTCGATGACCGTGCAGCAGCCCGCCGTGAGCGCTTCGTACGAGGGACTCGAGGTGGTGGCGGTGGGGTTGCGCGACGTCGTGCCGACCACACCCGTGGTGCTCGGGTGGGCCGCGGGAGGTCCGCTGACGCGGCGTGCGCAAGCGTTCGCCGAGCACTGCTCGGAGCTGTTCCGCTTCTAGTGGATCACCTCGGAACGGTGCCGGGGGAATTCGCGGCACCACGAGGTGCCCTGCTGAGCGTGGATCACCTCACCACCGTTCCGAGCCGCACCACTGCACGTCAATTCCTTTGAATACTCCCATCATTCCGATTTGCCAAGTGGTGCAATCGATCGGTGAATGCCGGTATGGTCCAGACCAGGTGGCTCACCAATCAAGACGTTGGCACCGCGTATCAATTGGCCGGAAGGGCACTGTCGAATGACGAACAGTGGTCTGCTCGACGAGGTTCGCCGCACCCGGTTCGCACTCGTCCGAAATGGACGCTGGAACGAAGCCGATCTACTGGCCGAGAAGGCGGTGGCCGACGGTCTCGAACCGGACGCGCTCACCTATCTGCCGGGCAACCCCGGCCCGTGCCGGCGGGCGCTCGTGTTCGGTGCGGTGCAGGCGGCGAACCGCGGCACCGGCCGTGCGGGGGCGGTCGCGGTCGCGCGGCACGTGCTCGCGGAACCGGTCGACGACGGCACGTTCTGGCAGGCCGCGACGGTCTTGATCCATTCTGATGAGATCGCTCTCACGCACCGGCGGTGGATCGCGGCCACGGGGGTCGGCCGAGACGCCCACGACCTGCTCGGTGGACGGATCGTGCTGCGGCGCGGCGATCCTCGCGCGGCGGTCCGGCTGCTGGCGCGCGGTGTCCGCCCACGTCTGCGGGTGGTCGCGGCCGCATGGCTGGTCCTGGCGCTCGTCGAGGCCGGTGAGCTCGACCGTGCGCGCTCCGTGCTGGAGGACGCGCCCTCAGACGCCGGGCACCCGGACGGCGCCGAGCTGTGCTTCGCCCGCGGCAGGCTCCTGCTGGCCGAGGGGCAGAGCGCCGCGGCGCTGGACGAGTTCCTCGAATGCGGGCGGCTGCTCGCCCTCTGGGGCGTCGTCAACCCCGCGGTGCTTCCGTGGCGTTCGTCGGCGGCGCTGGCGGCCGCGGACACGGGAGACCTGGTGCTGGCACGGGTCTGCGCCGACAAGGACCTGGTCGCGGCGAGACGGTGGGGCGCGCCCCGCGGTGTCGGGCTCGCCCTGCACGCCTCGGCGCTGGCACGCGGAGGTGACGACGTCCTGCTGGAGGAGGCGATCACCGTCCTGACGGCGGGGGAGGCCCTGCGCGCACGTCACGACCTGGCCCAGCTCCTGCTCGCACGGGGTGAGATCGAGCGGGCCCGAAAGCACGCCCGGTACCTGCGGCAGGCCGCGTTCTGTCCTCAGTGGACCCGGGCGGCGGACGCGCTGGCGTCGCGGCTGTTGCGGAAGGACGGCGAAGCCGCGTTGAGCGGGCAGGAACGCAGGATCGCCCTGCTGGCCAGGGCGGGGAGGTCGAACCGCGAGATCGCCGCCGAGCTGGGGCTGGTGCTGCGCACCGTCGAGTTCCACCTGACCGCCGTCTACCGCAAGATGGGGGTGGCGGGCCGACCGGGGCTCCGCCGGGCGTTCGTCCCCACCGCGTGATGGGCGAGCGGTGCCCGGCGGACGTCGCCGCCGGACTGCTGGCCGCGGGGGAGCACTGGACCGACGCCGTCGAGGCGGCCGAGCAGGCGTTGGCGTGCCCTGACTGCCGCAAGAGCGCACGGTGCATGTCGCGGGCGTTGGGCACGCTGGTCTGCGCGGGTGAGCTCGTCGCCGCCGACGCGCACAGTCTCGTTCTGCTCGACGAGAGTCCCGGTGACCACGTGCTGCTCACCCGTGCCTGCGTCGCCCGCCGCACCGGCGACCTGGCGAGGCACTCCTCGTTGCTCGCGCTGCTGCGGCACGACGACGCCGAGATCCGTCCGCTCGTGCTGCTCTGGACGGTGGAGCTGCTCGTCGCGCGTGGGGACCCGCGCGGTGCCGAAGCGGTGCTGCCCGGCCGCAAAGGCGGTCCGTTGCTGGTGGAGGCCGAGGCGGTGGTCGCGATGGCGCTGGGCCGCCCGCAGGACGCCCTGGAAGGCCACCTCGCGTGCGGGCGGGCGTTGGCGGAGGCCGGGATCGTCAACCCCGCCGTCCTGCCGTGGAGGTCCCGGGCCGCACGTGCCGCGCTGGCGTGCGGCGACGCCGGGGAGGCACTGCGGCTGGCGATGGAGGAGCACGCCGCCGCGGCCCGCTGGGGCGAACCCAGGGCGCTCGGCTGGAGCCTGTCGGCCGTGGCAGGGGCGAGCCCTCCCCACGGTGAGGACCTGATGGTCTACGAGCGCGCGATCCGGTTGCTGGGCATGGCGCACGCCCGGATGGACCTCGCGGAAGTCCTGTGCGACTACGGCGACCGCCTCACGGCACACGGCAAACAGGCGGCGGCGTCGGAGATCTACGCGCGGGCGCACGCCACGGCCCTCGACGTCGGTGACACCGTCCTCCTGCGGCGGATCGAGGAGTCCACGAGCGGTGCCGCGGCCCTCGAACCGGTGCTGACGCCCGTCGAGGCCGAGGTCGCCCGGCTCGTGTGCACGGGTTTGAACAACAAGGAGATCGCGGCCCGGCTCTCGATGGCGACGCGGACCGTTGAGCTCCACCTGACCAGGGTCTACCGCAAGCTCGGGCTGTCGGGCCGCCGCGAGCTGCGGGCCACCCGTTGGGCCTGGCTCCACCACGAAACCTTGCGGACCGACCGTGGTGCCCCGGGAGGTTTCCCCGAGTGATCGTGGAGGCCCGAGGGAGGGAGCCCGCAGATGCCCACACGACTACTCGCGGCCCTGTTCGCACTCGCTTTCGCCGTCTCCGGCGTGACCACCGCGAACGCGGCGATCGACCACACCGTCACCCTGGTCAACAACACCGGCCAGACGATCTGGGTCGGCAGCACCGTCAACGCGGACGGCTCACGGGCGTTGACGAACCTGCCCGTGCTGCACAACGGCCAGTCCGCGACCATCACGATCCCCGAGACCGCCTCGCCCGGCCACTGGCGCGGCACGTTCTTCGCCCGGCAGGGGTGCACCGGCACGTCCGGCTCCACCTTCCGTTGCGCGGTCGGCGACTGCGGTGTCCAGGCGGCCCGCTGCGTCACGGGTGAACAGCCGGCGAGCCTCGCGGAGTTCAACTTCGACACCCGCGACCGGCTGGCGCCCTGGTACAACGTCAGCTACGTCAACGCGTTCTCCGTGCCGGTGAGCATCTCGCCGGTCAACGCGACCGGGCCACCGGGCTCGTGCGGCACCGCCGGGTGCACCACGAACATGTTGCCGCAGTGCAACCCCGCGTACGTCAAGTACGGCGCCAACGGTCAGCGCATCAACTGCGTCAACCCCAACCGGGACGCGCAGACCGACTACAGCAACACCATCAAGTCGCGCTGCCCCAAGGCCTACGCGTGGTCGAAGCAGGACACCGAGCCGGGCAACCAGACCGTGTTCCAGTGCGCGAACTGCAGTGGCTTCAAGGTCACGTTCCACTCCGTGGCCTGAGCCCGTTCTCCCATCCCTGAAAGGAAGACCATGAAGTCCACCGCCAAGGTGCTCGGCGCCGTCGCGTCGGCCGCGGTCCTGTCGTTCGTCTTCTCCGGCACCGCCTCCGCCGTCAGCGGCACCGCGAGCTGGTACAACGACGCCGGCTACGGCGCGTGCGGCACCCAGATCAACGCGGCGACCCAGCTGCTGGTCGCGGCCCCCGCCGCGCTGTGGACCACGCCCAACCCGAACAACGACCCGCTGTGCCGCAAGTCGATCCGGGTCACCTACAACGGCAGGACCATCACGGTGCCGATCAAGGACAAGTGCCCGAGCTGCGCCAGCAACAAGATCGACCTCAGCCAGCCCGCGTTCTCCCGGCTCGCCAACACCTCGGTGGGCATCATCAACGTGACGTGGCAGATCGTCTGACCTGACGGCGAGGGGAGCCCGGGGGTCGAACCCGGGCTCCCCCTTCTTCTCCGTTGCCGGGCAGTTCTGTCCAGTGGACATCGCGTCTCAAAAGGACGCGGAGCGCACCCTCTGCGCCCTGCCCGGCGTTTGCCTTCCGGGGCCCTGCAACCCCCGCATCTCGTACGCAGAGGAGAACAACTCATGCTCGCGTCACGCACTTCCCTGCTCGCCGCCACGACCCTGGCGCTGGCGGCCACGTTCGCTCCCGCCGCCTCGGCGGCCACGGTGCAGGAGAACGTCATCGCCCTCACGAACGCCGAACGCGCCAAGGTGAACTGCCCCGCCCTGAAGGCGAACGCGGCGCTGAACACCGCGGCGCAGCGCCACTCGGCGGACATGGCCACGCGCAACTTCATGGGCCACACCGGTTCCGACGGCAGCACCATGGTCGTCCGGATCGAACGGGCGGGCTACACCCGCTGGACCAGGGCCGCCGAGAACGTGGCCGCCGGCTACGGCACCGCCGCCGAGGTCGTGCGCGGGTGGATGAACAGCTCGGGACACCGCGCCAACATCCTGAACTGCGCCCTGCGCGACATCGGCGTCGGCCACCAGTACCGGCAGGGCACCACGTACGGCCATTACTGGACGCAGAACTTCGGCACGCGCTGACGCTCAGACCCGGAACGTCGAGGCATCGACGACGAACCGGTAGCGGACGTCGCCGTGGCGCACGCGGTCGAACGCCTCGTTGATCCGGCTCGCGTCGATGACCTCGACGTCGGCGCCGATGCCGTGCTCCGCGCAGAAGTCGAGCATCTCCTGGGTCTCGGCCATACCGCCGATCTGCGAGCCCGCGAGCGAGGTGCGGCCGCGCAGCAGGGAGAACACGCTGACGCCCAGCGGTTCGTCGGTGATGCCGAGGTGGACCATCGTGCCGCCGTTGGCGAGCAACGCCAGGTAGGCGTCGACGTCGAGGCGGCTGGAGACCGTGCACACGACGAGGTCGAACGTCCCGGCGAGCCGCTCGAACGTCGCCGGGTCGTCCGTGGCGTGGAAGTGGTCGGCGCCCAGACGCAGGCCGTCGTCCTTCTTGCGCTCGGACCGCGACAGCACGGTGACCTCGGCGCCCAGGGCGTGCGCGATCTTCACGGCGAGGTGGCCGAGACCGCCCAGGCCGAGCACCGCGACCTTCTTGCCGGGCCCGGCGTCCCAGTGCTTCAGCGGTGAGTAGGTGGTGATGCCCGCGCACAGCAACGGCGCGGCGGCCTCGAGCGACAACGCGTCCGGGATGCGCAGCACGAAGTGCTCGTCGGTGACGATGTGCGTGGAGTAACCGCCCTGGGTCGGTTCGCCGCCGTGGTAGCGGTCGATCGCGGCGTACGTCTCGACGGACTTCGCGCAGTACTGCTCCAGGCCCTGGACGCACATCCCGCAGTCGCGGCAGGAGCCGACGATGACGCCCACCCCGACGCGGTCGCCGACGGCGTGCCGGGTGACGTCCGCACCGATCTCCGTGACGACACCGGCGATCTCGTGGCCGGGCACCATCGGGAACGTGCCGTCGCCCCAGTCGCCGTGGACCTGGTGTACGTCGGAGTGGCAGACACCGCAGTAGTGGATCGCGATGCCGACGTCGTGGGGGCCGAGTGGACGTCGTTCGATCGTGGTGGGTTCCAGGGCGGCACCGGCGGACGGCGCGGCGTACGCGGCGACGGACGGCTTGGCGCCGGGTGGTTCGTCGTGCAGCGCGCCTTCGACGACCTCGGCTTCACCGGCCAGGCCCGACACCACGTCCGCAGCGGTCCGCAGCAGCACTCGCGCGATCATCGGTTCGATCGCCCCGGCGAGGTGCGGGACGCTGGTGCGGAACGCCACCCGGTGCACGACACGGCTGCCGGTGCCGTCGGGCGTGACCTCCCAGCTGCCGCCGAAGTCCACGAAGTCACCGCTGACCTGGTCGAACCGCAGGACGCGTGCCTCGCGGTCGGCCTCGGTGCGCTGGGTCCACCTGGCGAGGCCGCCGCGGAACCGCAGCGCGTACCGATCGCCCTCCGCGCTCGGCTCGACGGACTCGATGCACGCCCCGGTGAAGCGTTCGGGATGCTGCAAGCGGTCGAACACCTCGTCCGCGGGCATCGGCGTCCTGAGTGCGACGCGGTGCTCCTTCATCACCTTGCTCCTCCCCGTTTGACGTTGACGCCCTGCAGACGGGTGGTCCGCAGCATCAGGTAGTTGGCCTCGCCGAACACGCCGCCGGTCAGGCCGGTGCCGCCGTGCGTCGGCAGGAACGGCCGGAACGCCGAGTGCGAGTCGTTGACGTTCACGACACCGCCGGTGGTGACGCCGGCCGTGATGGCGGCGATGAGTCGTTCGTCCTCCACCCAGAACGAGTTGCGCAGCCCGTAACGGTTGCTGCCGACGAACTCCAGCACCTCGTCGAACAGGCCGTCGTGGCCCTCCGGCACGACGACGGGCAGCAGAGGGGAGAACGTCTCCTCACGCACGGCGGGGGTGCGGCGGGCCAGGTCGAGGCCGTCGATGCGCAGCACCGCCGGTTCGACGAAGAACCCGGTGTCGGACGGCGATCCGTCGACTTCGAGCCGGCGTCCGCCGTGCAGCAGGCGCGCGCCTCGCCGTACCGCGTCGGCGATGTCGGCGAAGTGCTGCTCCGCCATCAGGACCGGCGTCAGCACGACACCTTCCTCGTCCGGGTAACCGGGCCTGGTGGCGGCGGCGATGGCGACCAGGCGTTCCAGCAGGGCGTCGGCGATGGCCGGGTGGGCGATCACGTGGTTGGGGATGTTGCAGATCTGGCCGGACTGCCGGAAGTTCTCGGTGATCGAGGTGGCCGCCGCGTCGAGGTCGGCGTCGGCCCACACCACGACGCAGTCGTTGCCGGCCAGCTCCAGCACGGGTTTCTTGCCCGCGGCGACGGCGGCCCGTTCGAACTCCAGGCCCTTCGCGCTGCTGCCGACGTAGACGATGTCGTCGACGTGCGGGCTCTCCAGCCACAGGTCGGTCATCGGTGGTCCACAAAGGATGTTCAGGGTGCCGGTGGGCGCCCCGGCCTCCTCCAGCACCGGCACGACGACCTCGCGCAGCGCGTGCGTGGTGGCGAGCGGCACGCCCCGGGGCGCGCGGATCACCACGGCGTTGCCCGCGAGCAGTGCCGTCGCGCCGAACAGGGCGTTGGGCGCGGAGGCGTTCTGCGGCGGGTTGACGCAGACGACGCCGTCCGGCACGCGGCGAACCGTGGCGTGCCCGCCCCGGCCGCGGTGCTTGCTGGTCTGCATCTGCGAGGCGCAGAACGACAGCGTCTCCGAGCTGAAGTCGGCGAGCCAGTACTCGTCGAGCGTCGGCCCGGCCAGGTCGCGCGGCTGTCCTTCCGCCACCAGCAGCTCGACGATCTCGTCCCGCTTCTCGCGCAACCGTTCGCCGATCCGCGCGCCGATCTCCAGCCGGTCGATCAACGACGTCCGCGCCCACTCCGGTGCCGCCCGCGCCGCCGCTTCCAGTGCGTCCGCGGCCATCCGGTCGTCGGCCAGCGCACACCCGCCGACCACGGACGGGCCCGCTCGACGCGGGTCGGCGAGCCCGGCGTCGAGGTCGCGCTTCAACGCCAGCGCGGGCATCGTGTCCTCCAGCACCGCCCGTGCCGTGACGGTGTGCACGTACCTGCCCTCGGGGTGCTCGACGTCCTTGCCGTCGATGTAGGCCGGGTACATCAGCAGATCGCTCATCGTCATCACCTCGTCCTGTGCGCGGCCACGGTCGCCGCGATCTCGGCCGCCTGGGCGCGGATCTCCGGCACGGCGGTGCTCTCGAACAGCTCACCGCGCCGCAGCGCGCCGAGCGTGAAGATGCGGCACGGCACACCCTGTTCGGTGAGCACGCGGCCGTCGGGCCGGGTCCGCACGCCGAGCCCGATCGGGTCGGGGCGCGCGGTGCCGTCGTTCACCAGGTCCCGCACCAACGGCCCGCCGTCGTGGCGGAACCCGGTCGCGTTGACCAGCCAGCCCACCGTGAGCGTCCGGCTGCCCCGCGGTCCGGCGAGGTCGACGTGGAACCCTTCGCCGGCCGGGCGGATCGCCTTGACCTCGCCCTGGTGCACGCGCACCCGGCCCTCGTCCATGAGCCTGCGGACGCGCCGGTGGGTGGTGGGCGCGGCCCGGTGGCGGTGGACGTTCCAGTAGTGGCCGACCCGGTCGAGGAAGCGGCGGCGTTCCGGGACGTCCAGCTGCTGCCACAGCCGGTGGGTGTGCGGGCGCAGGT
This sequence comes from Lentzea sp. NPDC055074, assembly GCF_053608005.1. Taxonomy (NCBI): domain Bacteria; kingdom Bacillati; phylum Actinomycetota; class Actinomycetes; order Pseudonocardiales; family Pseudonocardiaceae; genus Lentzea; species Lentzea sp. NPDC055074. The sequence continues at coordinate 194,120 of NZ_JBSGUQ010000016.1, forward strand.
GGTCGAGGACGTCTCGCCAGCGGTCCGGGTTCGTCGAGATGCTGCGCCTCACGAACGCCATCAGCTCGCTCAGGGAGTGGGCCCGCGGTGGGTCCGGGAGGGGTGGCTTCGGGCCGGTGGTGTGGCTGTGCGGTCTGGGGAGCAGGCCGTGGCGTGAGACGGCGTGCACGACCGAGTCGCGTGCCACCGCGACCGATACGTCCATCATGGACAGACCGGTGCCCAGTACGAGCACTGGTTCGCCGCCGGTGCGGGGGAGCGGGCCGGCCCAGGGGTCGGGGACGTAGCGCGGGGAGTCCTCCGGGACCAGGCCGGACAGGGGGTCGCCGGTGCCGACTCCTGGTGCCAGGACGGCGAAGTCGGCGTGGATCGGGCCGGTTCGGGAGAGATCGACGGTCACGCCGTCGGGGGAGGAGGTGAGGCCACCGGCGGTGTCGGCGACGTGCTTCACGGTGGTGGCGTGCGTCATCGCTGCCGCCCCCTCTTCGGCCCGCAACGTCTCCGCCAGGTATCGCCCGTACTCCCCGCGCGGCCGGAAGTCCTCCACCCCGCACCCGGCCCACCGCGCGAAGTGCCCGGCGTCGTCGGCCAGCGCGCTCATCTTGCCCGCGGCGGTGTTCAGCAGGTGCCCGGGATCGCCGGTGCGGTAGGCCCGTCCCGGCCCGAACTCGCCGCTGCGGTCCACCAGCACCAGGTCCAGCGGGACGCCGGCGCGCAGCAGGTGGATCGCCGCCAGCGTCCCGCTCGCGCCGGCACCCACGACGACCACGCGGAGCCGGTCAGGCATCACCGGTCACCGCGGACAGGGTGTCGCCCACCTGGCCCGCCGCGAGCGTGTCGCCGCCGTCGGGGTCGATGAGCAGGAACGCGCCCGTCGCCACGCAGTCGGTGTAGGTGTCGAACGGCAGCGCGTCGGCGACCTCGAGGCGCACCTGGCCGATGTCGTTGAGCTCCAGGCACTCCGGCTCGTGTTCGAGGACCAGCTTCTGCTCGTCGAACCTCGCGGACACGCTCGGCACCCGGCACTTCGTCGTGCGCGTGCCGTGCTTGAGCAGCACGCGGGCGCCGGGGCGCAGCGGTTCCTCGGCGAGCCAGCACACCGTGGCGGTCACCTCGGTGGCGAGGTCCGGCACCCGGTCGGCCGCCGCGATCAAGTCACCCCGGCTGATCGGCAGGTCGTCCGCGAGCGTCAGCGCCACCGGCTGTCCCACGCCGGCCTCGTCGACCGGGCCGTCCGGGGTGCCGACGACGGTCACCGTCGACCTGGTTCCCGCCGGGAGCACCACGACCTCGTCGCCCGGACGCACCTCGCCCGCCGCGATCTGACCCGCGTAGGCGCGGTAGTCGGTCGAACCGTCGCGCAGCACGTACTGCACCGGCACGCGCAGGCCCACGTCGCAGCCGCGTTCGTCGGGGTGGACGGTCTCCAGGTGCTCGAGCAACGTCGGCCCGTCGTACCAAGGGGTCCGGTCGGAGGCGGTCACCACGTTGTCGCCGGCCAGCGCGGACAGCGGCACGGTGGTGATCTGGTCGGCGCGGAACCCGAGGGACTCGGCGTGCGCGACGAACTCGGCCCGGATCGACTCGTAGGTCTCCTGGGAGAAGTCGACGAGGTCGAGCTTGTTGACCGCCAGCGTGATGCCCGGGACGCCGAGCATCGCCATCACGGCCAGGTGCCGGCGGGTCTGCTCCAGCACGCCCTTGCGCGCGTCGGTCAGCAGCACCGCGTGGTCCGCGGTCGACGCGCCGGTCACGGTGTTGCGCAGGTAGTGAACGTGACCCGGGGTGTCGGCGAGGACGAACGTGCGCTTCGAGGTCGCGAAGTACCGGTAGGCCACGTCGATCGTGATGCCCTGCTCCCGTTCGGCGCGCAGGCCGTCCACCAGCAGCGAGAGGTCCGGGTTGTCGAGCCCGCGTTCCTCGCTGCTGCGCAGCACCGCGTCGATCTGGTCGCTGAGCACGGACTTGGTGTCGTAGAGCAACCGTCCGACCAAAGTGGACTTCCCGTCGTCCACGCTGCCGGCCGTGACGAGTCGCAACAGGTCGGACGTCATCAGAAGTACCCCTCCCGCTTGCGGTCCTCCATGGCGGCCTCGGACATGCGGTCGTCGGCCCTGCTCGCGCCGCGCTCGGTGAGCCGGCTCGCCTTGATCTCGTCGATGATGTCGTCGACGGTGGCCGCCTCCGACTCGACCGCGCCGGTGCACGAGCCGTCGCCGACGGTGCGGTAGCGGACGGTCTTCTCGGTGGTCTCCTCGCCCTCGTCCGGTCCGCCCCACGGTCCCGACGTCAGCCACATGCCGTCCCGCAGGTGCACCTCGCGGGAGTGCGCGAAGTACAACGACGGCAGCTCGATGTCGTGCTTGCGCACGTACCGCCACACGTCGAGCTCGGTCCAGTTCGAGATCGGGAACACCCGCACGTGCTCACCGGGGGAGTGCATGCCGTTGTAGAGGTTCCACAGCTCGACGCGCTGACGCCGCGGGTCCCAGCGGCCGAAGCTGTCGCGGACGCTGAAGATGCGTTCCTTGGCACGCGAGCGTTCCTCGTCGCGCCGGCCGCCACCGATCACCGCGTCGTACTTCTGCTCGGTGATCGTGTCCAGCAACGGCACGGTCTGCAACGGGTTGCGCATCCCGTCCTCGCGTTCCTTCACGGCGCCGCGGTCGATCCAGTCCTGCACTTCGGCGACGTGCAGCCGCAACCCGAACCGCTCCACGATGTCGTCGCGGAACCGCAGCACCTCCGGGAAGTTGTGCCCGGTGTCGACGTGCACGAGCGTGAAAGGCGGTGCTGTCGGGGCGAAAGCGCGCACCGCGAGGTGCACCAGCACGGTGGAGTCCTTGCCACCGGAGAACAACAGCGCGGGCCGGTCGAACTCACCCGCGACCTCGCGCAGGACGTGGATCGCCTCGGCCTCGAGCTGCTCGATCCCGGTGACGGCCTTCTCCTTGGCGGGAGCACTCATCGCAGCACCACCTCCCTGATGTCCTGCTCGTCTCGTTCGTTCTCGCAGCGCGTCAGGGCCCGTTCGATCATCTCCGTGCTCTGCTCGACGCTGAGCGTGGAGGTGTCGACGAGGACCTCGGGCGACACCGGCGCCTCGTACACGTCGCTGACGCCGGTCATCGCCTCCACCTGGCCGCGTTCCGCCTTGGCGTAGAGGCCCTTCACGTCCCTTTCGGCGCAGATCTCCACCGGCGCGTCGACGTAGACCTCGACGAACGTGAGACCCGCGTCCTCGTGCTCCGCGCGGACCTGGTCGCGGACCTCGCGGAACGGCGCGATCACCGAGACGACGGCGAGCACGTCGTGCGCCGCGAGCATCGCGGCGAGCCGGCCGATGCGCAGGATGTTCTCCGTACGGTCCTCCTTGCTGAACCCGAGCTCCGGGAAGAAGTCCCTGCGGACGGCATCACCGTCCAGGTGCTGCACCTTGCGTTCGGCGCGCAGCTTCTCGACCAGCTCCCGGCCGAGCGTCGACTTGCCGGAGCTGGGCAGCCCGGTCAGCCACAGCGTGGTGGTCACGAAATCCTCCTTCTCGTGCGGTGGGTTTACGGGGCGAACTCGCGGCCGAGCAGTTTCCTGGCCACCACGAGCTTCGTGGCGTTCTCCGTGCCGTCCGCGATCTCCTGCCCGATGGCGTCGCGGACGCGGCGGCTGGCCGGGTGGTCGTCGTGCCAGCCGCGGTGGCCGAGGGTCAGCAGGGCCTGGTGGGTGGCCTCGACCCCGACCCGGCAGGCCCACCACTTCGCCATGTTGGCCTCGGTGCGGTGGTCGAGTCCGTTGTCCGCGCGCCACAACGCCTCGAACGCCAGCAGCCTCGCCGCGTGCAGCCGGGTCGCGTGCTCCACCAACGGGAACGCCACGCCCTGGTGCCGGCCGAGGACCTGCCCGAACGACTCCCGCTCGCGGGCGTAGGCCAGTGCGTCGTCCAGCGCGGCCTGCGCGTTGGAGATCGCGAGCACCGAGATCAGCGCGCGTGAGTGGTCGAAGCCGCGCATCACGCCGCCGAACCCCTCGCCGACCCCGCCGACGATCTCGTCGTCGGACGCGCGCACTCCGGCGAACCGCAGCGTGGCCCGGCCTCCGGCGCGCACGCCGAGGTCGTCGAGTCGTTCCCGTGCGATGCCGTCGCGGTTGAGCGGCAGGTAGAACGCGGTGACGCCGCGCGCGCCGTCATCGCTGGTGCGCGCGAACACCAGGCCGTGCGTCGCGTGCATGCCGAGCATGATCGACGTCTTGGTGCCGGTGAGGACCCAGCCTTCGGAGTCCTTGTGGGCGCTCAGCTCGATGGCGGCGGCGTCCGTGCCGTGCTCGGGCTCGGTGAGCACCAACGCCACCACGGCGTCGCCCGCCGCGACCGCCGGCAGCCACTCGGCCTGCTGGCGCGGGGTGCCGCTGCGGCCGATGATGCCGCCGATCAGCGTCGCGTTGACGACCGGGTAGCAGGCGGTCGCCTCGGCCCGTGCCAACTGCTCCACGGCGATGCCCGCCTCGACCGCGCCGAGACCGCTGCCGCCGTGCTCCTCGGCGATCGCGAGCCCGGTCAGTCCCGCGCGGCCCAGTTCGGCGAAGAAGCCGGACCAGAACGTGCGTTCGCGGTCGTCGAGCGCCGCGTGCCGGGCGACGGTGTCGTCCGCGAACGCCCTCACCTTCTCCGCCAGGGCCTGTTGCTCCTGGCTGAACGAGAAGTCCATGTCAGCCTCTCCTCACACCAGCTGCTCGCGCAGGCGGAACTTCTGGACCTTGCCGCTGGGCGTCGTCGGCAGCTCGCCCACGTGCTCGACGCGTTCGGGCCAGTACTGCTTGGCCATGCCGAGCCCGTCGAGGTGCTGCTGCACCGCGGGCAGTTCCGGCGCCTCGCCGCGCGGCACGATCACCGCGCAGGCCCGTTCGCCGAGCCGGTCGTCGGGGTAGGCGACGACGGCGACGTCCTTGATCGCCGGGTGCCGCCGCAACGCCGCCTCGACCTCCACCACGGGCACCTTCTCGCCGCCGCGGGAGATCACGTCCTTGTCCCGCCCGGCGATCCGGATGCCGCCGTGGCCGTCCGGGCGCGCGAGGTCGCCGGTGTCGAACCAGCCGTCGTCGGTGACGTTGTCCGCGTAGACCTCCGGCCGGCCGAAGTAGCCGAGGCACTGCGTGGCGCCGCGCACCTGAAGACGTTCCTCGTCGGTGATGCGCACCTCCATGCCGGGCAACGGGGACCCGTCGCTCTCGGCCGCGCGCATCTCCGGGTCCTCGGGACGGGTGATGGTCGGCGCGCCGTTCTCCGTCATGCCCCACAACGCGTACAGGCGGCAGCCCAGCACGTCGCGGGCCTGCTCGACCAGCACCGGCGGGATCGGCGCGCTGCCCGTCGCGAAGGTCTTCAACGCGGACAGGTCGCGCTCCTGCTCGCGCTGGCGGTCGATCAGGTCGACCAGGAACGGCGGCGCGCCCATGAAGAAGCTGACCCGCTCCTCCTCGAGGATCCGCAGCATCAGGTCCGCGTCCCAGTTGTCGATGTGCACGCACGTCGCGCCGAGCAGCAACGGCATCGTGAAGTTCCACGTCCACCCGGCGTTGTGGGTGGTGGGGGAGCCCATCGCGGTGACCTCGTCGTCACGCAGGTGCAGCGCGTCGATCTGCATGCGGTTGGTGGCGTGCAACGTGTTGTGGCTGTGCATCACGCCCTTGGGCTCGCCAGTGGTGCCCGAGGTGAACATGACGTACGCCAGGTCGTCCGGCTTCGCCTCGCGTCCCTCGGTGTCGCCGAAGAACGCGCCCTCTGTGCCGGGTTCACCGAGCAGCGCGGTGTCGAAGTCGAGCGCCCCGCCCGAGCCTCCGCCGACCAGGACCCGGTGCCGGATCGACGTCACCTCGCGGGCGACCTCCTCGCTCAGGTCGGCGTGGGAGAAGCCGCGGTGCTCGGCCGGTCCGACGTAGACGGGACTCTTCGTCAGCCCGGTCATGAACGTCAGCTCGCGCTGACGCATGATCGGCAGCACCGGGCCGGCGACCGCGCCGATCCTGGCGCACGCCAGCGTGGTCGCGAGCAGCTGCCACGAGTTCGGGAGCTGCAGCGTCACCACGTCGCCGTGCTCGACGCCGAGGCCCGCGAGCCCCGCCGCGATCCGCTCGACGCGGCGTTCCAGCTCGGCGTAGGTCAGCGTCTCGGTGTCGCGGCCGTCGGTGTGCCACACGACGACCGCGCGCCGTTCGGGGTGCTCCCGCGCCGCGCGGCGCAGGTCGTCGACGAGGGTCTCGTTCTCGCGCCACCACCCTCGGGTGAGGTATTCCTCAGTCATCTGCCTTCTCCTCGTGGGGTTCGTGGGTCACACCGGCGCGCGTGTGTTGCCGCCGTCGACCAGCAGCAGCGCCCCCGTGACGAAGGCGGCCTGCCGGGAGGCGAGGAACGCGGCCAGTGCGCCGAAGTCGTCCGGGTCGCCGACCCTGCCCAGCGGCACCTCGGCGGCCGCGGCGGAGGTGTCCTCACCGGACGGTCCGCGCAACGCCGGGGTGTCGTGGTAGCCGGGAGCGAGGACGTTGACCGTCGTGCCGCTGTCCCCGAAGGCGTGCACCAGGTTCCGCGCGTACGACAGCACCCCCTGGCGGGCCACCCCGGACAACACGTTGTGCGGCATGGGTTGCCGCACGGCCTCGGAGGTGATCAGCAGGACCCGCCCGCCGGGACGCAGGTGCGGGGTCGCCGCCGTGACCAGCGCGACGTGCGGGATGAGCGCGGTGTCGATCGCCCTTCGGTAGTCCTCGGGGCCGAACTCGGCCACCGGGCCCTGCACGACACCGCCGGTGTGGCTGACCACGACGTCGATCCCGCCGAACTCGGCGACCGTGCCGTCGACCCAGCGCCGCACCGCGCCGTCGATGCTGACGTCGGCGACCTGGCTGTGCACCCGGCGGCCGTTCGCTTCCAGCTCGCCGTGGGCGTCGGCGAGGCGGTCGGGGTCGCGGCCGCAGATCGAGACGTCCGCGCCCTCGGCGGCGAGGGCGGTCGCGACGCCGAGGCCGAGACCGCTGCTGGCGCAGGCGATCAGGGCGACCTTGCCGTCCAGTCCGAGATCCATCAGCCGTCCCTCCTCGTCATCACCGGGTAGCCGTAGCGCAGCAACTGCGGCGCGGAGGCCGCCGTCGTGAGCGCCCGCGGCTTCCAGCCGAGCTCGGTCCGCCACCGCGCGTTGTCCTTGATCAGCACGCGGCCGCGGTGGAACCGGTCCGGGTTGCCCGTGACCGTGTGGTTGACCCCGAGCTCGACCGTGCCGTCGGCGCCGACCGGGTTCGGCCCCGCGATGCCCGCGAACGCCATCACCTCGTCGACCACCTCGGCCGGGCGGGCGGAGAAGTCCTCGTGCCGCACCCGCAGGTACCTCGACCGGCCGGCCAGCGCGAGCAGGTCGGACGCGGCGTTGACCGCCGTCCAGTACCCGGTGCTGCGCGCCGCGCTCATCCGCTCCACGTAGCTCTTGTCCTTGCGGTACGAGTGCGTGGTGGCACGGGCGTCGCGCACCACGTGCAGCACGCGGACGTCGAGGTCGGAGCCGAGCAACGCCGCCGCCTCGGCCGGGTACTTCGACCCGTCCACCACGACGTCGGCGCCCGCGACCGAGGCGGCGCGCCGGTAGACCTCCGCTGTCAGGCCCGTCAGCCACCGCACGTCGGGTGGTGCGGCCAGCGGGCCGATCGACTCGGCTAGGCGGCGTGGCGTGTGGCGGGCGCGCAGCCTGGTTGCCTGCACGGCCTCCACCGCCGTCGCGAGCCTGCCGTCGTCCAGTGCGTCGGACCACAGTGGACATTCGGACAACGGCGAGCCGCAGCCGCAGCTGGAGTTCGTGCCCTGGTCGAGCACTCCGTTGCGCCACAGGTAGTGCAGCTCGCCGACGTGCAGCGTGCCGGCGGTCTCGCCGAGGACGTTGCCGATCATCGTGCTGCCGCAGCGCATCATGCCGGTGAGGTAGAGGACCCGCATCAGCCCGATCCCTCCAGCAACACGAAGTGCTGCGGCAGGTGCACGGCGAGGCCCATCCGGCTGCCCGCCTCCAGCAGGTCGCCGCCGTCCTCGGCGGCACCGCGGCGCAACCGCAGGTGGCCCACACCGGGGTCGAGGAACGTGGTGGCGGCGCGGAAGTCGCCGAGCAGCACCTGGTGCTCGGGGATCATCCTGGTCCGCGCGATCCGCACGCCTGCCTCGGCGAGGCGGCTCAACAGCCCGGACTCGACCGCCTGCCAGTACACCGCGTTGTGCGCCACGATCCCGTCGCACGACCCGCCGGTCTCCTCGACCAGCGCGGCCGCCTCGGTGAGCAGGTCGGCCGGCGCACGACCGGCGCGGAGCTTCCGCGCCTCGGGCAGCTTCAGCAGCCCGGGTACCGCGCCGTCCTCGCTGCCGCGCAGCAGCACCTCGTTCTCGGTGGTGCCGAACCGCACGAGCAGCCGGTAGTCGATGAACGCGGCCAGCAGCCGCGGGTGCTCCAGCAGTCCGGGCGGCACCGCCACGGACACACCGATGTCGGTCAGCCGGGCCTCGTCCAGCAACGGCTGGAACGCCGACTCCGGAGTCGTGTCGAACGTGACGCCGGAGCGGTTGCCCTGTTCCCGCTCAGGCTGCGGCTCCCGCACGTACGGCGCGTCGTCGTCGCGGATCGTGGCCATCTTCATCAGCTGCCGCACCGTGAACCGCGGGCGTTCGGCGAACAGCGGGAACGCCGTCGGCAGGTACGCGCGGTAGGTGACGGTCACGTCGTCGGACGGGTTGCCGAGCGTCGCGGCCTGGGCGAACTCCGAACCGGGCGTGCTCTCCGTCATCGCCGGGTCGGCGAGAAGCTGACGGGTCTGTTTCAAGGGGGAACTCGTGGTCATCGCTGCCTCCCGGGGCCTGTGTCGAAGGGTGGTTCGATGAGAGTCGCGCTTGAGGTGGTTCCTGGTGGTGCGGCCGGAACGGCCGCGTACCGGTGTTGTACGTGGGTGTTTCGGCCGTGCCGCCAGGGGCCGCCTCGGGCCCTGCTGTCGCGGATCGCGCTTCGGCACAGGCCCCGGCTCAGGCGGCGATCGCCATGCGGCCGTGCACGACGTCACCGATCTCGCGGGCCAGCCGGCCCGGCGTCGGGTGCTGGAAGATGTTGCGGCCCATGGCGACTCCCGCCGCACCGGCGCGCACCGTCGAGGCGACGCGCCGCAGCAGGTCGCGCTTGTCGTCCACCGGCGGCCCGCCCGCCACGACGACGGGGATGGGGCACGCGCGGACGACGTCGGCCATCGCCTCGGCGGAACCGGGGTAGCTGACCTTGACGAGGTCGGCGCCCAGGTCGGCGGCGAGTGTCGCGGAGTGCGTGACCAGGTCGGGGTCGGCGGCGTTGTCGATCTGCGGGCCGCGGGCGTACATCATGGCCAGCAACGGGATCCCCCAGCGTTCGGTCTCCTCCGCGGTGCGCGAGAGGTCGGCGATCTGCTCGGCTTCCTGCTGCGAGCCCATGTTCACGTGCACGCTGACGGCGTCCGCTCCGAGCCGCAGCGCCGCCTCGACGCTCGTGACGAGGTACTTGGCGTCCGGGTCGGGGGCGTGCGCGGTGCTCGCGCTCAAGTGGACGATCAACGAGGTGTTGACGAACTTCTTGGGGTCGAGGTGGCGGACGGTTCCCTTGTGCAGCACCACGGCGTCCACCTTGGCCGCGGCGAGCTCGCCGATCAGGTCGTCGAGCGAGTCGTCGGGGGTCACCGGTCCGTCGGCGACCGAGTGGTCGAGGGGCACGATCATCAACCGGCCGTCTCCGTTGCGGTCGATGCGGTCGAGGCGCAGCCTCGCGCCGAAGGATTGCGGCTGGTTCACCGGGACCTGCTCCTTTCGAGGTCGTGTCGGTCCAAGTTGAAGCGTTCGTAGAGCGTGCGAACGGCGTCGTGCACGCGGTCGCGGGGGACGAGGTACGTCGTCCTGGCCTGGCTGCACGCCACGCACTCGGCGGCGATCCCGGCCTCCGACAGGGCGTTCAGGCCGAGCGCGGTCAGTCCGGGCCTGCTCAGCAGACCGGTGCCGACGGCGCAGACGCGGCCGAGGTCGCGGCGCAGCGCGACCGTGCAGCCGAGCTCCTCGCGCACCGCCTCCGCCGCCTCGTCCGCGACGGCGTCCGACAGGCAGAACCGCATCCGCAGCGGGGCGCCGGGATGCGACCACCACTGCACCGAGTCGACCGGGATCTCCAAGCGCGCCACCGCCTCCAGCACGCGGGCGCTGCCCTCCACGAGGTCGGCCCCCGCATCCACCAGCAGCTGCGTCACCTGGTCGTCGTGCGTCACCGCGACCACACCGGCGCGTCCCTCCAGGACGTCCGAGTCGAGCATCGCTCTCCCTCCGAAGATCGTGCTTCCGTCACCGAGCCCGGACGAGTCGCGGACCACGATGTCCACGCCGTGCGCGGCGGCCAGTTCGACCGACCGCGGGTGCAGCACCCGTGCGCCGGAGAACGCCATCTCGGCCATCACCGTCGCGGGCAGCACGGGCAGCAGTCCGGCGCCGGGCACCACCCTCGGGTCGGCGCGGGCGATGCCGCGCACGTCGGTGTAGATCTCGCACACCGGTGCCCCGTGCGCGACGGCCAGCGCGACCGCCGAGGTGTCCGATCCGCCGCGGCCGAGCGTGACGACCGCGCCGTCGTCGTCGAGCGCCTGGAAACCGGCGACCACGACGACGTGACGGCGGTCGAGCCAGCCGCGCACGGTGCCGGTCTCGATCGAGGCGATCACCCCGGCACCGGGCGGTCCCACGGCGCGCAGGCCGGCGTCCGGGCCGGACAACGACACCGCGGGCACGTCCAGGTCCTGCAACGCGATGGCGAGCAACGCGGCGGACGCCAGCTCACCGGTGGCGAGCAGCTTGTCGGTCTCCCGAGGGTCCGGCACCTCGCTGACCGCCGTGGCCGAGCGGACCAGCTCGTCGGTCGTGGCGCCCCTCGCGGACACCACGACGACCACGGCGGATCCCGACCGGTGGGCCTGCGCGACGCGCTGCGCCACCGAGGCGACCTGCGCGTCGTCGGCAAGAGAGCTGCCGCCGTACTTCTGGATGCTGATCTCCATGCCACTCCGTTCGGAATTCGCCCGATTGGGAGCTGAATTTCACCCCCTCGCATTGAGAGAGTCCCCGGCTGGAGTGAATGCGAAGCTCGCGTAAATCCATGAACCTGAAGTGTTCGCCCGGACAACGCGACGCGGCTCCTCACTCATACAAGTGAGGAGCCGCGTGAATTCACGTCAGTGGGAAGGGCGTTTTCGCTCGTGTGCGATCACCTGCAGCGCCAGCTCGACGCGGTTGGTGACCTGGAGCTTCGTGAACGCGTTGCGGACGTGCGTGCCGATGGTGTTGGGGGACAGGGTCAGGTGCGTGGCGATGGCCTTGTTGGTGAGCCCGCGCGCGACCAGCCGGGCCACCCGCACCTCGGTGCCGGTGAGGCTCGCCCACAGCTCCAGCGACGGCGACGGCACCGGGTCGTCGGGATCGGGCACGGCCACGTCCGGGACCGCGATGATGCGCTCGGCGGCGTGGGACGCGCCCACCGCCGTCCACCTGTACCGGGCCTGTTCCAGCAGGTCACGGGCTCGTTCGGGCTCACCCCGCGCGAACGCGAGGTGGCCCGCGTCGGTGAGCGCCGCGGCGGCGGCCGCCGGACGGCCGGCCAGCCGGGCGAGCTCGGCGGCACCGGCCACGGCACCGGCGTTCTCGTCGTGGAGGCCCTGGGCGTGCGCGGCGGCCGCCGCGACCCACAGGACCCCGGGGTTGCGTTCGCTCAGCTCCCGTGCGGCCCGCACGACCTGGGCGGCCCGGTGCTCGTCACCGCGATGCCGGGCCAGGCGCACCAGCAGCGGTGCCACCGGAGAGGCGGCGGTGGCCGTGAACTCGACCAGATCGGTGCTGCCCAGCAGCCCTTCCACGACCTCGGACGCCTCGTCGTACCGGGCGGTCTCGCACAGCAGGAGCACCCGCTGCCACGCGATCCCGGTGCCCTGGCCGCCCAGCTGTTCGGCCTCCCGCAGGTTCGCCTCGGCGGCCTCCCGGTGGCCGAGCGCCGTGCGGATCTCGGTGAGCAGCAGCAACGCGCGCCCGAGGACCGGCGAGGACGGCGAGTCCCGCGCGGTGAGGACGGCGACCTCGGCGTCGGCGGCCGCGCCCCGCAGCTGTCCGGAAGCCAGGCGTGCCCGGGCCTGGTGGTACTGCCAGCGCGACACCGGCCACGCGGCGCCCAGGTGCGCGGTCTCCCTCGCGACCAGGGCCAGCGTCGAGTGCACCTCGTCGAACCGGTCCAGCGCCACGAGCGGAGCGCACAGCCACAACCGCGAGTCGAGCCCGCGCTGCACCGGCCCTGCCCGGTCGGCCTCGTGCACGGCCGCCCGCGCCAGGTCCAGGGCCCGCTCCAGCTCGCCGCGGCGCAACGCGATCTGGGCGCGGGCCGCCGAGCCGAGCACGACCGCCTCGCCCCCGGCCGACCCGGCCCTGGCCGCGGCGCTCTCCGCGGCGTCGGTGTGCCCGGCGGCCACCAGCCGGTAGGCCTGCACGGCGGCCAGGTCCGCGTGGTCCTGCGCGGCGAGGTCCAGCCGTGCCGCCGCCCGGCGCGCGTACTCGACGACCATGTGGTGGTGGCCGGGGTCGCGGGCGTCGGCCAGTTCGGCGAGCGCGCAGACGAGCCGCGTCTCCGTGCCCGCGTCCGACGTGCGGTTCAGCGCGTGCACGGCGAGGTCCCAGGCCTGCGCGGTGCGGCCGTCCGCGCTGAGCAGCCGCACCGCGTCCACGGTCAGCTCTCCGCCGCCGTCCCCGACCAGGTCCAGCAGCCGCACCGCCAGGCGCGCGGCCTCGCCGGTGCCACCCGCCCGGTCCCGCACGGCCTTGCGCAGCGTGCCCACCACGGCCTCCGAACCGCAGTGGCCTCCGCGTTCGACGTGGTGCACGACCTCGTCGGCCGGCCTGCCCTCCCGCGCGACCACGTCGGCGGCCTCGCGGTGCAGCGCCACCCGCACGGGCTCGGTGAGCCCCGAGTAGACGACCCGCCGCACCAGTTCGCTGCGGAAGGTCAGGCCGCTGGTCACCGCGGCCAGCACGCCGGTCTCCACCAGCAGCGCGGCGGCCCAGAGCAGCTCGGCGACCGGACGGCGCAGCAGGTCGGCGGCCTCGTGCACGGTGAACCGCCGGCCCAGCACGGCGCCCGCGTCCAGCACCTCGGCGGTCGGCCCGGTGAGATCGCCGAGCGCCGAGCGGACCTCGGCGACGAGCCAGTGCGGCAACGGCTGCTCAGCCGGCCCGAGCAGCGCTTTCCCGTCCGCCACGCGCACGTGCCCGGCGTCGTGCAGAGCACGCACGACCCGTTCGGCGTCACCGTGGACGTCACTCGCGATGTCCACGACCGCGGAGTCGGGTTCCGCGCCGAGCACGCGTGCGCACAACCGTCGCACGTCCTCGCCGACCGGCCAGGTCGCGGGCATGGCGCCGGCACCGGCCTCCAGCAGCACGTCGACCACGCCGAGCACGGCGGCCGAGGCCTGCGACCGGCGAAACGACAGCAGCCACAGCACGGGGGTGTTCGCGAGTCCGGGGATGAGCATGCGCAGCGCGAGCGCGGTGACGTCGTCGGCGTGGTGCAGGTCGTCGAGGCACACCAGCAGGCCGGACCCGGCCGAGAGGTCCTCCAGCTGTGTCCTGAGCTGCCGCAACGCCGTCAGGTGGTCCACGCCGGCGTCGGGCAGTCGCGCCCCCAGCGCGGCCCGCAGCGTGGACAGCGGCGCGACCCGGTCGACGTGGGTGGCGCGGCCGTGCACCACCCGGATCCCTGCCCGTGCGGCCCGCGTCCTCACCCGGCTGACCAGCGTCCGGCGGCCCATGACCCCGTGTTGCTCGGCTATGAGAACGCTGCCCTCTCCTCGCGCCAGTGCGGCGAGGGCGGCGTCCACGAGCTCTGTTCGTCCTGGTGATCGCGGCGTGGCGTGCGGCTCCACGTCGTCCTCGAGCACAGCTGATCCTCCCCTTGACTCGGCTGTGGCGCGGTGTCCCCCCAGGACGCCTGGCACAGTGGGCGTACCCACGTGATCGCCGTTTGGAACCGCTCGTTCGGGCGGTAACCGGACGTATCGGCACTAGTCCGATCTCGTGAAGACCAAAGTCGTACGACCGGCAGTTCTGCTTTTCTCGGCATGAATCCGCATATCTCGGGAACGAGCCGTCAACCCTTCTGTCAATTGCGCACCCGACGCGCACGCCTGGAGGGGGCAATGAAAAGAATCTGGATCTGGGCTTTGTTCAGCGGTGCGTTCGCGGTAGCGTGCACTGAATTCGCCGTCGTCGGCCTGCTTCCCCAGATCGCGCGCGATCTGGGTGTGTCGGAGGCGGCGGCGGGCCAGCTGGTGACGCTGAACGCCGTCGCGTTCGCGATCAGCGCGCCCGTGCTCGCCGCCGTCTGCCACCGGATGGACCGCCGCAAGGTTCTCTTCGGCTGCCTGGCCGTGTTCGCCCTCGGTCACGCCACCGCGGGCCTCGCGCCCAACTACCCGGTTCTGCTGGGCTCGCGCATCCTGTCCGGCGCCATGATGGGCCTCTACCTGGCCACCGCCATCGGTGCCGCCGCCCGCCTGGGCGGAGAGGAGCGCCGCGCGTCGTCCATCGCGACGATCCAGGCGGGCGTCAACACCGCCACCGCGCTGGGCGTGCCCATCAGCACCCTGCTCGGCCACCACATGGGCTGGCGGGTGCCGATGTTCGTGATCGGCGCGCTCGCGTTGCTGTCACTGGGTTTCATCGCCGCCGTGCTGCCGCCGACGGGTGCCGACGAAGGTCCTCCGCTGAGCGAACGGCTGCGTGCGGTCCGCACCGCGCCCGTCCTCGTCGGGCTGGCCGCGATCACCCTGTTCTGGGGAGCCTCGTTCACCGTCTACACCTACCTCGTGCCGTTGCTGGAGCAGCGCGCCGGGATGAGCAGCACCATGGTGATCGTCGTGCTGTTCATCGCCGGCATCTGCGCCGTCGTCGGCAACGTGATCGGCGGCAGGGGCGCGGACTCCGACTCCCGCAGGACGCTGCTGATCACCGCCGCTATCACCGCCGTGGCACTGCTCGCGGTGCTGCCCCTGTCCACCGACACGCCCCAGACCATCGCGCTGGTGGTCGTCTGGCAGCTCGCGGCGTGGTCGTTCGTCCCCGCCGTGCAGGCCGCGCTCTTCCAGGCCGCCGGTGAGGGCGGTGAGCTCGCCGTGTCGTTCGCCGTGTCGGCCTTCAACATCGGGATCGTCGCGGGCGCCGGTCTCGGCGGCATCGCCCTCGACCAGGCGGGCCTGCCCGGCGTCGCGGTGCTGGGCGGTGTGCTCGGCCTCGCCGCGCTCGGCTTCGTGATCCTGCTGGTCCGGTACGTCAAACAGCGCGAACTCGTGACCACCACAGCGAAGGGATGACCATGCGACTGGAATTCGACGCGGTGCTGTTCGACCTCGACGGCACCCTGATCGACTCGACGGAGGCCGTCCGGCGGGCCTGGCACCGCTGGGCCGAGGAGGAGGGCGTCGACCCGGCCCGGCTCGCCGGCACGGAAGGCAAGCCCGCCAGGGACATCGTCGCCGCGCTGCTGCCGCCCGACCGCCACTCCCAGGGCCTGGAGCACTACACCCACATCGCCACCCACGACCTCGACGGCGTCGTCGTGCTGCCGGGCGCCCTGGACGCGACCAGCGCCGCGGGCCCGATGAAGGCCATCGTGACCTCCTCCACGCGGGACGTCACGACCGCCCGCACCGCCGCGGCCGGCCTCCCGGAGACCGAGGTCCTCGTGACCGCCGACGACGTGGACCACGGCAAGCCCTCACCCGTGCCGTACCTGAACGCGGCCGAACAACTGGGCGCGGACCCACGGCGCTGTCTCGCCGTCGAGGACACCGCGTCCGGTCTCGCCTCCGGCCGTGCGGCGGGCTGCACGACCCTGGGCATCGGCGCGGACCTCGACGCGGACATCGTCGTGCCCGACCTCTCGCACACGCGGTTCGAGGTCGACGGCGACCACGTCGTCCTCACCGTTCAGGACTGACCACAGTGGACGACCACACTCTCGCGTCCACTCTCGCCTCCGCCGCCCGCGATCTGCTGGCACGCATACGATCCGAGCACGCCTCCGGTCCCGAACTCGGCCGGGAGGGCGACCGCAGGGCGCACCACCTCCTCGTCGAGGAGCTGGCGAGGCAACGCCCGGACGACGCCGTCCTGTCCGAGGAGGGCGACCCCGTCACGCCGGACGCCCGCACCGGCCGTCTGTGGATCATCGACCCGCTGGACGGCACCCGCGAGTACTGCGACCGCTCCCGTGACGACTGGGCCGTCCACGTCGCCCTCACCGACGCAGGAGAGCTCACCGCCGGTGCCGTGGCCCTCTCCTCCGGCGAGACGCACAGCACCGCCGCTCCCACACCGTTGCCCGGGGCTCGTGCGGAACGGCTGCGGGTGGCCGTGAGCCGCAGCCACCGCCCACCACTGGTGGACGAGCTGGCCGAGGTGCTCGACGTCGAGCTCGTGCCGATGGGCTCGGCCGGGGTCAAGGCCGTCGCGGTGTGCACCGGCCGTGTCGACGCGTACGTCCACGACGGGGGCCAGTACCAGTGGGACAGCGCGGCCCCGGTCGCCGTCGCCCGTGCGTGCGGCGCGCACACGTCGCACCTCGACGGGAGCCCGGTGGAGTACCGCTCCGCCGACCCCCGGTCCGAGAACCTGCTGGTGTGCCGCCCGGAGGTGGCGCCGGTGCTGCTGGGCGCGCTGGCCCGCTAGCCGAACGGGTAGCGCTGGTCGTACCGCGAGATCGGGTCGGCCGGCACGTCGTCGCGGAGGCGGGCGACGAGATCGGTGACCATGGCGCGGGGCGACTCGGCCACGACGTGCACGAAGTCGCCCGCCTCCGCGAACGCCTTGAACACGCGGAAGCCGGACGCGGGCGTGTGGTCGACCACCAGCAGGCCACCGCACCCGTCCGAGCCGATCGGCACCCACTCCGGCCGCCACGGCGCGTCCGGGTACGCCTCTCGCATCGCCTGCTGCTCGTCCCACGTCCGCGCGGCGGTGCTCACGTCCGTGAAGGCGCAGGACGACGCGATCTCGAACGGGTCCGGAACGCGGTGGTCGACGCCGTCGTGCCACTCCCACAACGCGACCAGGTCGGGGTGCGGCGGCACGGGCAGCCTCGCCGTCAGCGGGCCGAGGTCCGAGGTGCCCGGCCGCAGCGTCGAGTGCTGGTGAGGGGCCTTCCGCGCGAGCAGGTCTCCGAGCGTGGTGAGCAGAGCCTTCACGCCCGCCGACGCTACCCGGCGGCTGATACGTTGCCGGGTGGTCGGGTCGCTGAGGATCCAGCGCCCAGCGAGAAGGGTTGGCTCGATGAGCTTGCTGCGCAGCTACGTGTCGGGTGGGTGGCACACGCCCTCGGTGGAGGGCGCGCCGTTGCACGACGCCGTGACGGGCGAGGAGATCGCCCGGATCTCGTCGGCGGGCGTCGACATGGGGGCGGCGCTGCGGTACGGGCGCGAGGTCGGCGGGCCCGCGTTGCGCGAGCTGACCTTCCACCAGCGCGCGCAGCTGCTGAAGGCCGTCGGGCTCTACCTCAAGGAGCACAAGGCCGAGCTGTACGCGCTGTCCGCCCGTTCGGGCGCGACGAAGTCCGACTCGTGGATCGACATCGACGGCGGCTTCGGCGTGCTGCTCGGGTACGCGTCCAAGGCCAAGCGCGAGCTGCCGAACGACAAGGTCTACGTCGACGGGCCGGTCGAGCCGCTCGGGCGCGGCGGCACGTTCGTCGGCCAGCACATCTGCACGCCGCTGCGAGGCGTCGCGGTGCAGATCAACGCCTACAACTTCCCCATGTGGGGGCCTCTGGAGAAGTTCGCGCCCGCGTTCATCGCCGGGGTGCCGTCGCTGATCAAGCCCGCGTCCCAGACGGCGTACGTGACCGAGAAGATGGTCGAGCTGATGCTCGCCTCCGGCCTGCTGCCCGAGGGGTCGCTGCAGCTGGTCTGCGGCTCGGCGGGTGACCTGCTCGACCACCTCACGCCGCAGGACCTGGTCGGGTTCACCGGCTCCGCGTCGACGGCCCAGCACCTGCGCACGCACCAGGCCGTGATCCGGTCGTCGGTGCGGTTCAACGCCGAGGCCGACTCGCTGAACTGCTCGATCCTCGGTCCGGACGCCCAGCCGGGCACGCCCGAGTTCGACCTGTTCGTCGGGCAGCTGGTCTCGGAGATGACGACCAAGGCCGGGCAGAAGTGCACGGCGATCCGCCGCGCGCTCGTGCCCGAGTCGCTGATGGACGCGGTGGCCGAGGCGACGTCGGCGAAGCTGGCCGAGGTCGTGATCGGCAACCCCGCGGACAAGTCCGTGAAGATGGGCGCGCTGGCCGGGCTGGAGCAGCGCGAGGAGGTCCGCCGGTCGCTGAAGGCGTTGCGCGAGAACGCCTCGGTCGTCTACGGCGACGGCGCTCTGTCTCTTGTGGACGCGGATGCCGAGCGCGGCGCGTTCATGTCGCCGATGCTGCTGCGCGCCGCCGCGGACGCCGTGCAGCCGCACGAGGTCGAGGCGTTCGGGCCGGTGTCGACGCTGATGCCGTACACCTCCGTGGACGACGTGGTGACGCTGGCCGCGCGCGGTGCCGGGTCGCTGGTCGGCTCGATCGTCTCCGCGGACACGGACTTCGTGCGCGACGTCGTGATCGGTGCGGCACCGTGGCACGGCCGGTTGCTCGTGCTCGACCGCGAGGACGCCGCCGAGTCGACCGGGCACGGCTCCCCGCTGCCGATGCTCGTGCACGGTGGCCCCGGCCGCGCCGGTGGTGGCGAGGAGATGGGCGGCATGCGCGGCGTGATGCACCACATGCAGCGCACGGCCGTGCAGGGCAGCCCACGCACGTTGGGCGCCATCACGAACCGCTGGGTCACCGGCGCGCCTCGCAACGAAGACGCCGTGCACCCGTTCCGCAAGACGCTGGCCGAGCTGAAGATCGGTGACACCGTCGTGGCGGGCCCGCGCGAGGTGACGCTGGAGGACATCGAGCACTTCGCGTCGTTCACCGGCGACACGTTCTACGCGCACATGGACGAGGAAGCCGCCGCCGCGAACCCGTTCTTCGGCGGCCGCGTCGCGCACGGCTACCTCGTGGTGTCGTTCGCGGCAGGCCTCTTCGTCTCGCCCGAGCCCGGCCCCGTGCTGGCGAACTACGGCCTGGAGAACCTCCGGTTCGTCACGCCGACGTTCCCCGGCGACCAGCTGACGGTGACGCTGACCGTCAAGCAGATCACGCCGCGCGAGGACCAGGAGTACGGCGAGGTCCGCTGGGACTCGGACGTCACGAACCAGAAGGGCGAGTCCGTCGCGAAGTACGACGTGCTCACCCTGGTGGCCAAGAGTTAGTGGCGCGACTCGGAACGTCGGCGAGGTGATCCACGCTCAGCAGGGCACCTCGCGCCGCCGCCCCCCACGTCCCCGTACCACCAGTACGAGGACGTGGGGGCGACACCACGATGCACCCGTCTGACCGCGAATTCCCCGGCAACGTTCCGAGCCACACCGCTAGCGCCGTGGTACGGGACGTCGGCTGGGCAACTCACGCTCAGCAGGGCACCGCGATGCACCCGTCTGACCGTGAATTCACCCGGCACCCTCCCGAACCACGGCGCTAGCGCGCTTCCTTGCGGGGGAGGGGCCGGGTCGCCGGTCCCTCCAGCACCTCGCCGTCGACGTCGAAGCGCGAGCCGTGGCACGGGCAGTCCCAGCTGCGCTCGGCGGCGTTGAACCGGACGAGGCAGCCGAGGTGCGTGCAGCGCATCGAGACGCCGTGCAGCTTGCCGTCGTCGTCGCGGTAGACGCCGGTCTTGCCCAGACCGTCCCGGATGACGTGGGCGTGGCCGGGCTTCAGGTTCTCGCTGGACGTCGCGTCGGCGGGGACGATCCGGTCGCCGACCATCTCCACCGCGACCTCGGCGTTCTTCTTCACCAGTGCCGGCAACGACTTCAGCGACAGCCGGTGCGGGCTGAACCGCTCCGCGAGCGCGTTCGGCTTGTCCGTCACCAGGTCCGCGAGCAGCGACGCCGCGAACGTGCCACTGGTCAGTCCCCACTTCATGTACCCGGTCGCGGTGAAGACCGTGCTGTTGCCCGGCGTGTAGCTGCCGATCATCGGCAGGTGGTCGTAGGCCGTCGGGTCCTGCGCCGACCAGCGGTGCGTGATCTCCTCGACCTGCCAGTGCCGGCGGGCGAAGTCCTCCAGCCTGCGGAACGGTTCCACGGCGGCCTTGCCGGTCGGGTGGCTCTGCCCGGCGAGGATCAGCTTGTCCTCGTACGCCGAGATGGACCACGACGGGCTGCCGGTGCTGATGGCGAGCGCCTGCGTCGGCGCGTGGACGCGGGCGGCGATGCAGTAGGCGCGCGTGAGTTCGAGGCGCGGGAAGTACAGACCCCGGTCCAGCGTCGGGTAGTGCGTCGCGATCACGATCTTCTCGGCGTCGACGTGACCGTCCGCGGTGGACACCCGGTTGCCGCTCACGTCCAGCACGCGGCTGTGCTCGCACACCAGGCTGCCGTCGCCGTCGACCTCGGCCGCGAGCCCCTGCAGGTACTTCACGGGGTGCAGGCAGATCTGGTCGTCGAGCCAGACCGCCGCGTGCACCTCGAACGGCAGGTCGACGTTCTTCGCGTCGCGCACCGGGAGCCCGGCCTGACGGGCCGCGATCAGCTCGTTGTCGACGTCGCGCACCTCGGACTCGGAGTAGGCGTAGGTGACGGCGGGGGACCGGCGCAGGTCGCAGTCGATCCCCTTCGCCAGTTCGCCGACTTGGGCCACGGCCGCCACGGACGCGGCGGCGTAGTCGGTGGTGGCGGCCAGGCCGTGGGTGCGGCGGATCTGGGAGTACACGGTGGACTGCAGGGCGGTGACCTTGGCGGTGTTGTTGCCGGACACGCCCGAGGCCACCCGGTCGGCCTCCAGCACGACCACGCGCAGACCCCGGCGCTTGAGCAGCACCGCCGTGGTCAGGCCCGTGATGCCGCCACCGACCACGGCCACGTCGTAGGTGTGCCCGCCGGTGAGCGGCGGGCGAGGGGTCGCCGGGAGCGCGGCGAGCCAGAGCGACTGGTCAGCGGTGGTGGTCATGGCGGCGGATACCCCCGTTCGGGACGGGTATGCGGCCGGTCGGCCGGATAGGTACCGCCGTCAGCGGGTATGCGACAGGCATGGGCAAGCATCGGGTAGTAGTCGTCGGAGGCGGGTTCGGCGGTCTGGGGGTCGTGCGCGGACTGAAGCGCGCGGACGCCGAGGTCACGCTGATCGACCGCACCAACCACCACCTGTTCCAGCCGCTGCTCTACCAGGTGGCGACGGCGTTGCTGCCCGCGGGAGACATCGCGCCGGCGTTCCGGGCGATCCTGCGCAAACAACGCAACGCGCACGTCCTGCTGGGCGAGGTGACCGGCTTCGACACGGCCGCCAAGCACGTCCACGTCGACCTCCCCGACGGCCGGTCGCGGCAGATCGCGTACGACACGCTGGTCGTGGCGGCGGGGTCGCGGGACAGCTACTTCGGGCACGACGAGTGGGTCGAGCACGCGCCGCCGATGAAGACCCTCGAACAGGCCGTCGACCTGCGTTCGAAGCTCCTGCGGGCGTTCGAGACGGCGGTGGCGTCCGAGGACCCGAAGCAGTGGCTGTCGTTCGCGGTCGTGGGGGCGGGTCCGACCGGCGTCGAGCTGGCCGGGCAGCTCGCGGACCTCGTGCGCAGGGCGTTGAAGGGGCAGTTCCGGGACATCGACCCGCGGGACGTCCGCATCACGCTGATGGACGCCGTGCCGCACGTGCTGCCACCGTTCTCCGCCGAACTGCGCGAGCACGCGCGGGTGAAGCTGGAACGGCTGGGGGTCACCGTGATGACGAACGCCACGGTCGAGTCCATCGACGCGGAGGGCCTGACCACCAAGGAGGGGGACCGGGTCGAGGCGCGGACGATCATCTGGGCGGCCGGGGTGCAGGCCTCGCCGCTGGCACGTCAGCTCGCCGAGGCGACCGGCACCGAGACCGACCGCAAGGGCCGGATCCGGGTGAACCCCGCCGACTGCTCGGTCACCGACGACGTCTTCGCCATCGGCGACATGGTGAACCTGAACGACCTGCCGGGCATCGCCGAGCCCGCGCTGCAGGAGGGCCACCACGTCGCCCGCGTCATCAAGGCACGTCTGCAGGGGCGCCGGGCCAAGCCGTTCCGGTACCTCGACCTCGGCACGATGGCCACGATCTCGCCCGGTGACGCCGTCGCGGACATCAAGAAGCTGCGCCTGAAGGGGATCATCGGCAAGGCGGCGTGGGCGGTCGTGCACATCGCGTTCCTCGTCGGGTGGCGCAACCGGGCCGCGGTGGTGACGCAGTGGGCGTGGAACCTGGTCACGGGCCGCCGCACGCAGCCGATCATCCTGGAGCCGATGCGGGCGCTGGAACGGCGGTAGAGGTTTGGCCAGGGGTAACCGGACGGCGTGAACATCGAGCTGCTGGGCATCTACCTCAACGACCACCTGGCCGGGGCGATGGCGAGCACCGAGCTCGCCCGTCGCACCAGCCGCATCCATCCTGAGCTGCGCGTTCTGGCGGACGACGTCGAAGCGGACCGCAAGGAGCTGCTCGACCTCATGCGCGAGACCGGCGTCGAGCCGCGTCCCCACAAGGAGGCGATCGGCTGGCTCACCGAGAAAGCGGGCAGGCTGAAGTTCAACGGCAGGGTGCTCGGTCGTTCGCCGTTGAGCGACGTCCTCGAACTGGAGACCCTGCGCGTCGGCATCGAGGGCAAGACCGCGCTGTGGCGGACGCTGCGCAAGCTCGGCAGCTTCGACGACACGCGCCTCGAGCGGCTGCAGCACCGCGCCGCGAGCCAGGCCGAGCTCCTCGACCAGTACCGGCTGCGCCTGGCACCGCAGACGTTCAACTCGCCGCACGTGTCCGGTGTGGACGTCGAGCGCACCTTCACCGTCGCCTCCACGCCCGAGGGCGTCATCGAGTACCTGCGCGACTTCTCCCGTGCCGAGCAGTGGGACCCAGGCACCGTGTCGTGCACGCGTCTCGACGACGGCCCGGTCGAGGTCGGGTCGCGCTGGCGCAACGTGTCGTCGTTCCTCGGCCGCAAGACCGAGCTCGTCTACGAGCTGACCCGCGACGACGCGAGCGGGCTGCAGTTCGTGGGACGCAACGACACCGCCACCTCGACCGACGACATCACGATCAGCGCGGGCGACACGCCCGGCACCGCCAGGATCGCGTACCGCGCGCACGTCGAGTTCAACGGTCTCGCGAAGTTCGGCGCCCCGGTCGCGAAGCTCGCGCTGGAGAAGCTGGGCACGGACACCGAGAAGAGCCTGACCCGCGTGCTCGGCCCCGTCCGCTGACCGCGCGCCACCGGTAAAGGCAAAGGAAAAAGCCAGGTCAGGCGCGATTCCGCCGTTCGAACGACATCCCTAGACTCCCTCGGGCCGGTAAGTGAGACAGGCCTTCACCCTGCCGCCTCCGGCTTGGACGCAGAGGGAGTACTGGGGTGTTCGAGAACAACGTCACCAGGCGCGGCTTCGTCACGGGCGCGGCGGCCGTCGCCGGTCTCGCCGGCCTGTCCACCATCGCACCGGGGCTGGCCGGTGCCGCCCCCACGCCCGCCGACCAGCACACGCCCGCGGAGATCGAGGCCGCCGAGGTCGGCGCGCTGGCCATGATGACGTTCCAGAAGATCGACGGCACGCCCGTCTACTACTGGCGCTCCAACCGCGGCAACACCACCGCGCGCAACTGGCAGGCCACCGACGCGTTCTACAATGCCCTCGTCGCCTGGGTGCGCGACCTGCGTTCGCTCTCGTCGAGCTACGGCTCGATCAGCTACATCGTCTCGGCGGGCTTCTATGTCAACAAGGCGGGCCAGCACGGCGCCGGCACCGCGATGGACCTCGACCACGTCCGCTGGTCCAACGGCAACGTCACCTCGCCGCTCGACCAGCACCACGCCTCGAGCACCGCGGCCCTGCGCAAGCGTTACCTCGCAACGGAAGCCGTGTGCCGCCGCCGGTTCCGCTACGTGCTCGACGGCTGGTACAACGCCGACCACCGCGACCACATCCACGCCGACTTCGGCGGCATGCCGGTCCGCGTGCTCAAGGACTCCGAGGCGGACACGAAGTTCGTCCAGGGCACCTGCAACAACTTCCGCGGCTCGGGCCTCGCGATCGACGGCATCTGGGGACCTGCCACGACGAGCGCGTTCAACGGCCTCAAGTCGGCGCTCGGGGTGACCGGTGACCCGCACACCAGCACCTCGGTGTGGCAGGGGATGTTGTCGAAGATCGCCACCAAGGGGTTCGCGAACCAGAACATCTGAGGTCTTTCGGGATCGTGTCGACCGGCAAGGCCGGAGCCCATGCCTCCTGGGCTCCGGCCTTGCCGTGTTCCTGGACTGGGCGCGGCTCGCCCTGTTGGTCGCGTGCCTGCGAGGAGGTTCCGGGTGCGGGTCCCCGGCCCAGACGGGCACCGGCCCGTCCGTCACGAACCGCGCCGCCGCTGCCCCGGTGGCGCCCGCCGAGAGCCGGCCCGTGCCTCAGGCCGCGCTGAGGACGATCTGAACAAGCAGCTCGGAGACCGAACGGCTACATCCCGGCGAGGCGGGGGCCAAGGCGCGGATGGAGTACATCCAGCAGTTCGGCAAGCAGATGCCGATGCTCGCCGGGTACGGCCACGTGGTCGGGGGTGTGCTGCTGCGGGTGTCCAAGGAGCTGCCGCCGACGCAGGCCCAGGAGTACGAGGCCGCGCTCGACGAGATCCTCGGCTGATCGAACGGGAACGGCAAGGCCGGAGCCCGTGCCTCCTGGGCTCCGGCCTTGCCGTGCGAGGGCGCGTTCACGTACCTACTTCGGGCACTTCTTCCACGAGAAGTGGTAGATCGTCTCGATCGACCCGTCCGTCGAGTCCATCGCCATGAAGCTGGTCTTCTTCGGGTCGGACGTGCCCTTGTCCACCCGCAGCTCCGTGTTGATGTTGAAGTTCCTCTTCGCCCCGCACGGGTGGTAGATGATCGAGGCGACGTCGGTCTTGTGCGTGACCTGCCAGTCGTCGCTCAGCGCGCCGGTCCACGTCTTGGACCGCTGGTCGTTGTCCGACATTCCCTGGAAGTAGTAGCTCGCCTTCTGCGTGCCCTTCGCGCCCTTTTCGAGGTGGGCGAAACCTCTGTAGTCGGCCTGCGCGATGCCGTAGGTGAATCCGCCGGGGACGTTGACCTTGAGGTTCAGCTGGCAGTTCTTGCGGAAATCGGTCGGCAGCGACTGGGGCCCGATCTGCGCCAGGTAGTCGCTGTAGGTGACCGTGAACGCCTTGTTGTCGGGGGAGACGGCGATGGCGGCCGTGCCGGCGCGGCAGCCCGAGCCGTTGACGGTGACGACGTCGATGGTGATCTGGCCCGGCGGGGGCGGGTCCGCGGCCGGGGGAACGACGAGGGTGGACAGAGCCAGTGCGGCTGCGGCCAGCGTGGAAATCATGGGACGCCTCTCCGAATGTGCGGGGACAGTTCGGGCGGCGTGGTACGAGACCGTATCGGAAAGGGTGTTCACGAACCGTCCGCCAACCAGAGCAACATTGCGGGAGCGGCAGCCGAAAAATGTCGCCGGAATCCGTGCGTTAACCGAAGTCCAGGCCCGACCGGAATCGGTTATTTCTAGCTGGCAGAACCTATAGGTGAAGCGTCCACTGCGGTGAGAGCGCGCACACGACAAAGGCGCATCCGCGGCTGGATGCGCCTTTGTGGTGAAGCGGGGTCAGCGCTGGTGGCCGTTGCCCATCGAGCCACCGAGCCCGAACAGGATGCGCTGGATGAGCTCGGGATCGACGTCCGGCTCGTCGCCCAGCGCCTCGGCGGCGGGGGAACGGCGCTTCTCGCGGCGAGGAAGCGGCACGGCGTTGGCGTTCACGCCCGTCGGCAGCTGCATCTCGCACCAGATCAGCTTGATGCCACCGCCGAGCTGGAGCTCGCCGGTGCGCAGGTCAGGGGAGGTGGGCGGCATGATGAACCTGGCTGCCTCCAGCTCGACGACGAGGTAGTCGCCGCTCAGTCGCAGTCGCAGCGTGATCAGCCGCGACGTCTTGGGGTCGGCTGACTCGATGGCGGCTTCGACCAGCGCGCAAGCGACGGCCGAGCACTCCGCGGTCATGTTGCGCAGGCGCCATTCACCGAGGGTGAAGCGCACGAACAGATCCGCGCAGTTCACCGCGGTGGGCAGCGCGATGAGTGTCAGGTCGTCGACCTGGGCGGTCTGGGCGTTCGCCTGCATGCTGCCTCCGTTTCGCGTCCGGCGCGCGAGTCCGTGACAGTCACCCGAATGGCCGTCACGGTGTGCGGGAATCTACATGGGTATACGCGGGAAGCAATGGCCCGGTTGACTCACCCGTCAAAAGTCACGTGTGGGTCACGAAGACAGGGCTCAGTGCTCACTCTGAGTATAGCGTTGGGCCCACTCCGTGATCATTTCGGGTCAGCATCGCTTCCGGGCGAACCGGTGGCGGTGCCGATGCTCCCTTCCGTGGAATCCGTCGACATGATCGCCGACTGGTGCCCCGAGTTCGTGAAAGCACGCACCTCGGCGTTCACGTTCAGGTGCCGGACTGTGCCGCGCGAACCCCCTCTCCGAGACCTCGGTCTCGTGCGTGCTCGAGTCCGTCGACGAAGAACCGGCGAAGTGGTGATGGGCGTGAAGCCCTGCGGGTGGTGCGCGCGCAGGTTCAGCAGTTCTCGCGGAGCCAGGCGCGATCCTCAACCGCGTCGAAGGTATGAGTCGCTTTTCGAATGTGCGGACGACGTCGCCTTGAATTGCGTTAAGTCGCGGACGGCCGGCCGGGCGAACTTAAAGATATTTAAAACGGATTAATCGTCTGAACGGGGGATTGGCGGCGATCAGTGGTCGGCTAACTTCATGTCAGATCACAAAAACGATCCCAGACCCACTGAATACGCCGGTCCCCACACCAGGCGCCGAGAGCCCCGGCTGATCCACCTCGTTTCACCGGTGTGGGAAGGCAAGCGCGCACTGCTCATCGGGTTCCTCCCTCCTGCTCGGGACTCGGTGGTGCGGCAGCGGTGCCGCGCAGCCGGCCGGTGCCCGCCGGCGGCGCTGGACCCGTCCCACGGTCCGCGCCGCCGGCGGTGTTCGTCCTGCCGGCCCCCGCGCCCCTTCAGAGCCTCCGGAGCCTCAATTGCACGCGTGCACCGCCCAACGGCCCGCGGTCGACGTGGAGAGACCCTCCCGTGCTCTGCGCGGCACGGCGGGCGATGTCGAGCCCCAGCCCGGTGGAACCACCCCCGCTGGAACCCCGCCGCACCGCCCGTTCGGTGTCCGCGATGCCGGGACCGGCGTCCTCGACCACCAGCGCCACCAGGTCGGCCTGGTGCACGAGCGTCACGGCGAACCGCGTGCCCTCTTGCGTGTAGCGGAAGACGTTGCCGAGCAACGCGTCGAGCGCGGCCGCGAGGTCGGAGCGGGACAACGGCACGGGAGCGGGCTTGTCGGCACCCCGCACGGTCCAGGGCCGCTCCTGGTCGTCGGCGAGCGCGGACCAGAACACCAGCCGGTCGCGCACGACCTCCGCCGCGTCGGCGCCGCTGTCGTCGGGCTGCAGGCCGGACCGCGCGGCCTTGATGATCTCGTCGACCTCCCTCTCGAGGCCCTGGACGGCCTCTCGGACCCGGTCCGCCCCCAGACCCTGCCCGAGGGTGTCCGCGTCCAGGAGAAGGGCCGTGAGAGGGGTTCTGAGGCGGTGCGAGAGGTCGGCGACCACCTCGCGTTCGGCGGCGAGCAGGTGCCGGACGCGCTCGGCCATGGAGTTGAAGGCCTTGGCGACCTCCTTGAACTCGGGTGGCCCCTTCACCGGGACCCGCGCCGACAGGTCACCCTGGCCCATCCGGCGCGCGCCCTCGGCCAGCGTCCGGGTGGCCCGGACGGCCCGCGCGCCCAGCCGGTCGGCGACCAGCACCGACCCGGCGACCAGGCCGACCGCGACGCCGGCGAGCACCCCCCAGGTGCGGACGACGCCCTGGGTGAGCTGCTCGTGGGGCACGAACGCCTCGACGATCACGATCCCGTTCTCGCTGGTGGCGAGCGGTTGCAGGTAGGCCACGCCGTCGGGCCTCTCGACCGTGGACGCCGTCGCGAGCCGCTGCGCCTCCTGCAGGTCCGCCGCGGTGATGTGCGAGTAGCCGTACGTGCCGACCGGGGTGCTGACGTGCACCGCCAGCCGCTGCTGACCGCCGTACCGGGTGAACCTGATCGCCTGGCGGATCTCCGGCGCCTTGCGGGTGATCAGCAACGCCGGAGTCATCGCGTTGGCCTGCTTCTCCGCCTCGCTCAGCGCGCGGGTGTACGCGGAGTTCTTCACGATGATCGCCAGCGGGATCAGGAACGCCAGCGCCACCATGCTGGTCGCCGCGAGAGCGACCAGCACCAGTGAACGCCTCATCTGGGGTCGACCAGACGCACGCCGACTCCTCGCACGGTGTGCAGATAACGGGGCTGCGCTGCCCGCTCACCGAGTTTGCGGCGCAGCCAGGACAGATGGACGTCGAGCGTCTGGTCGTCCCGGTGGGACGGCCACAGGCTCGACAGGATCTCCGCCCGCGGCACCACTTCCCCCTGCCGTGCCGCGAGGTAGGAGAGCAGCTCGAACTCCTTGTGCGTCAAGGAGAGCTCCTGGCCGTCCACAGAGGCCCTGCGGAGGTCCACGTTGATCTCCAGGCCTCCGATGACGAGCTGCTTGCTGTCGCGGGCGCGCCGCAGCACGGCCTGCAGGCGGGCTTCGAGGTGCTCGCTGGAGAAGGGTTTGACGAGGTAGTCGTCGGCGCCCGCGTTGAGCAGCCGGACGATCCCGGCCTCGTCGTCGCGGGCGGTCGCGATGACCACCGGGGTGTTCGTGACGCCTCGGATCATCCGCAGCGCGTCACCGCCGTCGAGGTCGGGGAGCCCGAGATCGAGCACCACGACGTCGTAGCTGTTCGCGGTGACTTCGCGCAAAGCCTCGATCGCGAGCGCGACACCGTGCACGATGTGGCCCTGGCCGGTGAGGGCGCGCGTGACCGCCGCCCGCACCACCGGGTCGTCTTCGACCAGCAGTACTGATGCCATGAGCCGCTACGGGAGGATTGCCGCAGTGAGACGGTCCGTCGGATACCTGGTCGCCTGGGCGGTGGTGACCGCGGTCGCCGTCGGCCTGTCGTGGTTCGGCATCCGATGGGCGATGGAACCCGCACCGGTCGCCGCCGTGGGGTCCACGACGAGCTCCGCGGTGCTGCCGATGCCGACCATCACCTCGCTCACCGTCCCGGTGCCCGAGACCGGTGCCTCGATCGACACCCCGCCACCTGTCACGCCTTCTTCCACCAGGCCTCCTGTGGTCACTACGACAGTTCCGGTTCCTCCCAGTAGTACGGATGCGCGTCCCACCTCGGCTCAATCTCCGCAGGGGGAATGGCAGGCGGACGGTTCGTACGTCCACGCGTTCAACCTGCGCGGAGGGGACGTGGTCGTCCGCTACCGGCCGCAGGGGGTGCAGGCGCTGTCGGCCACACCGGCGGACGGGTACTCGGTGTCGGTGGAGCAGCCCGGCGGGCCGCTGGTGGTGAACTTCCGCAACGCCGCCGGCCGGTTGTCCAGGCTGGAAGCGACCTGGAGCGACGGGCCGACGGCGAAGGTGGTCGAGCAGTAAGGGCCTTACAGGCCGATGGCCTTCGCGATCTGCGCGGGCTTGAGCACCCGCAGGATCGCCTCGTACAGGTAGTAGTCGCCGTACGGCAGCGAGATCTCCACGCCGTCCTCGGACGGGCGGTTGCGCGTGCCGCGGGCCAGGATCGCCTCGGCCCGCGTGGACCTGGTGGTGAGACAGGTGCTCACCAGGCCGTCGAGGATCTTCAGCGCCCGGTCGTGGTAGCGGGTGGTGCCGGTGACCTTCGCCAGGTCGAGCAGGCCGCACGCCATGATCGCGCCCGCCGACGAGTCCTTGATGTCGTTGACGCCCAACGGCGAGCGGTAGTCCCACACCGGCACGCCGTCCGGAGTGAGCACCGACAGCGCGTAGTCGGACAGCTTGCGCGCGGTGTCGCGGAACTCGCGCAGGCCCGTGCGCCGGTACATCGTCGTGAAGCCGTAGATGCCCCACGCCTGGCCGCGCGCCCAGCACGACGTCGGGCTGTAGCCCTGCACGGTGTTCAGGCCGATGGCCGCGCCGGTGTCCGGGTTGAAGTCGAACACGTGCGGGGTCGAGCCGTCCGCGCGCACGAAGTGCGTCTGGGTGGTCCTGGCGTGGGCGATCGCGATGTCGAGAAACTTGCGGTCGCCGGTCTGCTCGGTGGCGAACGCGAGCAGGTCCAGGTTCATCATCGTGTCGATGATGACGCGACCGGCGTTGCCCGGAGTGCCGAGAGCACCCCAGGCGCGGATGAACCTGCCGGTGGCGTTCCAGCGCTGGATCAGGGTGTTCGCGGCGTCGATCGCGCCGTCACGCCACTTCGTGTCGCCGGTGAGCCGGTACGCGGTGACCCAGGACGGGGAGAAGAGGAACCCGAGGTCGTGGTCGCGCGGCTGGAGCCGGCGTGGAGCCAGCCGGTCGTTGGCGGCCTCGGCGAGCGCGCGGAACTGCGCGTCCCCGCTGTCGAGGTGCGCGAGCCACAGGGTTCCCGGCCAGAAACCGCCGATCCAGCCGCCGTCGGCGACGTAGGTCCACCTCTCGGCCCTGGTGATCTCCGGGAACGAGGTGATGCCGGGTGCGACCGCCTTCAACTTGGCGTTGCCGTAGTCGAGGGCCGCACGGAGCTTCGCGGGGGAAGCGGAGGCTTCTCCCGCACCGATGGCCACGCCTGCTCCGGTGAGCAGGGGAGTGGCCGCTGCGGACGCCAGAAGGGTGCGTCGAGACAGATTCACGAGACCGTCCAGTCCCTTTCTTCGCCTTGCGCCCGGCGGTCACCCTGCCAGATCTGATCAGCGCGTGTAAAGGTGCGTCAAAAATTGGTTCCTGCACCTTGCGTCAGGCTGCTGACCGGCTTGAAGGGGCGGATCATGTACATGAACCCGCTGGAATCCGACGTTGTAAAAAGAATTGTTCACAAGGATGAACAATGCGCGGTTCAGGTGCGGAGCAGAACTGCGTCCAAATGGCGGGGGCTCAGGCCGTGGCGGCGCTTGAACGCGGCGTTGCCCCGGCCGCCCTCAAGTGTCGACTTGCCCAGGCGGATCGCGAGCCGGACGGACTCGGCGAACAACGCGCCGTACGGGCTGTAGCCGCCTTCGACGGCGTAGTCGACGCCGCAGGTCCAGGTGTGGAAGCGGGTGGCGTCGGTGAGGCACACGCCCGCCGCGACGAGCTTGCCGTGCTGGCGCACCTCGATCACGTGCGCGAGATCGCCGAGCGCGGTCACGAACTTCCCGAAGGTGGTGCCCGGGTAGTACCCGGTGTTCTCGAAGCGGCTGGCGGTCTTGACGCACAGCAGGGTGATCTCGTCGAGCGAGGCGTGGTCGACGGGCAGGGCCTCGATGGTGACGCCGGCCTCCTTCGATCTTCGCTCGTTGCGCCGGAGGTTCGCTCTGGCGCGCAGGCTCAGGCTCGCGAGGTAGCGCTCGTAGGTGCTGAGGCCGGTGACCCACCGGTCCGACAGGTGGCGCGCGGGCAGACCGGCCGCGCGCAGTGCCTGTGAGAGCGCGTCTCCGCGTTGGACGTTCATGAACCCGCACCACGGCACGCCGAGCATCGACGCCGTGCGCATCATCGCGTCCAGCAGCCGCGGCAACACCTCCGCGGTGGCGGGCACGTGCGCGTCGTAGCAGTGCCACGTGTGGCTGAGCAACGCCGGCTCGCCGACCGCCTCGGGGTAGACCTCGTGCAGGCGTCGCAACGGGTTCGCGGCCTTCTGGACGTAGGCCGGCATGACGGCGACCGCCCTGTCACCGTCTCGCGCGACGAAGTACGCGAACGACTCGACGGCCGTCAGCGGCGTCTGTTCGTAGGCACTGATGTACGCGTGTTCGTAGAACACCGGTGCACCCGCTCGGTGCACCACGGCATTCCAATCGGCAGAATCGATTTCCCTTATGGTGGTGGAGAATTCGACGTGCACACACTCACTGTACGGCTTGCCAGACGGCGAAGGGGACGTCGATCTCGTCGCGGCTCAGACCGCCGTGCTCGTAGCGCACCGTCGGGTCCGGCACGGGGAAGCGCGGGGACGCGGCCACCGCGACGACAGGGCCGGCCTCGGGCTGCGGCAGACCGAGATCGGTGGCGTGGTGCACCGTCGCCGAGTCGCCCAGAACCGTTGCCACGCGGTCGAAAACGGCCTCCAGCCGGTCCGGCTTCGGGTAGAGCCAGCGCAGGCGGCCCGCGCCGCCGGAGGGGATGACGCACTCCTCGCGGACGATCGCGTCCCACGCCTCGACGAGGTCGGGATCCGGCTCGACCGCGACCATGCCGTGGTCGGAGTGCGCCACGACGGTCCAACCCTGTGCGGCCCAACGGGAAGCGTGCGCGTCCAGACGGAGCATGGCCTCGTGCACCGACTCGTCGTACCCGTGGCGGCGCACGTGCTCGCCGATGTTGACGTACGTCCAGAGGAACCGCGCGTCCTTGAGCGCCTTGTCGAGGTCGGCCACGACGTTCGCGACGAGCAACGGCGGATCCTCCGACTGCGCCGCCAGTTTGTGCGCGGCGGGCGCGGGTATCCGGGCGCATCCGCGCAGCAGCGCCTGGGCCCAGGTCCCCTCGAGGTGGTCGAGCTCGCGGGCCAGCACCGTCGCGCCGTGGCGCTCCAGCACGGTCGGCAGAGCAGGGATCGCGGGCGTGCCGTTGATCGCGTGCACGAGCCCGGACCCGTTGCGGTACACCGTTCCCGGTACGCGGTGGACGTCGGCCGGCACCCCGGTCAGCGCCGTCAGCAACGCCGTCGCGGACGTCGACGGCACCGTCGAGGAGAGCGTGGAGGTGGAGGCGGACAACCACGACTGTTTGGCCACGTCCGACGAGAGACCGTTCACCGCCAGCACGATTACGCCGGACTGCGCCTTGCCGAGGGCGCGTTCGAGCCGGGAAGGTATCTCTGCCAGTGACATTCGGTGACTGTAACGCATCTCATCGGGTCAAGATTGCTCGATCGGGGGCTGAGGTCCGCACAATGGCAGCCGATGGGGTAAAGAAGACTTGGTAGAAGGAAGGTGGCGGATGGCGGTCGGGGTTCTGGACGTCGGGTGCTTCAGCGCGCATCTGGTCGTCGTGGAACGAGACCTGATGCGTCCGCTCGTGTCCCACAAGGTGCGGCTGAGACTCGACCGGGAGCTGGACTCCCAGGGGGCGATCAGCCGAGCCGGCGTCGAGTCGCTCTGCGCCGCGGTGCTCGCCGCGCGCAAGAAGGCGGGCGACGTCCCGTTCCTGCCCTTCGCCACGTCGTCCGTCCGTGACTCGTCGAACGTCGACGAGGTCATGCGCAAGGTCGCCAGACGCACCGGCGTCGAGCTGAAGGTGTTGTCCGGCAAGGAAGAGGCACGCCTCTCGTACGCCGCGGCCCGGCACTGGTTCGGCTGGGGCGCAGGCCAGATGGTCGTGCTGGACGTCGGCGGCGGCACCGTCGAGCTGGCCGCCGGATCCGGCGCCGAACCCGAACGCGCGGTGTCCTTGCCTTTGGGGGCAAGGACTTTGACGCGCGCCGGGCTCACCGTCGCGGACCTGAGGCTGGAGGTCGCGCAACGCCTCGCGACCGCGTTCCCCTGGGGTGAGAGCGCTCGCGCGGTCGGCTGCTCGAAGGTCTTCGAACAGCTCGCCCGTCTCGCCGGGGCGCGCAGCGACGCCTACGCGCCGCGGCAGTTGCGGCTCAAGGACCTGGAGAAGTGGATCCCGCGGCTCGCGAAGCTCTCGGTCCGCGAACGCGCGGCGTTGCCGGGGATCTCCCGCCACCGGGCCCAGCAGTCGCTGGCGGGCGCGGTGGTCGCGGAGGGGCTGATGAAGGTCTCGGGCCACGACGTCGTGGACATCTCCCCGTGGTCCACCAAGGAAGGCCTGCTGCTCTCGCTGGTGGAGCGGTCTCGCGCGCGGAGCTCGTCCGCGGCCTAGACCTGCGAACTAGGCGCTGTCCTGCAAGTCTCGTTGGGCGACAGTGGCGACCGAGGGACCCGGAGGCGGCACCGCCGCAACGCCCGGATACGCCCGGTATGAGGGCGTCGCGGCGGCACCGCCTCCGGGTCTCTCGCCCGCGCCT